>JAJZXI010000054.1 GCA_021806545.1 Actinomycetes bacterium | reverse complement strand
GCTCGGCCTCAACCCAACCACGCTATCGGACGGCCTCATGGCCGAGGTGCGCGAGGTAGCCGGCAAGTACGCCTTTCGGGTAGACGACTCAAAGATCCTGGCCCGCTCGCTCTGGCGCAAGGATATGCGCCCACAGGCGTAGACCTGCCGGGCCAGTCTCGCGTCAGCGCTCGATCGGGTGCGAAGATCCCTCGGGGTTCAGATGTGTGGGAACTCGCAGCTGGCACCTCAGGCGACGGTGCAGTGGATCGCTGACTCGGCCTCGCTCACGAGCAGCTCGGCAGCACTTCGGATCCGATCACCGCAGGCGATGATGGACTCACGTGCGCGTTGTGGACCCCCCGCCCACTGCAGAATGTAGCTAAAGGTGTAATCACCAGTCTCGATTCCAAAGTGGGCGCAGACGAGATAGGCGACCGACTCTGCCTCGAACTCAGCGACCGGACGCGGGACCCCGGTCACCCCGTGGAGGATCACATGTCCCAACTCGTGAGCCAGGGTCTTGGCCCGATGGCGAGCAGAAAGGACATCTGAGACAACGATCGTGCGATCGGTGTGCGAACAAAGCCCGTTGACCCCGTCCGGGAGCTCTCCAAGGTCGGTGAAGAACAGGTGGGTACTCGCAACCTCGACCAGTGCTCCAAAGAGTCCGGCCGGATCGTCACCCTCCAACAGCTGTGGTGTGACGGGCAGCTCAGCACCGTAGGTCTGGCTGATATCAAACACGGGTACCGTGCGGTACTTGACGGAGCCGTCTTGGCGCTCGCTCGGAGCCACAATTCGGATGGCACGGGATCCTTTGATAACCTGTCGGTTCAGCGACTGCCAGGTTCGGTACCCTGCCACACGGGTGGCCTCGGGACACTGTTGAGCAATCAGCAGCGTGTTGCGAGCACTATAGGTGCGAAATCGAGATTGGACCTTGAGGTATCGCTCCCACTCGCCTTCGAGGGCGAGCGAACGCAGCGCATCTTCAAGCAGCGTGACGGTTATGGACATTACTCATCCTCCTAAGACCGAATTCGAGGTCCAGAGGACGAGGACGCAACGTGCGTCGTTGGCCCTTTTAAACACTGGCTCGGACAATCAGCGCTAGCACAAGTGCAAAGGGTCACTCGGCCGTTGCCTGGAATGAGACGTCGTGCAAAATCGTTAAGGTAGTCGCAACGCCACTATGGGGAAGGTACCCACATTGACAGCTCGTATTGCACTCATGGGCTCAGGTGAGACTGCGCCAGCGATGGTAAAGGTTCATCGATCCCTCCTCAACTCCCTCGAAGGAGAGCCTCGACCGGTGCTCATCGATACCACCTACGGATTTCAAGAGAACGCCGATGAGTTGACGGAAAAAGCGCAGACCTTCTTCGCCGATAGCCTCTCGGCCAACCTCACGGTCGCGTCGCTGCGCAGGGCAAAGGACGCCTCGGCACTCGAGATTGCGCGGTTCCGTCGTGCGTTGGAATCTGCGAATTACATCTTCGCTGGCCCCGGCAGTCCAAGCTACGCCCTGGGTAATCTCCAACAGGTCGGCGCAGCCGAGATCCTGCGCAACCAGCTCAGTCGCAAGGCCACGCTCTGCTTCGCAAGCGCCGCCGCCGTCACGGCCGGACGGTGGTCGATCCCAGTCTACGAGATTTACAAGGCAGGAGAGGACCCGGTCTGGTGGGACGGTCTCGATCTTCTCGGCGCCTTTGGCATTACCGCCGCCGTCGTACCTCACTTTGACAACCATGAAGGCGCAACACACGATACCCGTTTTTGCTACATCGGCGACCGTCGTCTCCGGCTGCTCGAGGCGCAGCTTCCCACCGGGGTCCCGATCATCGGGATCGACGAGCATACCTGCGTCACCTTCGATGAAGATGGTCGAGTAGAGGTACTCGGCAAGGGGGCTCTCTCGATCCGACATGCCGGCAACACCAAGGAGTTTCCCGCAGGCTCAGTTCTTGACCTTGGCGCGCTCGAGCTTTCGCGAGGCCATGTGACGGAGCACCGACCGCCGACGACACCTTTGGGACAACCCAACGTGTCTGGGGTCGAGCGTTTTCGGTCGGCACTGGACAAGTACGACGTGGAGGATGCCATGCAGGTGCTCGCCTCGGTCGTCTCTGCGCAACATACCGACCAGGCACTCACGATGATCGGGGAGCTCGACGATGCCCTACGCGACGGTTTCGTCGACCGACAGGCGATCGTCGGCCCACTCGTTGAGTTCATCATTGAGCTCCGAACGCAGGCGCGCGCCGAAAAAGACTTCGCAATGTCGGATCGAATCCGCAATGGAGTGGCCGATCGCGGCATCGTCTTGGAGGATACCACTGACGGCACAACCTGGAGATTCGCGACCTCCGACTAAAGTGATTTGGTCCCAAGCCCCCATCGTCTAGCGGCCTAGGACACCGCCCTTTCACGGCGGCGACACGGGTTCAAATCCCGTTGGGGGTACGCTCATCTCTTGGTGCGCTGACGACGGCGCGACGCTGCACCGGAGGCGGATGGCCCGCGCGCTTCTGGTGGTCGGAACCGGTGTCGATCCGGTGACCTCACGCTTTTCAGGCGTGCGCTCTACCTGCTGAGCTATCCGACCGCAACGAACGATTGTGGCGGACCCGACGGGATTTGAACCCGCGACCTCCGGCTTGACAGGCCGGCGTGCACTCCGAGCTGCACCACGGGTCCCTTCGCAATCGCTTGCAGGTAGACCAGTATACAAGACCGCCGCTGCCTCGCACGACAGCAAGCAAAAACTCATCCTTGAGAGAGCCGCATCATCAGCCTGTCGCCAATCTCGGCACCGACCCTGAGGTCGCCATAGCCCGTCACCGGTGCCAGCCCGGGTTTGAAGCTACCGTGAAAGTCCGAGCCTCCGGTGACGAGCAGGCCCAACTCTTGGGCTATCTCCACCAGTTGGGCACGCTGTCGGGGGTCGTAGCTGGCGTACAGACACTCGACACCGGCCAAGCCCATCCGCTTGAATGTCCGCAACGTCGCACCCAGTGAGGAGGCCGGCACCCCGAGCGTGAGAGGATGAGCAAGCACCGCCACCAGACCGAGCTCAGCGCACATGGGACCGATCTCTTCGATTCCAAAGAGCGTCTTTGGGCTGTATAGCGGTCGTCCCTTGGCGAGGTAGCGGTCAAAGGCGTCTTGAATGCTCTCCACATAACCACGATCGAGAAGAACCTTGGCGAAATGCGGGCGCCCAACGCTTTTGGCCAGAAGGTCCTTGGCTCCCGCCGCCTCGAGCACCTCAGCCTCCGAGATGGCGAGGCCCAGCTGCTGAGCCCGATCGAGCAGCTCAAGGTTCCGATCCCGACGCGCAAGTGCCAGCTGGTCAATCATCGCAGCGAGTTCGCTCGTGACGATCGAGTGGCCATAGACCAGCAGGTGAAAGGTACCACCTGACCAGTTGAGCGACAGCTCGACACCCTCGGGCGGCCGAAGGTCGGAGTCGAGCGCGCCGATAAAGGTGCTCGTACCCGCGAGCGTGTCGTGATCGGTCAGGACCCCAAGATGGACATGGCCGAGCTCGCGGGCAAGCTGAGCCGGAGTGACCGATCCATCGGAGGCGTCCGAGTGCAGGTGCAGATCGCAAAGAGCTGACATGGCTAAGGAGCCTAGCCCCCTCGACCAAGGCTCTCTGGTACATGGCTGGATCTCCCCGGCCTGGCGAGTGCGCTGCTTCGGTTGGGGTTTGCCGGGCTCGCCTCCATCACGTGGACGCGACCGACCGATCCAGCATCGAAGCATCGAGAAAGTACCTCGAGCCATCGTCAGCGCCCCAAGACATGGTAGGCTTACTATACCGTGATCGAAGATCCTCAGAACAACCATCCGGAGCATGACCCTTGGGCGCATGATCATCCGGAGGAGGCTTGTGGGGTCTTTGGCATCTCGTTGCCGAATGAGGCCGTCTCCTATCTGACCTTCGATGGCATCTACGCGCTACAACACCGTGGACAGGAGTCTGCGGGCATGGCGGTCGCCGACCACGGCGAGGTGACCGTGGTCAAAAATCTCGGCCTCGTGAGTGCAGTCTTTGACGAATCCACGCTGGCATCGCTGCCCGGCGACATGGCGATCGGGCACACCAGATACGCCACCGCAGGGGATCGCAGCTGGCACAACGCGCAGCCCATCTTTCGAGCGAGCGGTGAATACGGTGTCGCGGTTGCCCATAACGGCAACCTCACCAACTCGCAAGATCTCGCGGACCGGCTCTACGACACCATCGCAGCCCAACCATCCGATACCGAGCTCATTGCCCAACTCGTCTCCGTCTCGGTGGCCCGATCCAAGCCAATGACTGTTCACGACTATGCGACGGCCGTGCGAGCCGCCCTCGATGAGCTCCGCGGAGCCTACTCTCTTGCCATGCTCGACGGTGATCGGATCATTGGCGCGCGCGACCATGATGGCTTCCGTCCCCTGTGTCTCGGCACGATCGCTCCGAACGGTTGGGTGATAGCGTCGGAGTCCCCCGCCCTCGACGTTATTGGTGCCCAGTTCGTCCGGGAGATCGAGCCTGGCGAGATCGTGATCATCGACGGTGATGGTATGCACAGTTTCCCGTGCCCAGAGCCCCAGCCGTCGCACCTGTGCATCTTCGAGTTTGTGTACTTCGCTCGTCCCGACACCAAACTTCTTGGGAAGGAGGTCCACGGCACCCGCAGGGCGATGGGTGAGTACCTCGCGCACACGCTCCCCGTGAACGCCGACATGGTGATGGGCGTTCCGGACTCTGGAGTTCCCGCAGCTGAAGGATACGCACTGGCGTCGGGCATTCCCTACGGGCAAGGGTTGGTCAAGAACCGCTACATCGGAAGAACCTTCATCAACCCGGGTGTCAAGAGCCGCCAGGATGCGATCCGCAGAAAACTCAACGTCCTCGAGGAGAATGTTCGTGGAAAACGAGTCGTCGTCGTCGATGATTCGATTGTGCGTGGCTCTACCACCAAGTCGATCGTGCGACTCCTCAAGCAAGCTGGGGCGACCGAGGTGCACCTGCGCATCTCATCACCACCCTATCGCTGGCCCTGCTTCTATGGAATCGACACACCGAATCGACCCGACCTCATCGCCGCCCACCACAACGTAGCAGAGATCACCGAGCTGCTCGGAGCAGACAGCCTCGCCTACCTCCAGCTCGGAGACCTCCGCAAGGCTATCGGTACGCCAGAGGGATTCTGTGATGCTTGTCTCACGGGCAACTATCCCGTTGAACTCAGCACCCATCTCGCCGGCCAACAGGTGCTCTAGAAAGGACCTCTGTGGACTACCAGCAGGCTGGCGTGGACCTGGTCAACGCCGAAGAGGCGGTGAGAGCAATCTCATCGGCCGTGAGGTCGACCTACAACACGCAGGTACTCTCTGACATCGGTGGATTTGGTGGTCTCTACCGTCTTGGCGATGAGGGTTCAGGCATCCTCGTCGCCACGACCGATGGCGTTGGAACCAAGACCGAGGTTGCCCGCGCCGCAGGTCGCTGGGAGGGGATCGGCCAGGACCTCGTGGCAATGTGCATCGACGACCTCGTCTGCACCGGAGCACGCCCACTCTTTTTTCTCGACTACCTTGCGGTTGGCAAGAACGAACCATCGCTGATCGCAACCTTGGTGACATCGATGGCAACCGCGCTGCACTCAACCAACACCGCCCTCATCGGCGGGGAGATTGCTGAACATCCAGGAACGATGGCGCCAGACCAGATCGATCTCGCCGGATTTGCCGTCGGACTCATGGATCCCCAAGCCGCGATCGGTGTCAACCGCGTACGCGTCGGTGACCGAGTCATCGGGCTCCCCTCACCGAACCTGCGTTCCAACGGCTTCTCTCTCGTTCGCGCGGTCTATACAGAACTCCTGGACCACATACGAGGCGGAGTTGCCAGTTCTGAGGAGCTCTTCCGGTACGAACAGCTCATCGAACCTTCAGTCATCTACGCCCCCACCGTCCTGACGTTGACGTCAAACTCGCTCCTTCACGCTGCAAGCCACTCCACTGGTGGTGGGATCGTACACAATCTCGCCCGCGTCATACCCGATGGTCTGAGTGCCCACATCGACGCGAGCACCTGGGAGTGGCCAAAGGTGTTCACCGATCTGATGCACGACGGGGAGATCCCCCTATCTGAGATGCGGAGTACCTTCAACCTCGGCATCGGCATGGCACTCGTGGTCGACCCGGCACACGTCGAAGCCGTCCTGTCGTCGTATCCTGGGTCCATCGAGATCGGACGAGTAGGCGAGGGCACCAAGAGGGCACAGTGGAGTTGACAACTGCGCACCTTGCGGCCGCACGCGCCGAGTTGATTGCTGGCATCAAAGAATACGCCATCACCTACGGGGACTTCACGCTCAAATCCGGTCGACACTCGAGCTGGTTTATCGACACCAAACGTGCGATCTGCCGCCATCCGATCCTCTTCCGTATGGCGCAGCTCTCCCTGGTTGCCCTCCTCGACGAAGTGACGGCCATTGGTGGGCTCACAATGGGGGCTGACCCTGTCGCCTTCGCCACCGCCACTCTCGGACAGGCCGAGGGGCGCCCGATCGGCGCCTTCTCCGTCCGAAAGGAGGTCAAGGAGTACGGGCAAGGTGGTCGTATCGCCGGCGCCCTCGATCAAAGTGATCGCGTCTGCGTCGTCGAGGACACGCCATCGCGCGGAACCTCTCTCCTTGCCGCTATCGAGGCCGTCCAGGCCACGGGCGCAACGGTGGTACAGGCCCTGGCGATCGTTGACCGGGGTGGGACGGCGGCATCGGTCGTCTCGCCAATTCCGTTCGTGGCCCTCGTCAGCGCACCTGAACTCGGTCTGCCCTATGAGGGTGGTCTCGAACCCACGACCTAGCGATCTCCGCCTTCCGTCAGCGAAGCCGATCCAGCAGCGCATCACACTCGCGTGGACTTCTTAGCCAGACGAGACGGAGTCTCGGACGCTCCTCGAGGATCCGGCGGATACGTCTGGGATACCCTCGGTGAGTACGCCACGCCCACCTGATGATGTGCTCCGGGTTCGTCATGACCGTCCAGAGTGGGGGTTCGGTATTTCCGTTCCAAAGCATCTCTTGGGAGAGCTCCCGGCGAATAGTCCGCACCACGACGCGCCACATCACGACATGAGCTGGATAGTCGAGCCAGATCAACAGATCGCAACGCTCTAGGAGCCGCTCCCTCACTCGGTCGTACTGCCACTCGAGCACCCAACGATCCGCGGTGATAAGACGTTCGACATCGCTCTCGAACGTCGGAAGCTCGCTCCAGTGCGGGCCGTGATAGAGGCTGTCGAGCTCGACATAGGGGAGCTCGAGGCGTTCGTGCAAACGTCGACACAGCGTCGACTTTCCAGAACCCGACGTTCCAGCTACCAGAACCCGCTGAGCATCTCGAATCGGCGCACCCATAACCCCATACAGCCCCATCCTGGTTACCATCAACTCCGCATCACATCCACGAGGCCAGTGTAACTCAGTCCTGCCCTGATCATCGACCAGCCCCGCCGTGTATCAGCAGCGAAAAAGGCGTCCTACGGTCCTGGCGACACGACCGACTGCGCCCCGCTCGGGTCTTGGCAGTCGTTGCCGGCGCTCCGGGTCGCTGCCAACCTCCACATCCCGGTGATGACACGCCGGCCACCAAGCAACACAATCACCGGTGAGTGACAGGACCCGATAAGCTGCAATCTCTACCCAACACCCGAGAACGCGGTGACGACGGTCCTGAATCCGGCTCGACGAGGCTATGTCGGCGAGCTCCACGAGGTAGCGATATACTTGGCCTCGGTGTACTCGAGAACGCCCTCGTGTCCTCCTTCGCGACCCAAACCGCTCTGTTTGACGCCACCAAACGGCGCCGCTGGATCAGAAACGAGACCCCGATTGAGGCCGATCATTCCCGCCTCGAGCGCCTCTGAAACTCTCAGTCCCCTCGCGAGATCACGGGTATACAGGTACGACACCAAGCCGAACTCCGTTGCGTTGGCGAGGGCAATCGCCTCCTCTTCGCCCTCAAAACTCGTGACCGGCGCGACTGGTCCAAAGATCTCCTCAGCAAGCAGCTGCGAATCGGGATCGACTGAGTCCAGGACCAGCGGTCGGACGAAATACCCCCGCCCCTGATACGGCTCTCCCTGTTCCAACCTGGTAGCACCTCGATCAAGAGCATCCTGCACGAGGCTCTCTACCTTGTGCTGGGCCTCAGCGTTGATCAGTGGACCGACATCGGTACCCTCTTCGAGACCGGGGCCTACCTTGAGTGCTCCCATGGCCGCCGCGAGCTTCTCGCTGAACACCTTGGCCACCGGAGCCTCAACATAAAATCGGTTGGCCGCTGTGCAGGCTTCACCGCCATTGCGCATCTTTGCAACCATCGCCCCGGCCACAGCAGCATCGAGATCCGCATCCGCGAACACCACGAACGGCGCGTTGCCACCGAGCTCCATCGATGAGCTGATGATCGTGTCAGCTGCCTCATGGAGCAGCTTACGCCCGACCTCGGTCGAACCGGTGAATGAGAGCTTGCGAACTCGCGGATCGTGAAGCATCATCGAGACTATATTCGATGACCCTCGTGCGGGCAGGACGTTGACCACGCCATCTGGGACGCCGGCGTCCGCCAGGATCTTTGCGATCAGTAACGCGGTCAGTGGCGTATCCGTCGCCGGCTTGAGAATCACCGAACATCCCGCAGCCAGCGCAGGCGCGATCTTACGCGTCGCCATAGCGGCCGGAAAATTCCACGGCGTCACCAGAACCGCGACACCGATCGCCTGGCGAAGCACCAAGATCTGGTTCACTCCGCTGGGAGCTCGCTGGATCGTGCCCGACTGGCGGACCGCCTCCTCGGCATACCAACGAAAGAACTCGGCCGCATAGGCGACCTCTCCCCGGGCATCGACGAGTGCCTTGCCATTTTCGAGCACGATGACACGGGCGATATCCTCCGCCCGCTCAACCATGAGCTCGTAGGAGCGGCGGAGGATCTCCGCCCGCTCTCTCGGCGCCCTTCGCTCCCACGAAGGCTGCGCCTCATAGGCAACGCCTACCGCATCCATCGCCTCGCTCTCGCCTGCGAGCGGAACGGTCGCTAGCACATCAGTGGTAGCCGGGTCGAAGACCTCGGTGCAAGAGCCATCCTTCGCATCGACCCAAAGGCCGCCAATCAACATCCGCGTCGGCACTCCATTGGGTAGCTCTGATACATGCATGTCCTAATCCATTCTCTTCATAATTATCTCGACAACGCGGTCGACCGAGGGTATGACCTGGTCCTCGAGCTCTGCCGCCGCTGGCAGTGGGATGTGAGGGGTACTGATGCGAACGGGAGGCCCATCGAGGGTGTAAAAACCCTCGTCAACAACGATCGATACCACCTCTGCACCCCAACCACACAGCTGAGGATTCTCCTCGACGGTGAAGAGTCTCGACGTCGCCGCCACCGAGGACAGGACGGTCGTGACATCAAGAGGGACCAACGTGCGCAGGTCGATAACCGTGCAATCGATGCCAAACTCGCGCGAGAGACGCTCGGCCGCATCCTTGGCCCGATACACCATGGCGCCAATGGTCACGATCGTGGCGTCAGCTCCCGATCTCACCACCCGGGCACGCCC
Source organism: Actinomycetes bacterium (assembly GCA_021806545.1). Taxonomy (GTDB): domain Bacteria; phylum Actinomycetota; class Acidimicrobiia; order Acidimicrobiales; family Acidimicrobiaceae; genus Ferrimicrobium. The sequence goes on along the minus strand of JAJZXI010000054.1, from coordinate 6,426 downwards.
CAGAGGCTCCACGATCTCGCCATCGACGACCTCATCCTTGGTTGCGTAGAGGGACTTTGACTCCAGGAAGATCACCGGATCGTCGTCACGTACTGCCGCCGCGAAGAGTCCGATGAGATCGTGAGGAGTCGAAGGCAACGCCACCTTGAGACCCGGAACCGCCATGGCCCAGTTCTCGATCGACTGGGAGTGCTGAGCACCAAAACGCAAACCACCACCATTGCCTGACCGGATCACGACCGGCATCGACACCTGGCCATTGGTCATGTAACGGGTCTTTGCCATCTGGTTAGCGACAATGTCCCAGCAGACACCGAAAAAGTCGGAGTACATGATCTCAGCGACGGGGCGCAGTCCGGTCATCGCTGCACCCATGAGCGTGCCCAGGATCGCCTGCTCGGAGATCGGCGTATCGATCACTCGTTCGGGACCAAAACGCTCGAGCAGCCCAGAGGTGGCTTTGAACACCCCGCCGGCACGCGCCACATCCTCGCCGAGGAACACCACCCGATCATCACGCTCCATCTCCTGAGCGAGAGCCCGGTAGACCGCCTCTCGGTAGCTCAACTCCGCCATTGCCAACCTCCGTCGCTCCAAACATCCCGATAGGCCGCCTCCGCCGGTGGAGGCGGCGAGGCCTTCGCACTCTCAGTGGCACGATCAACTGCGATACTGACGCGCTCCTCGATTGCGTCGAGCGCCTGGGTCGTGACCCCTTCACGTTCGAGGCGCTCGCGATAGGCGGGGATCGGATCTCGCTCCATCCAAGCCGCCACCTCGGCATCCGGTCGATATTTGCCAGGATCGGCCCGCGAGTGCCCGTTGTGCCGATAGGTGAGCGCCTCGATCAACGACGGCCCATAGCCATCGCGGGCTCGAGTCAGACGAGCCTGCGCGATCCGATACATCTCTGATACATCGTTGCCGTCCACGATGATGCGTTCGAGTCCATAGGCAGCGGCGCGATCCGCCGCGGGATGCTCTACCGCGGTTACATCATGAATCGCGGTGTACTCCATGTAGAGGTTGTTCTCACAGACGAATACGACCGGCAGCCGATAGACCGCGGCGAAGTTCAGGGCCTCGTGGAACGCTCCAATATTGGTGGTTCCATCACCAAAGAAGCACACCGCCACCTGCCCGCTCTTGCGGTACTTGGCCGAGAACGCAGCGCCGACGGCGATGGGGAGATGCGCGCCCACAATCGCGTACGAGCCCATCATTCCGTGCTCGACGCTGGTGAGGTGCATCGAGCCACCCTTACCGGCCATCAGCCCACCGGCGCGCCCCATGAGCTCCGCCATTACCGGCGCCATGTCGACACCACGAGACAGTGTATGCGCGTGTCCGCGGTAGGTGGCAAAGGTCCAATCATCGGAACGCATCGCCTCGCCGAATCCCGCGGCAATCGCCTCCTGCCCGATCGAGAGGTGACTCGTGCCCTTGACAAAGCCCTGCAAAAACAGGTCATATACCCGCTTTTCGAACCGCCGGAGAATGACCATCCTCTCGAACAGTCGAAGCCTGACATCGGTCTCCACCAGCTGGGGCGTCGTTGTCTGCGTCATCGTGATCCTCCTCGCTCTCTCTGCATCGCCTTAGTACTCATTGGCCACAAAGAGCTCATCCGCAGGGAAGAGCGTCAATACCTTTGCACCGTCGTCGGTCACCACCAGCTCCTCTTCGATGCGTGCGGCCGAATACCCGTCACTGGCAGGACAGTAGGTCTCCAGGGCGAAGACCATGCCCGCCTCGAGCGTGAACGGGTTCTCGAGCGAGTTGAGCCTGGAGATGATCGGTCGTTCGTGCAGCGCCAGACCGAGGCCATGCCCGAACTGCAGGCCAAATGCCTCCATCTCGTCTGAGAAGCCGAAGTCGGTAGCCCTTGGCCACACCCTTGCAATCTCATCGGTACTGACCCCCGGTTTGATCAGCGCGATGGCGGCGTCGATCCACTCTCGGGCCTTGGTGTAGGCATCGCGTTGGGACTGCGTCGCTCGTCCGACCCCAAAGGTACGGTAGTAGCAGGTGCGATAGCCGTTATAGGACTGAATGATGTCAAAGAAGGCCTGATCGCCAGGTCGAATCATCCGATCCGAGAAGTTATGCGGGTGCGGAGAGCATCGCTCACCAGAGACCGCGTTGATCGCCTCGACGTCATCTGAGCCCGCAGCATAGAGAAACTCGTTTGCCTGCGCAACGACCTCGTTCTCTCGAATCCCCGGCTTGAGAATCTCCGAGATCATCTGATAGGTGCCATCCACGATGGCGGCAGAGCTCGACAGCAGAAGGATCTCGTCTCTCGACTTGATCTGACGCGCATCGAGCATCACCTGTTGACCGTCTCGCACGTCGATGCCCGCCCGCATCAGCGCCAGCATCATCGGCACCTCGACGATATCGACGCCGATCGGCGCATTCCCCACCCCGGCGTCATCGAGCAACGATTTGATCTCGAGTGCTGCACGATCCATGAAGCCCGCATCCGGCGCCACCGAGCCCCGCAGCCCGAGCATGCCAGCTCGGGAGTTGTCCGGCTCGAGCCATGGCGCATAGAGACGATGATGCTTGGCGGCCGAGCCGAAGTCCCACAGGACGGGCTCCGAACTCCTAGTCAAGAGCGTGTAGCGACAGACCTTGTCCCGAACCCACTCACCTATCTGCGTCGAGGTGATATAGCGTATGTTGTTGACGTCGAAGCACAACAACGCACCAAGCTCCGAGTTCGCCAGCGCCTCCTTGGCCCTGGCCAGTCGATACGCGCGCAGGCGATCGAAATCCACCCGCTCCTCGAAATCGACGCCCATCCTCCCTGGTGCAGGGACGAGTCCATCGAAGTGGAACTCCGTCATCCTTTCTCCTTTCCTTTTCCCGAGGCCTCACCACGATCGTTGCTGCTACTGGAAAGGCCAAAGAGTCTCGCCGCGGTCCCGCCGAGTATCGCATCGAGGTCCCCGGGTGTCAGTCCGAGGCTCTCTAGCATCGAGCGCTGGGCGTAGTCCCCCATATCGAATGGATGGTCGGTGCCAAAGAGCAGCTGCGCTGGCCCCACCGCCTCCAGGAGCGACGCGAGCTCACGGCGACCATGCGCGATCGTGTCATAGTACAGCCTGGCAAATGAACGACTCGGCGGCTCGCTCAGGCGCGCCCTCGGCTCGGGGCGTACTGCGTACGCGTGGTCGACCCGCCCAAAGACTGCAGGCAATACACCTCCCGCGTGTGCGAGGACGATGTGAAGGTTGGGATAACGCTCGAGTAGGCCGTTGAGTACCAGCTGTGCGGCCACGACTGCGGTCTCGACTGGGTTTCCCACCGCATTCCAGAGGTACCCGCCCCGCAAGGCGTCGATCCCCATTCCCCGACTGCTCGGGTGAATGAAGACCGGGGCACCCATCTCAGCAGCGGCCGCGAAGAACGGCTCAAACCGGTCATCACCGACGAAGGCGCCACCAACGGTCGGTACGATCTCAACGCCGCTCAGCCCCGATTCCAACGCCTCCTTGAGCACGCGAATCGCTCGTCGCGGATCGATCATGGGAACAGCCGCCATACCCGCGAGCCGAGGGTCGTCCCCAACGGTTCGAGCCATCGCCTCGTTGAGGCGCTGACACATCGCCTCGGCAGGACCCGGCTCCTCGTGCTGGGGCAACAGGGCCACCCACGGCGAGAGAATCACCACGTCGATCCCGATGGCCGACTCCTGCTCGAGGAGGAGCCCGGGGTCGCCGACCTCTCGCACGATCGAATCGATGGGATGACCGTGGAGTTGGACCACCGCACTCGCGCCGCTGCGGTCGATGAAGGGATCTGCTCCCAGCGGTGTGCCGCTGGTCAACGGGGCAAAATGGGCATGGACATCCACGACCCGATCTCGACCGTGTCCTCCCTGGGACATCAGCGACTTTCCGTCTGAGTCACACGCGGCTGCGAACACAAGGCGACTGTGCTCATTGCCCGCTCCCGACGACAGCACCCCCCAAGTAGAGAGCTCCGATCTCCGGATGCTCGAGCACCTGGCGACCGGTGCCGGTGAGTCGTACCAAGCCGTTCTCCAGGACGATGCCATGATCTGCCAGGCGAAGCCCTGCCTTGGCATTCTGCTCGACGAGCAGCACCGTCCTACCACTTGCGCTCATCTGGTGCACCGTTAGGAAGACTCGCTTTAGGGTCACCGGGTCTAGACCCATCGATGGCTCATCCAGGATCACGATGCGAGGGTCCAGCATGAGACAGCGTGCGAACTCGACCAGCCGCTGTTGACCACCCGAAAGGCTTCCCGCCTTCTCCTTGCCTCGCTCGATCACGATGGGGAACTGCTCGGCAATCTCATCGAAACGGCGTCTGATCAGGTCGCGGTCCTTGAGCAAAAACGCACCGAACTCGACGTTCTCTCGCACCGTCATCTTCTTGAAGAGGCTGTGGTTCTGGGGAACTTGCACGATGCCGGCCTGAAGGATCTGTCGTGGCGTGCTGTTCAACAACGAGCGTCCTTCGAAGAGGATATCGCCCTCTCGAGGCTTGACCAACCCGCTGATCGCCTTGAGCAGAGTCGACTTCCCGGCACCATTGGGGCCGACGATGCAGGTGATGCCTCCCCCCTCGACTCGAAAGGTGACCCCCTTGAGGATATCCCCGCCACCATATCCGGCAACGACGCCTCGCAGCTCGAGCAATGGCTGCGTTTGCACGGAGCGCTCAGGACTCGTCATCGTCATCCTCCTCTGTACCTCCGAGATACGCATCGAGCACCTTGGGGTCGGTACGGACGATCTCAGGGGGCCCAGCCGCGATCACACAACCATAACTCATCACCGTGACCGAGTGACAGATGCCCATCACAAACTCCATGTTGTGCTCGATCACCAAGAAGGTCTTGCCCTGCCGGTTGAGCTCGGTGATCTTCTCGCTCAGTTGGTTGATTAGCGACGGGTTCACGCCGCCCGCGGGCTCGTCGAGCAGAATCAGTTGGGGATCAGCTACCAGGACGTAGGCGAGTTCGAGCAGCTTGCGTTGCCCATAGGACAACGAGCCCGCAAGCTCTCCGGCAAGCCGTGCGAGTCCGACGAAGTCCAAGAGCTCCATCGCATGGTCTCGTTCGCTCGCCGACCCCGTCGGGCGGAGCATGCTCCGTACCCAAGACTCCTTGCGTTGGGTGGCTACCAGCATGTTGTCGAGCACACTAAGACGCCCGAAAATCCGGGTGAGCTGAAACGTTCGCCCGATGCCGAGGGCAAAGATCGCCTCAGGGGTTCGATTGCGTATCGATGTACCCTGGTAGAGGACATCGCCATCGTCGCAGCGCTCGTAGCCGGTGACGATGTTGAACATGGTCGTCTTGCCGGATCCGTTCGGGCCAATGAGTCCATTGATCTTGCCGCTCATCACCTCGAGAGTGCATCCCGCGAGCGCTGTCACCCCTCCAAAGGACCGATGCAGACCGCGTACCTCGAGCAACGTATCCGTCGTCATGTTGAGGGCTCCCCGCTCACCACCGACGAACTAGCATCGGCTCGCAGGCGTCGCCGGCGTAGACGTCCACCGACCGAGGGCAGGATTCCCTCAGGGAGGAACGAGATGACGATGAGGAAGAGGACCCCATAGATCACCAGGTACAGATCTGCATTCGCCAAATACAGGTTGAGATATCGTTGCAGCGCTTCGAGCACTAACGCCCCGAGCAGCGGACCCGCAATCGTTCCAAAGCCACCGAGGAACGCCATGAGCGCAATCGTGACATCGAGTGCAGGGTTGAAGGCAAACTGTGGATAGATCTGACCGATGAAGAACGCCCACACCGCCCCCATCATCGCAACGGGTATCGCGGAGATCATGAACGAAATGATCTTGACCCGGCTGACCTTGACCCCAAGGCTACGAGCCCGATCCTCATCATCACGAATCGCAAAGAGTTGCAGACCAAATCGAGACCGTCGGATACCGATCGTCACCGCGACGGTCAGCACCAACACGATGAGGCAGGCGTAGTAGAAGGGGTTGTTGTAGTCGCTCGCACTGAACTGGCCGTTCGGCAGCACCACTCCGGCAGATCCGCCGGTGAAGTTCAAGTTGAACGCCAGCAGTTGGAAGATGAAGAAAAACGCAATGGTGATCACCACGAAGGTGTGGCGGCGTGTGCGCAGCGCAATGTAGCCATAGGGGATCGCGATGATGGCTGCGACGAGGCCGGCCAGCGGCAACAGGGCGAACATCGAGAGGCCACCACTCATGTTCAGATGCGTCGACACCAGAGCCATCGTGTAGGCACCGACACCAAAGAACACGGCGTGCCCAAGCGAGACATAACCCGAAAATCCGCTGAAGGAGTTCCAGGCCGTCGCGATCCCCATGTACATGAGGCAATAGACCGCGATCGTCGTGAAGGTCGCTCCGGTGATGACCAGCGGCACCAGAATCAATACGACCAGC
>JAJZXI010000053.1 GCA_021806545.1 Actinomycetes bacterium | reverse complement strand
GGGTAGAGGCGCTCGCGGATGCTCATGCTTGTGTTATTGGTCGAGGGTCAAACAGCATTGACTTTGGAATGTAATCGAGGTCGCTTGACCCCGCCCTTGCAGATGGGGCTTGTGCTCCCGGTTGGTCAACCACGCCGAGTGCATGATCGCTACCCAATGCGGAGCCTATCTCGGCAATCGACCCAAGGATGGATGCCCCTCCCTACCCAGGTATCAAACCCAGGTCTCTCAGACTCCGTGCGCTTAGTCGCCCAACGACGCCTCCTCGTATATCACCTGGCTGTCAGCACCGCTACGAACAACAGCGACATCAATCTGCTCCCGAGGCGCCACCATACCCGCTGCGCTTGTCCACGCGGTTGAGCAGGGCGTCACCTCTGCGCCACCGCCGTAGGTTCTCGACAAACACCGAGGTCGCTAACCTCTGCCATCCGGTTGCATCTGCGGACATGTGCGGCGACACGATCACATCCGGCCTCGACCAAAACGGGTGATCAACCGCGAGTGGTTCATGCTCAAATACGTCCAGTGCTGCCCCGGCAAGATGACCGCTTTGCAGTCCAACCAGGAGTGCATCCTCGTCTACCACCGCGCCACGCCCCACGTTGATCAGATACGCCCCGGGCTTCATTGCCCGAATGGCATCACGATCTATGAGACCCCGCGTGCCCTCGGTGAGGGGTGTCACCACCACGACAAAATCCGCGCCACCCAAAGCGTCATGTAGCTCTTCGATCGCTCGCACCGTGCCAAAATCAGGATCGCCCTCTCGTCGCCGTCGAGCCACGATCTCCACGTCAACCCCAAGGCGCTGAGCGAGGCGTCCAACCTCGCGTCCTATCGGACCCGCCCCTACGACCAGCAGTCTCGCACCACCGAGTCTCGCAGTCTCCCGGTGCCGCCACAGACACGCTTGCTGTAGCCTCACCGTCCTGAGGAGGTCCTTGGTGAACATCAGCAAAAGACCGAGCGTGTACTCAGCGATCGCGGACTCAAAAACCCCGCGGGCATTCGTCACCAACACCTCGCTCTCCCGCAGCTCCTGGAACATCAGTCCGTCAACGCCGGCAGTCGCCGTTTGAATCCACTTGAGCCGCTTCGCTCTGGCCCAATTGCTCTGCAAGGAGGGAACCGCAAATGGCCACACAAACAGGATCTCGGCTTCGCCAATGACGTCTCCCAACTCGTGCCCCGATATCAGGAGTGGCCGAGCCTCGTTCGCGAGAATCGCCAAGCAGTCCTCAGGGGGATCCTCGCCATCACGTACGACGACGATCGATTGCTCATTCAGGCCCGCTCGATCGTCGATGATATTTTTTCCTACATCTTCCATACCAACCAAGCCTATAATACTATTGTAGGATTGTCTACATTATTGACCACCGCGTGACACACTGGTGCCAACGCCATACCGTGGCGACAAAGGAGCCTCGAAGTGAACCACGAACCCATGTCGATCCAACCGATGCAAGTGAGGTGCAGCTAGTGGCAAAGGAACCAGGACCACAGAACAACCGACACGCAAGCGATGACGAGTCGGAGCTATCCCAAGCGGCTGCCACCATCTCCAAACCCAAGACTGCGAGTCGCAAACGCTCTGATGTTGTCGCGACATTCGAACCCGTGCACACCGAATCAACCGCAGGGATGATCGCCACTCAGATTCGTGAGGCTCTGATGGCTGGCGCTTTGGGGCCAGGTTCACAGCTCGCTGAGTCTGAACTCGCCATCAGACTCAAAGTGAGCCGCGGACCGGTCCGAGAAGCGCTACAGCGACTCGTGCAGGAGGGCATACTGACCGAGGTACGAAATCGTGGAGTGTTCGTTCCAAAGTTCGACGCGGGCGACGTCGCTGACATCTACCTGGCTCGGCAAGCCATTGAATCCGCGGCCGTCACCACGCTCATCGAAAACAACGTCACGGAGACTCAGGCTCTGGAGCGCGTGCTACGGCGTATGAATACCGCGGTCAAGGGGACGCGCTGGTCAACCGTAGCCTCCCTCGATGCCCAGTTCCACCAGCAGCTCGTCAAAGCCACCTCCTCGCCCCGCCTTGTCCGTATGCTCGACACCTTGATCCTTGAGAGCCGGATCTGCATTCTCGCACTCGAAGACGTTTACCAGGCGACCGAAGATCTCGTCGAGGAGCATAATCACATCTTCGACGCCATACAAAGGCGCGACAAGGCTCTCGCCCTGCAATTGATCACCGAGCATATGAAGGATGCCGCCCGACGACTAGGAGTTCTTCTAGAGGCACAGGGCGACGTCCTCAATAACTCATAAGACGCCCATGTCCACATTGGCCCGGCGGTTCAACGACGCGCCGCGGCACCCGCCTTCATGCCCCTCGGAGCAGGTCCGAGATCTGATCGTTATCCACATTGCGCCCGCTTACTACCACAACGACCCGCTTGCCCGCGATATCCAACTTCGCGCCGAGTAACGCTGCAAGACCCACGGCACCCGCTCCCTCGACCACAAGGCCTGACTCCGCAAACAAGAGGCGCATCGCCGTCGCGATCTCAATCTCAGACACCTGAGCCATCTCGATCTTTAGGTCCTTCACCAGGTTGAACGTGTAGCGGTTCGCGGCACCGAGACCGCCACGGAGGCTGTCTGCCAGCGTTGTCGACTCGTCGACTACAACCGGTCGACCAGCCTGGACGCTGGCATACATCGCCGGAGCATTGTGTGCGCCTACCCCGATGACACGTACATCTGGCCGCCTCGCGAGCACCGCTAATCCAATCCCTGAGAGCAAACCGCCACCCGACACCGGTACGACGATGACCTCGACATCTGGTACCTGAGCGAGGATTTCCAACCCAATGGTGCCTTGACCGGCGATTACATCAGGGTCATCGAACGGGGGAATCACGGTCAGCGCGCTCGCTTGTGCCAGCTGATCACAGCGCATCGCGGCACTCTCCTGATCAGGGGACTCCATGTCGATCGTAACCCCTAACTCCCGAAGGCGCCTCAACTTTGCTCCCCCGACATCTCTAGGGACGCACACCTGCGCCGGAATTCCTAAACGCTTGGCCCACTCGGCCACCGCGACCCCATGATTTCCCGTGGAGAAGGTGATGACACCTCGCTTGGCAACCTCATCTGGCAAGGAGAGCATCTTGTTGAGCGCGCCACGCCACTTGAAGCTGCCCACATCGCTCATACTCTCCATCTTGAGCACGACCTGCGCACCCAGCCGCCTGGACAACTCATCGAATGCCACAACGGGAGTAGGCGAAGAAAAAGACGACAGCCGAGTACGCGCCGCATCCACGTCAGCGATGCCAAGAGCATGCGATTGCTGATGACCGCGTTGACCAACCGATGTCGGTGCACCCTGTTGCGCGACCATCACCTCATCGCGTCGAGTCGCCGACGTCTGAGACATTGGCGACTCCTTGACGAGCAGGCTCCTCTTGAAGTTCGTCAGGACCTCGGACCCACGTTCGGTCACGACCACCGTTTCGCTCAGCTCCAGACCCTGATCCTGGAGCCACATCCCCCCGATCACATGAAACACCATTCCAGCCTCGAGCACCGTGGTGTCGCCCGATCGCAGGCTGATGGTGTGCTCACCCCAGTCCGGGGGGTAGCCGACGCCTACCGAGTAGCCCAGCCTGCTCTCTTTTGTGTATCCGTTGCGCTCCAAGGCAACGCGCCACGCAGCCTCTACCCCCTCCGCAGTCTCACCAGGGCGGATCGCAGCTATTGCGGCATCCAATCCCTCTTGAACAGCGTGACCCAGACGATCCAAATCGTTCGAGGGACGACCGAGACACAGCGTGCGCGCAAGGGGCGCATGGTAGCGATGGACACATCCTGACAGCTCGAGATTCACCACATCGTCCTCTTCGTAGCGGCGATCCGTCCAGGTCAGATGCGCAGCGAGTGCCCGTTCCTGCGAAGGGATCAAGGGCACGATTGCCGGATAGTCCCCAACTATACCGTCCACGCCCTGATACTGTGCCCTCACGATGGCACCTGCGGCGTCGCACTCGCGCACCCCGGGGGCGATCGTCTCAATCGCCACTGCCATCGCCGCACTTGCGACCTTGGCCGCCCTGCGCAAGTATGTGATCTCGGGCGCGGTCTTGATCACCCTGCACCAGTTCACCAGCTCCTCGGAGTCGACCAGCTCCGCCTTGGGTAGCGCGAGTCTGAGCAGTTCGAACGCTCGCGCTGTGAAGTAATGGGCATCCATCTCGAGCCCAATTCGCCCGCTATCGGCACGCGCCTCACGCACCAGGGCTGCAACCGAAGAGATCGGATGCCCGTCGCGTGCATGCACCAGCCTCTCCGAATAACCCCGAATATGATCCGCATCCAACCAGGTAGTCAGTGTCGCGCCGTACTGGTCCTGCGGGCGTCCTATCCAGTGCGGCTGATCATCTGTGGCCAAGAGCACCACGGCCTGCGGAAGATAGAACGACCAGCCGTCATATCCCGTCAGATAGAACATGTTGCTCGGATCGACCACGATCAAGACGTCGAGCCCGCGTCGCTCCATCGATGCCTTGACCGACGCACAGCGCCGTCGGTACTCATCCTCTTCAAATGGTAACCCGCGCTCTCCCATTGGCTGGGCCACTGACCCAGCGCTCGACTCAGCCATCACCTTCCGTCCCTTCCCTGCGCTGGGGTATGCACTGTCGAACGAGATGCCCCAGCGCAATCAAGTCCCACCTCCCATGGCAATAGGCTCAACTGGCGATCGCTGCCCGCTTCTCCAAAATGCCTCCAACCCGAGATATCGTCCCGTTCAGAACGATATAGATCAGCGCGGCAATCCCGTATATCGCCAATGGCTGTCCGCTGTTACTCACACCTAGACGGGCGTGGAACATAATATCCTGGACGCCAATAAAGTATACGAGTGTGGTGTTCTTCAACTCAAGCACCACAAAATTCGTGAGCGCAGGCAGCATTGCCACCCATGCCTGCGGGATTATCACTCTGCGCATTGCCTCAAATCGTGTGAGGCCAAGCGCCGCCGTCGCCTCGTGCTGGCCCTCAGGAATACCTTGAAGGCCAGCTCGAAATATCTCGATCGCGTATCCGGTACCATACAGGCACAGCCAAATGAAGGCAGCCCAATACGCCGGCACATCGATACCAAACTGCGTCAAACCAAAGTAGAGGATGAAGAGCTGAAGTATCGCTGGCAGACCACGAATCGTCTCCACATAGCCAAAAATGAATGCCTTGAGTGTTCGGGGGCCGTAGAGCCTGCCGACCGCTCCGGCGGCGCCAGCTATGAGCGACACCACCGTGGCACCCGCGGTAAGCTCGAGGGTTATCACTGCCCCCTGAAGCATCGCGCCGGTGTAGAGCGTGATCGCGCTCATCGAAGCCCCTTCTCATCCACCTCACGACTCCACGACAGCGTTGGGTCATCAAACCCTCCGGAGGCGGCGTCGAATCCTCCTTCGGACGCTGCCGCTTGCGGCCCGGTATCGCCTCCTGTGTGGAGCAGAACGCGCTCGAGAAAACTGCGAGCTCGCTCCGTCTTTGGAGTGCTCAACACCTCCTTGGCGGGTCCCATCTCCGCGATCCCTCCATCCGCAACCACCACGACCGTGTCGGCGATCTCCTTGGCGAACATCATCTCGTGGGTAACCAAAATCATCGTCATGCCATCGACCGCCAGCCGACGTATCGCTGCGAGCACCTCCCCAACGAGCTCTGGATCCAACATCGATGTCGGCTCGTCAAAGAGCATGACCTCTGGCTCCATCGCGAGCGCACGACAGATCGCCACCCGTTGCTGCTCGCCACCCGAGAGCTGCCGCGGATAGGCGTCTTTGCGATGGCTCAATCCGATCATCTCGAGCAACTCCTGTGCTTGTGCGGCCGCCTCTGCCTCACTGCGACCCTTGACACGCTGGGGCGCCAACATGACATTCTTCATCACCGAGAGATGTGGAAACAGATTGAATGTCTGAAATACCATGCCAATCTCGGTACGCAGTCGCCGCAAATCATCGCGTCGCAGGGGAGGCCTACCCTCTTCGGTACCATACACCTCGTGGCCCAGGACCCTGATAACCCCTTTTTCGAAGGTATTGAGCTGATTGATACACCGAATGAGCGTACTCTTGCCCGCGCCGCTCGGCCCAATCACCGCCACCACCTCGCTACGGTGTACCGACAGCGAGACATCATCGAAAATCACACGTGGACCAAAGCACTTGCGTACTCCATCGAGTTCAACCACGACGTCGCTGGACATTCAACTCCCACCTTCCTATCGCCCGCGCGATAACTAAGTACAAGGCCATATAGATCAAGCCTGCTAGTACGAACATGTCCATCGGCTCGAAGGTGGTCGCCGACGCCTCATACGATCGCGCCATGAGATCAGCAACACCAATCGTCACGACCAGCGAGGAGTCCTTGATGATGTTGCTCAACTGATTCGTTGACGGTGGAAGAATTCTCAGGACAGCCTGCGGCAAAATGACGCGGACAAATCCCGAAACCCTACCAAGGCCAAGAGCATCGGCAGCCTCCCTCTGTCCCCTCTCAACTCCCTGAACGCCTCCACGAAATATCTCGCACAACAACGCCGCGTAGAACGCTCCTAACGCAGCGGTGGCTGAGGCGATTCCCGACAGCGTGAGACCGAGCTGTCCAAGCCCGTAATACGCCAGAAACAGCAAAACGAGGACCGGAATCGAGCGGATGATATCAACGTACACCGTTGCGATGACACGGAGTGCCTTGAATTTCGAGAGCTTGAAGCCGGCAAGGATTGCACCAAGAACGACCGCCACCGCCAGCCCGAGGCCAGTGATCTCCATCGTGATCACTAAACCACGCATGAAAGACGGCAGGTACGATCCCCAGAGCCCCAATATGCTCGCTAGTTGAACGGTCATTGACAATCCCTCCCCAAGGGTACTAGACAGACTCGCTAACTGGCATAGGTGTTCCCCGCCGAGCACAGCCCCTGAAGGTAGATTGGACTATTCATACCGAACTTGTCGATCATTTTCTGCTCTGTACCGTTGCACTCAATCTTCTTGAGGTAGGCGTTGAGTTTTGCGAGGAACTCCTTGCCATAAGAGCCCTTCGGAACGCCATAGTAACCCCGCAGGCTCGCCACCGGCGGCGCAAGCGAGCTTGGCATAGGCCCAAGAATCTTGATGTCGAGCGACGGGTTCTTGTGAATCGCCCACGACACGTCGACGTCTGGCTGATAGTCGGCCGCCACCCGCCCACTCGACAGCGCGAGGAATGACTCCTCGATATTGCTGTATTGGGTTACCGTAGCCTTGGGAGTCTTGTTCGCTTCAGCAACTTCCTCAGAACCAGTGACCACTGCAATGTTCTTCCCTGTCAGCGCCGCCACGGTATCCTTCTTGACCTGGGGATTGGACTTGTTCACCGCCACCACGTCGTTGTAATTGAGCATCGGCCGACTGAAGGAGATCACCTGAGCACGCTTCTTCGTGTAGTAGATGTCGACCGTGATATCCGCTCGATGCGTCGCCACTGCCTCGACCGAAGCAGCAAACGGTATCGCATCGATGACCAGCTTTGCCCCTAACGTCTTGGCAAAGGCCGATAGAATCGCCGGGTCATAGCCGGTCCATTGCCCCGAGGAGTTCTGGTAGTCCTCAGGCGCAAATGCAGACATTGCGATGACCAATTGATGGCTTGACTCGACCTTGGCGAGCAGACCAGTAGCATGACTCGACCCACTTGTCGTGCTAGCGGCAGCACTGCTCCCGCACGCTGCCAGAACGACACCCGCCAGCGCGAGTGCGCCCCCGACGCGCAATGCGCCTCTTCGCGAGCCTTGTTTCCGTAACCGAGCACTATTTCTCATATCCTCTTCCCCCTACCTTCCAATCTTTCACAGCTAAAGCTCATCACGAACTCTCCGATAACTCCTACCACCTGGCCGAACCGGTCGAATTACCTCCCTTCTTTGCACCATGGGGACGACGTCGTACTACAGTCGCCCCACCGTGGCGGAGCCGAACGCCAACAGCGCCGCGCCCCGCTCCAACACTCGCTCGTCGATGCCAAACGTCGGGGAGTGGAGGCTGGCGGCGCCTACCTCCGGCGCACAGCCCAACATCACCATCGCCGATGGCACCCTCGCAGCAAACTCAGCAAAATCCTCTCCCATGAGCCCGTACGGGCCATCGAGAATCTGATCCCCGAGCTCGAGGCTCGCGATCGCGGTCAAGAGCTTTGCTCGCACCCCCTCGTCGTTGTACAACGGTGGGCTCTCTGCCCGAATATCCAGGTCGACCTCGCCGCCAAGATCTCGGGCCAAATCGAAGGCGGCCTCGAGCTCCTGATAGAGTCGCTCACGAACCTCGGGCCGGAAGCTGCGCATCGTGCCCTCGAGCATGACGTCACTTGGAATCACATTGCCGATGTCACCGCCCATCACGTGGCAGAGCGAGACGACGGCTGACTCCAACGGCGAGATCCGGCGACCGACGATCCCCTGGATAGCGCTGAGCACCGGCGTCAACAACCAGAAGGGGTCCACGGTCTCCTCGGGACGCGCTGCGTGTCCACCAACTCCGCGAATCACTCCGGTGAAGGTGTCAACGCTTGCCATCACATACCCAGACCCCAGGCGCACAACACCGAGTTCGTGCGCCGGCTCCACGTGCATTGCGAGCGAGGCATCCACATCGGCGAGCGCACCGTCCTCGATGGTTCTGAGGGCGCCACTGACGCCGTCCGGTCCTGCAGCCTCCTCGGCCGGCTGGAAGAGCAGCCGTACGTTGAGGTCATCGTAGCCCTCATTCACGAGCTCGCTCAGCAAACGCGCGGCGCCCAGCAGCATCGCCATGTGCGCATCGTGGCCACACGCATGCATCAACCCCAGGTTCCGCGACGCCCAGTTCTCTTCGTTGACCTCCGTCACCGGCAAGGCATCCATGTCCGCGCGGAGCAGAATCTTTGGAGCCTGACCAACCTGCAGGTCCGCGACGACCCCCGTGCCCCCGACCTGCTCACGGATGACAAAGCCACCCATTTCACTGAGCCTTGCAACGATGAACGCGGCCGTCTCATACTCCTCAAAGGCGAGCTCGGGAATGGTGTGGAGGTAGCGTCGCCACTCGATCAGCTGCGGAACGAGCTCTGCTGATCTCGTGCGGAGCCTGCGCGCGAGCTCGCCGTCAGCGCGTGCTGAGTCCCGAAAATGGTCGGCGTTGATCATCACCGCTCCCCTGCGTTCGGTGCAACGGACCCGTCGGACAGCGATACCCCTCGATCACGCACACCAGAATCGCGCAACGCACCCTGGAGATCCGCGATCAGATCCTCCGGATCCTCGATGCCTACCGAATAGCGTATCAGTCCCTCCGAAATACCGAGCGAGCGACGCTGGTCGGCACTGAGCTCCACGTGGCTCGTCGTCCTTGGGGGTCCAACCAGCGTCTCGACAGAGCCGAGATTTGCCGCACGATGGGCTAGCCGTAGCCGAGGCAGGAGCGTCCGCACCCGCTCGAAGCCCCCGACCACCGAAAATGTCACCATCCCACCAAACCCACGCATCTGGATGGCGGCGATGTTGTGGTTGGGATGTGTCGATAAACCCGGATAAAACACCTGCTCCACCTCCTCGTGATCCTCGAGAAAGCGGGCGATTTTCATTGCACTCGCGTTCTGACGTGCGACCCGCAACTGGAGTGTCTTCATTCCCCGGATGATCAGGTACGCGGACTCTGGGTGCAGGCTTGCACCAGTGATCTCGCGAAATCGAAAGATCTCATCGACGAGGGCCCGGGATCCACACACGACCCCGCCCAGGGCGTCCCCATGGCCTGAGAGATACTTCGTCGCGCTATGAATCACGAGGTCCGCCCCCAACGACAACGGATTCTGGTTGATTGGCGTTGCAAACGTGTTGTCCACGATCACCTTTGCACCGTGAGAGTGTGCGCTCGCACTCAGGCGTGCGATATCGAGAATTTTCAACGTGGGATTCGTCGGGCTCTCCAGGTACACGAGATCCGCTCCCCGATCGATCTCACGCTCGATCGCATGGTGATCCGCCGTCTCACAGAGAACCACCTCGATGCCAAAACGAGGCAGAATCTCGAGAAAGAGCTTCGAGGTACCCCCATAGGTGTCGGTGATGCTCACGACTCGAGAACCACTCGAGGTTAGAGCGAGGACACTCGCGGTAATTGCCGCCATCCCGGTCGAGAAACTGGTGCAGGCATCGGCACCTTCGAGTACGCGCACCTTCTCCTCGAGGACGTCAACCGTCGGATTGGAGTTCCTGGAGTAGATATGACCCTGCCGATGGCCAAGAGCCACCTCAGCCCACTCATCAACGTCTGCATACCCGAACGAAACACTGTGTACCACCGGCACCTGTGTAGCGCCATGAGGGAGAATCTCATCCTCTCCCGCCCAAACCGCGAGCGTTCCGATGCCGAGGCGTTCACCGTCGATCTCCAAGCGTCCGTGTTGACGCCTCCCGTTCGCTCCTGGAACCGAGCTCGATGCTGATCGGTCATCAAGTGACGACACGTGACCCTCCTTGCTGTGTCGTAGCGGAATCACTCGTGCCGAGCACCTTGGCCAGGACATATCGAGCAATGGCGGCATCTTGCATGCCAACGCCGGTGAGGTCGCAGACCGTTAGCTCCTCGTCGCGGAGCCGACCCGGTGCCTTGCCAGCGACGACGTCACCAAGTTCGGTCAACCACGAGGCATCGTCGGACCTGCTCGCATCGGTGACATATTGGCACTCACCCTGTGCGAGGGCTTGAGATCGTAGGTCACACACCACCCGATCAGCTCGACGCAGAATTTCAGGATCCAACTCCTGTTTGCCAGGTGCATCAGCACCAACGGCACTAATGTGCATCCCAGGGTGCACCCACTGCGCGTGCACCAATATCTCGCGTGCAGAGGTACAGGTGACCACGACGTCACTGGCTTGGACAACCTCTTGGATGCTCTCGGCTCGCACCAGGGGGATGTCGGTGTAGCCTCTGAGCTCCTCGATCATGGCATCCGCTCGCTCTCGATGACGCCCAAATACCGTCATCGACTCCGGTGCGACGGCGAGCAGCAATGCTCGAGCGTGCACCCGAGCCAGTTCTCCGGTGCCTACGATACCCGCGGATGCTACCCTCCTGGGTGCCAACGATCTGGCGGCGATCGCACCCGCTGCCCCAGCCCGCAGCGCCGTGAGATAGCCACCCTCAACCAACACTGCGCGCGTCTGGCCGGTCGTCGCATCCAACAAAAGCAGAATGCTATTGCCACTTGGCAACCCCTTGGCTGGATTTCCAAAGAAGCCAGTGGCTACCTTGAGAGAAAGATCCCCCCATGACGGAACCCAAACCGCTTTCACGTCGACCTCATTGTCGGCATCTAGCGTGAACATCATGGGAGGAGGTGTTGCGACATCGCCGAGGGCGAGGACTCGAAAGCCATCCTCGATCGCGTCGACCAGTTCGAGATCGAGATCTACCAGCTCACGGATCTCGTCTTCCGTAAGGACTACCACCCCAGAGCCCATCGCGCTACTCGATCCTTTCCAGAGCCATCACGCCCGCCTCGCTGTGGAACCGTGATCTCTCTTGACGTCTCAGTATATCAAGCTACAGTAGGATTGTCAACAATCCTACCGGATATTTGATTTGCTTCAGCCCAATCTAACCCACGACACTCACCCTCCTCGCCCGCTCAACAATCTCTTAACAATCCCACCCGTCCACATGATATCGACGAGCTATTACCCATGTTCAGACGTACCCATCCTGATCCGATCGAACCAGCGCCACGGTGAAACAGCCATTGGCGCCGACCAATCATCGCTACACGCATGGACAGTATATGGCCTATCGTCGGATTGTCAACAATCCGGCTTGACGATACGGGCGGTCGCCTATAGAATCTCCAATTACCGCCGCTCTAGCACAGGAGATACCAATGACCGCACTCAGCCCGCTATTGAAACAAGCAACTCCCGTGGTGGTAGACCACGCACTGGGCAGCTGGATCTGGAGCACCGAAGGAGAGAGGTACCTCGACTTCACCACTGGGATCGGGGTTACCAGCACAGGGCACTGCCACCCTCGTGTGGTCGCTGCCGCCAGGGAGCAGACTGGCAAGATCATCCACGCTCAATACACGACGGTCATGCACCTACCGCTGATCTCGCTGACGGAAAAATTGGGGGAGGTTCTGCCGCCCACGCTGGACAGTATCTTCTACGCAAACTCCGGATCTGAAGCCGTAGAGGCATCCATCCGCCTTGCCCGGATGGCTACCGGGCGACCAAATATCATCGCCTTTCACGGGGGCTTTCACGGTCGAACGGTCGCCGCGGCCGCGCTCACGAGCGCAGGTACCAAATTCCGTTCAGGGTTTAGCCCGATCATGGGCGGAGTGCACATCGCACCGTTCCCCTACGCATTCCGCTACGGGTGGGACGAGGAGACGGCCATCGACTTCGCGTTACGCGAACTCGACTACCTGCTCCAGACCATCTCCTCGCCGGCGGACACCGCAGGGTTCATCGTGGAGCCGGTGCTGGGTGATGGCGGGTACCTTCCCGCCCCACCACGATTCCTCGAGGGACTGCGCGAGCGAGCCAACCACCACGACATCGTCCTCATCCTCGATGAGGTCCAGGCTGGCGTCGGGCGTACCGGAAGATTCTGGGGGCACCAACACAGCTCCATCAGCCCGGACATACTCATCACCGCCAAGGGGTTGGCGAGCGGTTTTCCCATATCCGCGATCGCTGCGCCCGTCGAATTGATGAGCAAGGCGTGGCCAGGATCCCAAGGTGGTACCTACGGTGGCAACGCCGTCGCGGCGGCGGCGGCAGTGGCAACCCTGGAGGTGATCCACGATGAGCACCTGGTAGAGAATGCCTCCATCAGGGGCAGACAACTTCGCGAAGGGCTCGACGAGCTGAAGGGCTCCAACCCGCTCATCGGGGAGGTGCGCGGCCTCGGTTTGATGCAAGCGATGGAGTTTGTCACCGACGCTGGCGAGCCGAATCAGAGACTTGCCACCGCAGTGCAGCAGGTCGCAGTCGAGCACAACCTCCTCCTGTTGACCTGTGGTGCCCTCGGCAATGTCGTGAGAATCATCCCTCCTCTGACGGTCACCTCCGAGGAGATCGCGACCGGACTCGACAGACTTAGGGCAGCGCTCAAAGCAGCCCACGACGGCTGAAGTCGCCCCGTGAGGAGCTGAATTGACAACAGACACCACCAGTGGTGGCTCATGGGCCGCCCCATTGCGAGCACTTGGGATCGAACTCGATACCTCCGCCAGGCGTCTTGGCGAGTACGCGTACGACGCCTCAAACTACCGCGTCAAGCCACTCGGCGTCGCCTACCCCCGAAGCGTTGGGGAGGTGGCCGCCACGCTCAAAGTATGCCACCAATATCGCCTTCCTGTCACTTCGCGTGGTGGCGGCACATCAATGGCCGGTGGTGCGATCGGTAGTGGCCTTGTTCTCGACTTCTCTCGCTACTTGAACACCTTGCTCAGAGTCGACCGCGATGCTCATACGGCGACCGCTGAGGTAGGAATCGTTCTCACCGATCTACAGGACCGGGTGGCGGCAGAGACCGAGCATCAACTGACCTTTGCGCCTGACCCATCGAGCAAGTCTCGGGCCACCCTCGGTGGCTCAATAGCTAACGATGCCTGCGGCAACCACTCGGTTCGCTACGGGCGTACATCCGATCACATCATCGCGTTGGATCTGGTAACCGCTGACGGCCTCCAACTCACCGCCACCCGCACCGGCCTTCATCCCACTGTCACGGGCGACCAGTTGGCCACCGAGAGAGCCGCAACGCTCACCGCTGGGCTGCATGCGCTCGTAGGTGAATACCTCGGAGATCTACGAAGCGAACTCGAACAGATTCCGCGCCAGGTCTCCGGCTTTCACCTCGCACACCTTCTACCGGAGCGTGGCTTTGACGTAGCCCGTTCACTTGCAGGGAGCGAGGGCACATGTGCCGTCATCGTCAGCGCCACGGTGCAGCTGGTCCCGATCGAGGCAACCTCCATACTCGTGAGCCTTGGCTATCTCAACGTTGTCGATGCAGCACTCGACATCCCTCAGATCCTCACCTTCGCACCGGCCGCCGTCGAAGGTATTGACGAGGCGATCGTCGACACTATGCGACGCCTACGCGGCTCCCGGTCGGTCCAGGGCTTACCGCCGGGCAAGGCCTGGCTCTATGTCGAGCTCGATGGAGGCGACGCCAACGAACTACATGCCAAGGCTGACGAGTTGCTCGCTACGCTCCAGGACAGCGGACGAGTTCTCGCGAGTCAGATTGTCGCAACGAACGAGGAGCGACAATCGCTCTGGCGGGTGCGAGAAGACGGCGCGGGACTCTCTGCACGACTCACCAATGGTGCCGATTCCTGGCCGGGGTGGGAAGACTCTGCCGTCGCTCCTAAGCGACTGGCCCCCTATCTTTTAGATCTACAAAAACTGCTGGCCAGGTTTGGACTCGCCAGCGTCATGTATGGTCACTTCGGTGCTGGTTGCGTGCACATGCGCGTCACCTTTGACCTGCGCACTCCAACGGGCCGAGCCGTGATGGCAGACTTTGCGCACGCCGCCGCAGAGCTGGTCGTTTCGCACGGTGGCTCACTCTCTGGTGAACATGGTGATGGGCGAGCCAGAAGTGAACTACTGTCGATCATGTATTCACCATCGATGATCGATGCATTCGTAGCCTTCAAAACTCTGTGGGATCCGGCCGGCATTCTCAACCCTGGGATCTTGGTCGATCCGGAGTCCATGACCGACAATCTCGCACTCGACGGGGTTCCTGAACGTCCATGGCCCACACGCTATGACTTCACTACGTCGACCTCCCCTCTCGTGGGGCACAAGGCCGACCCATTCGTCAAAGCAGTGCAGGGCTGCATTGGCGTTGGCCGCTGTCGATCCAGCTCCGGCGGCGTGATGTGCCCAAGCTATCGTGCGACCAAGGACGAGAAGGACTCAACTCGAGGTCGCTCACGCGTGCTCCAAGAGATGGTACGCGGCAGCAAACCCGTCGACAACCTCTGGCGATCACCGGAGGTGCGTGATGCTCTTGACCTGTGTCTGTCCTGTAAGGCCTGCTCCGTCGATTGTCCCGTCGGTGTCGACATGGCAAGTTACAAGGCCGAGTTCCTTAGTCACTTCTACCGGCATCGGGTGCGGCCACGCTCGCACTACTCCTTGGGTTGGTTGCCCTACTGGCTCCGTATCACCGCTCGTATCGCACCTTCGGCGAACGCAATTCTCTCCTCACCTTTGGCGAAGCCGGTAGCTGCTCTCGGAGGGGTCACCACCCGACGCCGACTACCCAGGTTCGCCTCTGCTCGAGACCTTCGTCGAGCACTCGCTCAGGATGGACATCCACAGCCCAGCAGCGCCGACACCGACATCGTGCTGTTGATTGACACCTTCACCAAGGGATTTCGCCCGGAGGTAGCCAGGGCAGCTCGACGGGTACTCAATGCATCAGGTAAGTCCGTCACGTGTAATTCAAGCGTTTGTTGCGGTCTGACCCTGGTGTCGACCGGCCAGCTTGGCGCTGCTACGAAATTGCTCTCGCGTGCTGCGGCCATCCTTGACGATGGCACGCACCGACCAATCGTAGTAATCGAACCCAGCTGCGCAGCATGTCTCAAGCAAGAACTCCCTAAGCTTGTCCACTCAGATGCTGCACTTCGTGTCGCCAAGCGAATCCGCAACTTCTCTGGCATCGTGTGCGAACTGGTGGACGCCGGTTGGCACCCCAAGTGGAAGCGTACGACCCCACCACACGAGGTCACGGTGCAGACGCACTGCCACGAGTACTCAGCGTTTGGATCAGGTTCACAGACAGCAGCCCTTCGGGCTCTCGGCATCGAGAACGTTCGCGAGGTCGCCGGATGCTGTGGTGTGGCTGGCAACTTCGGCTTCGAGGCACAACATTTTGACATCTCGATGGACATCGCCCGTCTCGCTCTCGCTCCAGCCATCGCGTCGACGAACCGCGACACCCCGATTCTTGCCGATGGATTCAGCTGCCAAATGCAGATCGCGCAGTTAGATCCACGACGTCAAGTCCTCCACTTGGCAGAGTTACTCGACGAGTCCAGC
>JAJZXI010000052.1 GCA_021806545.1 Actinomycetes bacterium | reverse complement strand
TCTTTGCCCACTGGTCACAGACGCGCACGGCATTGCCAGCTAGATGACACGAGCCGGATGACGGGAGACTGTCACGTCCGGAATCTGTGAGAGCCGGGGGGTGAGACTCCCCCCGGCCACTCGGCGGACTAGGGAGCCTTATCCTTTCGTCCGTCCCTTGATATCACGGAGAAGTTTGAAAGACACGACTGGCGAGGATGTCCTCCGGCTCGATCGTCATGAGGTCAGTTTTGGTCACCGACCTACCTCTTCGTTCAAAAAGTCGATTCGCCTGACGCAAGCGCGTCCGATCCAACGCATTGCGAACACTGCGTGCATTAGCAAAATTCGGCTGGGTCATGCGCAATTCGAGGTAGCGTGCAAAGACCTCCTGCGCCTCATCCGAGAACCGGTACTGCCACGCAGCCAACATCAACTTCGCGATAGCCAGTAACTCCTGTATGGAATAGTCCGGGAAGTCGATATGGTGGGCGATTCTCGAAGACATGCCTGGATTCGAACTGAAAAAGGTGTCCATGCGATCCTTGTAACCCGCCAGAATCACGACAAGATCATCACGCTGGTTCTCCATGACTTGGAGTAAGATTTCGATCGACTCGGCGCCATAGTCTCGCTCGTTCTCTGGCTTGAAGAGATAGTAGGCTTCATCGATGAAGAGCACGCCGCCCATCGCGCGCTTGAGGACCTCCTTCGTCTTTGGCGCAGTATGGCCGATATATTGACCAACGAGATCATCTCGTGTCACTGCAACGACATGGCCCTGTCGAATGTAACCAAGCCGAGCGAGAAGTTCGGCCATACGCAGCGCTACCGTAGTCTTGCCGGTGCCGGGATTACCGGTAAAGCTCATGTGCAGACTTGGCTGCCCACCAACGAGGTCCAGTTGCGCACGCGCTCGATCCACGAGCAGCAAGGCAGCTATCTCCCGTATGCGCGTCTTGACTGGCTTGAGTCCGACCAACTCTCGGTCTAGCTCATCGAGCGTCTCTTGGATCTTCGTCTCGGTATAGAGCGCACCAAGATCAATGCCATCACTCATGCGCAAACCCCGTTCGTGTGAGCGCCAAACAGCGACCGCAGAACCATCAACATCGGTCTCAATAGCGCTCGCCCGCTGGCTCGTCGGCCGCGTAGCTCCTCGTCGAGTAGACGACGTGACGACCCTCTGCCTCCTGGCGCTCGAGAGCGAAACCTGGCTCACCTTCGGGTCGCTGAACCAGGTAGGACATCCGAGGTGCCTCCCAACCTCTCGTCGAGTCGAACGCCGTAACCCGAATATAGCGATTCGGGTACGCCCGGCGACACTCGTTGACTTCGTAGAGGATTGCCGCTGGATCACGGAGGTCAAACATCGGCAAACCCCACATATCCCAGTAAGTATTGCGCGGGTGCGGGTCGTCTGTGAACTCCACCCCTACTGCCCAATCATGCTGAAGCGCCCATTGGATCTGGGCAGTGATCTGCTCATCGGTCAAGGGTGGTAAGAATGAGAATTGGCCTTGAGTAAGGTGCATAATGGTCGTATCCTTTCGCTTGTGATTGTCGGTAGTAGCCGCCGGTATTAGTAGGATTCGCTCACCGTCGGGACGTAATCCGGGGTGTCGGTTGATGCGTAATTGAAGGTGATATCACGCCACGTGTCGAGGGCAGCGCGAAGCTCGGGTGACCACTTTGCCGCCGCGTCGAGAATTTCCGGACCTTTGTTCCAGATATCTTGACCTTCATTGCGAGCAAGCACCATCGCTTCGAGGGCGACGCGATTGGCGGTTGCTCCCGCAGCAATACCCATCGGGTGTCCAATCGTTCCTCCTCCAAACTGTAGCACCACATCATCGCCGAGATATGTCAGCAGTTGATGCATCTGCCCGGCGTGGATACCGCCCGACGCTACCGGCATCACCTTGCGCAGACCCGCCCAGTCCTGATTGAAGAAGATTCCCCGAGCGAGATCGACCTCGTTGACGGGCTCGCGAAGGACGTTGTAGATTCCCTGCACCGTGTTGGGGTCACCTTCTAGCTTACCCACGACGGTTCCGGCATGAATGTGATCGACACCAGCGAGACGCATCCACTTCGCGATCACGCGGAAGGATATCCCATGATTCTTTTGACGTGTGTAGGTCCCATGTCCCGCTCGGTGGAGGTGGAGAACCATGTCGTGGCGTCGTGCCCACTTCGACATCGACTGAATAGCGGTATAGCCAATAACCAGATCAATCATCACGACGACTGAGCCCAACTCCTTAGCAAACTCGGCCCGCTCGTACATATCCTCCATCGTGGCTGCCGTAACGTTGAGATAGTGTCCCTTGACCTCACCACTGGCACTCTGTGCCTTGTTCACGGCCTCCATGCAGTACAGGAACCGATCGCGCCAATGCATGAACGGCTGCGAGTTGATGTTCTCATCGTCTTTCGTGAAGTCGAGGCCGCCACGTAGCGCCTCGTAAACCACTCGCCCGTAGTTTCGCCCCGACAGTCCAAGCTTCGGCTTCACGGTAGCACCGAGCAATGGCCTGCCGAACTTGTCCAGTCGTTCACGCTCGACCACAATGCCGGTTGGCGGTCCATCAAACGTCTTCACATAGGCGACTGGGATACGCATGTCCTCCAGTCTGAGTGCCTTGACCGCTTTGAACCCAAAGACGTTTCCGATGATCGAGGCCGTGAGGTTAGCAATCGAGCCAGGTTCGAAGAGATCCAGGTGATAGGCGATATAGGCAAAGAACTGATCCTCCTGGCCAGGCACCGGATCGATCCGGTAGGCTTTGGCTCGATACAGATCGGCAGCGGTGAGTCGATCCGTCCAGACAACCGTCCAGGTTGCCGTCGATGACTCTCCAGCAACCGCCGCAGCCGCTTCTTCAGCATCGACCCCAGGCTGTGGGGTAATCCGGAACAGCGCTATTATGTCGGTTTCACTTGGCACGTAATCGGCGTCCCAGTAACCCATCTGCTTATAAGGAATGACGCCAGCCTTGTAGCGATCTTCCCCTGTCAACTCTGCCATCTGCCACTCCTTGTCGTCTCCAATTTGGACATAGCGCCACAGTAGCGACGTAGATCAACAAATACTTCACTTAAATACTATGAATTCGCCGTCTATTCGTAAGTACATAGTTAACTAAACTCGTGCACATGACAACCACTCAACTCAAAACCCTGCTGGCAGTGGCTGAAACTGGGTCAATCAGCGCAGCAAGTCGACGTCTATTCGTTACATCCGCCGCCGTCTCTTCAACCATGTCCGCCCTGGCCCGCGAGGTGGGTGTAGCCCTCACGAGACGTGTCGGACGCGGCATGGCGCTCACTCCAGCCGGCGAAGTGCTTGCTGACTACGCTTCGAACCTGCTTGGCTTCATGGAGGAGGCCCTTGTTCGAACGCGGGAGGCTAGCGATCCTGACACGCTCGTTCTTCGCATCGGTGCGGTAGCGACCGTCGGGGAAGAGCTACTTCCGCGTTGGCTCCAGGGCTATCTCGCGGGGCGACCTCACGCGACGGTCAGCCTCGAGGTCGCCAACAAGACCACTCTGTTCCAACTCCTCGACGACCACCGCGTCGACATGGTCATCTCAGGCAGACCAACACGAAGCGAACCCGTCGAGGTCATCGCAACCCGAGTACACGAGCTCGCCTTGATCGCGAACGAAGCCCGTGCACACCAGTGGTTTGGGCCGACACTCGAGCCGACCACCGATCAGGTAGGAGCCGTAACCTGGCTCGTGCGAGAACCCGGCTCGGGTACCCGAGCATCGGCCGAAGAGCTGATTAGTGAACTCGCGATCACACCACCCACCCTTGCCGTGGGATCAAATCTGGCTATGAAACGCCTCGTTGAGCTGGGCCTAGGTATCGCCATCATCTCCACCGAGTCGGTGGCTCACGAGTTGGAGACCGGCGAACTCGTCTCACTGAATGTGCCGCCGCTACCCCAGCGCCGCAGCTGGTGCCTCGGGGTGAGGAGTGGGGAGCCACCTACCAGCGCGATCATCGACCTGACACGCTATCTCCAAGCCTCGGGTGAGGTCGAATTCACCCCACAACCCCACATTTTGGGTGACTAACCGATCGAATCATCCAACCTAAGTTGGAGCAAAGTTCCAAACAGGAGGATCCATGGCCAACCGCTTGACCGCCATCAATGAACTCGTCCACAACGCTCACGCATTGGTCGAGCATCCGAAAGGGATTCTCGCCGCCGATGAAAGTAGCCCGACCCTCACCAAGCGCTTCACGGCGCTCGGAATAGAATCGAACGAGCAGTCGCGACGCGACTGGCGTGAAACGCTCGTCGGCACGCCGGGACTGTCTGCTCTCATCTCAGGAGTTATCCTCTACGACGAAACCTTCAATCAGAAGACCTCTGCATCCGATGAGGCCTTCCCTGACTACCTGGCCCGCCTGGGGCTCCTATGCGGAATCAAGGTCGACACCGGCGCTAAACCTCTCGCTGGCACCGATGGCGAACTCGTGACCGAGGGTCTGGACAACCTTGGGCCCCGTTTGGAACGCTACTACGACAAGGGTGCCCGCTTTGCCAAATGGCGCGCCGTCCTGCGCATCGGTGTCGGCCAACCAAGCCCGGTTTGTATTGCGAGCAACGCCCACGCGCTGGCGCGCTACGCCAGGCTCTGTCAAGAGTTCGGGCTCGTGCCGATCGTCGAACCAGAGGTACTCATGGAGGGGACGCATGACCTCGACACCAACGCAGCGGTCACACGGACCGTTTTGACGGCGGTCTTTGAGCAACTCCGCGCCTTCGACGTCGCACTGACCGGCATGGTCCTCAAGCCCTCCATGGTCACGCCTGGAAATGCTGGCCCTGCAGTCACCCCGGAGGTGATCGCGCAGGCCACCATCGCGTGCTATCGCGACACCGTACCAGCCTCGGTAGCGGGAATTGCCCTCTTGTCCGGAGGTCAATCCGACGAGGCCGCCACCACAAACCTGGCGGCGATGCACGCCATGGACCCACTACCCTGGCCGCTCACCTTCTCGTTTGGCCGTGCGCTCCAAGACACCCCGCTCAAAGTCTGGGCCAGTTCAGGGCAGGACCGCGAACTTACTCAGGCAAGCCTGATGTCACGGGTGACCGACACCGCCGACGCGCTTGAACCACGTGACTTGGTCACACTCTGAGGGTATATCTGCCGCCGTTTTACATAAGGATGCCCAAATCCCAGCCACTGCAGTCAGGACGCGCTGGCACACCTCGCCAGCGTCTAAGCTTTGGCCACCATAGCACACCGGGAGAGTCTGGTCATCGTGGAATCCATTGCAAACATCACGCGGTCCAACCGGGCCAGTAGCGCCGGGGCTCAGCCACGAGCAGCTCGCTTGGTGGCGCTACGATACCGACGACGGGGTCCACGCGACGGGCGACGATCCGTCCTAGTGGGCATACCGGTGCAATGGCTTGGACTGAGGCGACGCTGATGTCGATCATCAGACTCCTCTTGGTCGATGATCACGAAGTCATCATCGACGGTGTGCGGGCAATGCTGCGCAACCATGCCGACGAGGTGGAGGTATCGGCTGCCGTCAAGACGGTGCCCGAAGCGATGCAGATCTTGGCTCAGCAGTCTCTTGATCTAATCCTCACCGATGCTCGTCTCAAGACCGGGTCCGGTTTCGAACTCCTCGAACAGGTCGTGGGGGCAGGAATCGAGACGCCGGTCGTGTTCTACACAGCCTACGATGACGAGGCGTATCTGTTCCGTGCTCTGCGTGGAGGTGCGAGAGGCTACATTCTCAAACAGGCAACGAGCACCGAGCTGGTGGGTCTCTT
The DNA here is from genome assembly GCA_021806545.1 of Actinomycetes bacterium. Lineage (GTDB taxonomy): Bacteria > Actinomycetota > Acidimicrobiia > Acidimicrobiales > Acidimicrobiaceae > Ferrimicrobium. Next base: position 10,466 of record JAJZXI010000052.1, on the reverse strand, counting down.
GACTCGCGTGATGGAGGGCGAAATCACCATCGACCCATCGATCGCTGGTCGCGTCGCTCTGCTCGCCGCACGGCTACAGCTCGGTGAATTCTGGCCTGGAGCACATCTCGGGCTGACCCACCGCGAGAGTGAGATCCTCGAACTTATCGTCAAGGGCATGTCGACGAAATCGATCGCTCAGAACCTCTTCCTCGGTGAAGAGACTGTCAAAAGTCATCTCTCCTCGATCTACCGAAAACTCAAGGTCAAGTCCCGCGCCGAAGCGGTCGCGGTCGCGCTGAGGGATGTTACCTTCCGATGATCCTTGAACCTGAGGAGCTCATGCTCTATCGCAAGCTCGCCGGCGTGCTCGCCGAGAACCTGCAGCTTGATCGGCTGGCTGCTCGATCAGCCCAACTCGTTGTTGAGGCCGTTGGGGCCAGCGTCTGCTTTGTTCATCTGGTCAACTACGAGGCGACTCGCATCGAACTGGTCGGCGCAACCCCGCCCTTTGACACCTATCGTCGTCGAGTCTCGCTAGGTCTCGGCGACGGAATCGCTGGCTGGGTTGCTCAGACTGGCCAGGTTGCGGTTGTACCTGACAAGTGGAGTGATCATCGGTATCGATACCTCCCCGAGCTCCAAGGAGAGCGATTTCGAGCGTTGATCTCGGTGCCAATGCTCAATGCCAGTGGGACCGTGGTGGGCGTCCTCAATGTCCATTGGCAACGCGACGACGTAGATCTCGACCACCATCAGGAGGTCTTGACGACAGTGGCGAGTTTCCTGGCCGGCGCCTTCGACCATGCTCTCTTGGTCGACAAATTGGCGGCACACGAACGGGCCCTTGAGGGGTTTGCTCAACAGCTCATCGACGCCCAGGAGGCGGAGCGCCGCCGCATCCAACTCGACCTTCACGATGGCGTTCTTCAACAGGTCCACGCTGCGTACTATCGGCTTGAAGCCGTCAAGGCGGCCAGAGGCCTCGACGAAAATGAGGCGAGGGATCTGCGCGTCGCATCCGATCTCCTGCGCGCCAGCGCCCAAGCAATGCGCCACCTCATCCAGGACTCAGCGCGACAGGTGCTCGATGAGTTCGGCTTTCTCGAGGCCGTCAACACGTTGGCCAACTCGTACCCCGACTTTACCGTCGTGGTCGAGGATCGAACGAACATGCTCGACAGAGCGCTCGAAGCCACTCGCGCGTTGGCCACCCTTCGCATCATTCAAGAGGCTCTCAATAATGCATGGAAGCACGCAGGCACCGCCAGGTGCGAACTCCGCCTGGCGACGATCGGTGGCGATCTTGTGGTGGTCATCCGGGACAGAGGAGACGGCTTCGACCTCACGATACCGACCGCTACCATCGGGATCGGCGGTATGCGTGAGCGAGCACGGATGATCGGTGGCCATCTAGAGCTCTTTTCGAGCCCTGGGGAAGGGACCCTAGTACGCCTACGGCTCCCAGTCACGCCAGCTGTCATCGAGGATGGTGCGTCGTCGGAGCCGCGATAGCTACGATGAGGAGGCGTGGCGAGCAGTGCAGTGGTCAGCGACCTTCGTCCAGCCCCGGAACAAAGTCCTGCCTCACCCTCTCCATCACCCATGTTGGGGAGGAGCCAACTCGAGATCGTCCACTAGGTTGGGATGACGTTTGCGAACCAGGGGGGTTGTGGTGCACGATGAAAGCGGATCCAAGGCAGCACTCTTTGCATTCTCGCGGTTGAGCGGCATCAGCGAAGGAAAGGAAGGTGTCCGTCCATGCCTCACGCAACTCGAAGCCGAACTCGGTCGGATCAGCTTTGTATCGCTGGCAATATCGGATCGAGCGGTGTTAACGTGCACAAGCAACGCGCTTTTGGAGGTACCAACGTCTGGGACGTTGATGCGAGAATCCTTGCATCGCCAGCAATCTCCACCCAACCAAAAGGGCCAATTGACGCTTGCGTCACTCTCCAGCTGGCCCGGTTGTCTCAACACAATCACCCCAAGGTCGCCAGCCTGAACCTGATAATGTTACGATCCGTTCGCGCACCCCAAGGAGCCTCCACATGAACACTCTTGATCAACGATGCATCACCACCATCCGCATGCTCTCCATCGATCAGGTGGAAGCCGCTCGCTCTGGACACCCCGGACTACCGCTTGGGCTCGCTCCGATCGCCTACACGCTCTTCTCACGCCTTTTGAACTTCGACCCCAAGGACCCAACCTGGCCGAACCGTGATCGGTTCGTGCTCTCCGCTGGCCACGGGTCAGCCCTGCTCTACGCTCTACTGCATCTCTTCGGCTACGACGTCGGAATCACAGAGCTCGCGCGCTTCCGCCAACTAGGGTCAAAGACCCCAGGGCATCCCGAGTATGCTCACACTCCGGGCGTCGAGACCACCACCGGCCCTCTTGGCCAGGGTATCGCAACCGCCGTCGGCATGGCAATCGGTGAAGCAAAGATGCGTGAGAGCAGCCATGGGGCGATCGATCATTACACCTATGTCCTCGCCTCCGACGGGGACCTCATGGAGGGGATCAGCCACGAGGCCGCGTCGCTCGCGGGCCATCTGCAGCTCGACCGGCTGATCGTAACCTACGACTCCAACGACATCACCATCGATGGGCCGCGTCACCAATCCTGCACCGACGATCCCGTCGCCCGCTTCACGAGTTATGGCTGGCAGGTAATTACCATTGCGGACACCGAAGACGTCGACGAAATCGAGCGGGCCTACCGCGAAGCCATCGCCGATCACGATCGTCCGAGCCTCATCATCGCACCCACGATCATCGGGCGCGGTGCTCCAACGAAGCAGAACACCTCAAAGGCCCATGGGGCCCCACTCGGAGCGGAGGAGATCGCTGCGACCAAGGTCGCCTACGGTTGGCCCGTCGAGCCCGCGTTCCTCGTTCCCGAGGATGTCAGATCCTATCTGGCTGAGCAGGTCGTTGCCAAGCAAGAGTCGCACAAGACGTGGACTCAAACCTATGGCGCTCGGTTCGAGTCGCCCTCCCCGCCCCACGTTCAGGGCAATCGTGCGTCAACTTTGGAGCTGCCTACCTCACCGGTGGCGACGCGCGCAGCATCGGCAACGTTCCTTGCTCACCAGGCAGCCCAGAATACGGCTCTCATCGGTGGTTCGGCTGACCTAGCCGAATCGACCGGTCTGAACGTCGGCCTCAAGGCGCTCGTACCCAACGACTTCAGCGGATCAACGATCCATTTCGGCATTCGTGAACACGCAATGGCCGCGATCGCCAATGGGCTCGCCCTCTCTGGTTACACCCCCTACGTCTCGACTTTCCTCGTCTTTTCTGACTACCTCCGACCGGCCCTTCGGTTGAGTGCCATCATGGGCCTTGGCGTCATCTATCTATTCTCCCACGACTCCTTTGCAGTGGGAGAGGATGGTCCAACGCACCAACCTATCGAGCAGATCGAGGCGCTTCGGATCATCCCGAATACGAATGTCCTGCGGCCCGCTGACGCCTTCGAAACCTATGCGAGCTGGGAGCTTGCCCTCAGCGATCGCTCTCGACCAACGATTTTGGCACTCACTCGCCAACCGCTGCCGCAGCTGCCCGCAACGCCGTCGCCAACCTGGCTCACCGATATCGGTGCGCGCGTGGTCTACGATACGCCCTCAAGCCCAGAGATCATCCTCCTCGCATCAGGATCGGAGGTGGCGCTCGCGATCGAGGTGGCCAAGATCTTGAAGGAAGAGGACGATGTCGAGGCCAGAGTCATTTCGGTGCCATGGCGCGAGCGCTTTCTTGCCATCGAGCCGAGAGAGCGAGATGCCCTTGCCCCCACAGGAGTCCCACGCCTCGTCGTGGAGGCCTCAGTCGGAACCGGGTGGCACGCCTTTCTCAGCCCCGGGGATCGCCTCTATGGTGTCGATCATTTTGGCACCTCTGCTCCTCTGGACGATGTCGCCGCCCATTTTGGCTTCACCGCCGAAAGAGTAGCGGATGCCGCCCTTGACCTTGTCGTGGACTCCTATCGGCTTGGACATCCGTCTCACCTCGTATCCGATTTGCTCCGGGCGACCGAGGCAGCCGCCTGCGCAGCGCTTGACGAAGTTGGACTCGGTAACAAAGATCGCGCCGATCAAGCGGCGGTCACCGCGATGCGCGCCGAACTCAGCCGCCTGCCGGTTTCGGCCACGGTGATCGTCGGCGAGGGAGAAAAGGATCATGCTCCCATGCTCTACGTCGGTGAGCGCCTTGGTACGGGCACCATTGACATCGATCTTGCTGTAGACCCGCTGGAAGGGACGAACTTCGCCGCCACTGGCCGGGAGGGGGCAATCTCGGTGATCGCCGCTGCTCAATCAGGAGGATTTCGACGCCTTCCAGGCTACTACCTCGAGAAGCTGATCGTCGGTGAACGTGCCGCGGGGGTCATTGACCTGAATCGGCCACTCCTTGAGAACATCAAACGCGTAGCTAGTCGCCTTGGATTGGGCGTTGGTGAAACCAGTGTCGTTATCCTAGCCAAGCCACGACACGTCGCGGTGATCGCTGACCTGCGGGCGCATGGCGTGCCGGTCATCGAGATACCTGACGGCGATGTGATGGCAAGTCTGCGCGTTCTTAAGGGGGATCCCGCTACGGTGATGCTTTGGGGCGTCGGAGGCACTCCTGAGGGCGTGATCTCCGCCGCCGCAACGCTTGCACTCTCAGGTCAGATGCTGGCGAGGTGTGCGCCACAGAGTGACGCAGAAGCAGCACTCGTCGCCGAGGATTACCCCGACTATACGACGCGCTGCTTCGACGCTAGCGAGTTAGCACACCCAAGCTCCATCGTCGTTGCGACCTCAATAACCGGCGCAAATCCCCTGGCACCGCCCCGAACCGTGGGCGAGTTCACCGAACTCGAGAGTCTCTGGATCCAAGAGGGACGCTATGGCATGGTCCGCCGTCTCGTCCCATAAGCCCCGACGGCCTGCGGGCCCTTTGACAGTACGATCGACCGCCGCCAACGCGACGAAGGAGAGCCGATGCCCCACCGAATAGCAGCCATCCAGAAGCTCGCCGCCACTGAGCCCCACCCTGAACGAATCGCAATGTTCGCGATCGCCGGAGATTCTGCGTCGGGCAAGACTACCCTCACCAAAGGACTGGTAGAGGCGATCGGCGCGCATCGTATCTCGTCATTTTGTACCGATGACTACCACCGCTACGACCGGATAGAGCGCAAGAACCTTCCGTTCACGCCGCTGAATCCAGAGTGTAACTATCTTGAAATCATGGAGCAGCACCTCCAGCTCCTCACCCTCGGGCAACCTATCCTGAAGCCGAAGTACCACCATGCCGACGGAACGCTCGGGCGCCCAGAGCTCTTCATACCCAGTGAAATTGTGATCGTCGAGGGACTGTTCCCACTTTGGTCAAAGCTCTCACGTGCCACTTTCGACGTCACCGCCTACCTCGATCCACCCGAGACCGTCCGTAGGGCTTGGAAACTCGCTCGCGACACCACAAAGCGTGGATACACGACGGAACAGGTGTTAAGCGACCTCGAACGACGCGAACCCGAGTCCGAGAAGTACATCCGCCCGCAACGCGCTCATGCCGATCTGGTCATCTCCTTCGCACCGGTCGAAGGCCGCAGCTCCCTGAGCGCGACGATCCTACTACGTCCGACCGTCCCACACCCCGATCTCCACGACATCTTGACACCAGCTACACGCGATGCCGCACATATCAAACTGATCAGAGACCAGGATGGCAAACCCGTTGACGCCCTCCACATCCACGGTCATGCGCCCGAAGCCGCTAGCAGGTTGGTCGAAGAAAAGCTGTGGGAGAAAATCGGCCTCCCTGGCGATATACCCGAGAGCCTCGGGCGGATCAGCTCCACCGAACGTTCAGCCCCCCTCGCGATTGCCCAACTCATCCTCCTCCATCACATGATTCATTCCTGAGGGCCGCCAGCTCATACCGCAACACACCATTCAGCCTCGATCGTCTCCGCCAACACATCTGACAGGTTTCGACGATCCGCCGCCGCTCGCAGTTCGGCCTCGGGAATCGTCCCGAGAGTTATCAACCAGCGACCACGGTGCTGTCGAGCTGTACCCACGTTCAAAGCGTTCGCTGACCCCTGTGCTCTCAACGGAAACTTGTTGGTCGCTCCGTGGTGATGTTGCATACTCTCTGTCAAGTCTGGCCGGCGCAGTAGGGCTTCACATCGACGCTTGGCACTCGAGTCGTCCAAGAGCTCGTTACAACATGAGCGTGATCTCGACCTGGTGTTTGTGTTGGGTAGTGCGATCGGGGTTCGTTGAGCAAGTGATGCGCCTGAACCCGGTGAGGTGGGTCTTGGTGCGTTTGGGGGCTTGGGCATTGTTGGTGATTCTCGGCAGGCGTCCTTTGACCCACGTCCCTATGGGTTTCTGGCGTGAGCAGTGGCGGGTGGGGGTGATGGGTAGGGACGACCAAGATCTGGCTGGCACGGAGCGATCCAGGCCGATAGGTGTCTAACCTTAGCCGTTGCGTGGAATGGGTCTGTCGGCGCCCTTGGTCACTGCGACATCTTGCTCGCTAGACTGTCCTTGAGGAAATCAAAGTTCATTGCTACGAAGGGAACGGCACACATGGCACAGCGGAGCAGTAAGTTATCTCGGCAACTCGGACGTGCGATGGTAGCATCTCCTCTTATCTATGGCGGCCTTGGCGCTGCTCGGGAGCCAGGTCAGCGGCATAAGGCACTCGAGCGCGCTGGCCTGCCAGCAAGTCAGGAACTCGTTCGTCTCAACGGCGCCGCCATGGTGGTTGGCGGTGTTGCTTTGGCACTCGGAATCAAACCAAAGCTCGCGGCTCTTGGGCTCGCATGCTCGATCACAGCCACGACCGTCGTCGGACATCCATTCTGGCGAGAGGAGGACGAGGTCAGCCGCAAGAGCCAGACCATCCAGTTCTACAAGAATGCCGCGATCCTCGGCGGCCTTCTCCTTGAGATCGCCGCTTAAGCCAGACCAAGCCCCCGGCCACTCGAATCCGTAGTGTAGCAAAAACCCAAAGGAGCATCGCGTGAGACCTCAGCCGATTGCACGGCCCTTAACGGAGGCTGCGCTCTTCATGGTCGCTACCGTTCCTCCTGATCTCTCCGACGACATCCGAAGCCTGCTCGGTGACGCTGAGGGGCTGACCAAGGCGGTGGGCTTTCGGTATCCACACGCGCAGCTGAGCTGTGTGGTTGGCATTGGATCAGCCCTTTGGGATCACCTCTCACCTATGCTCAAACCCAAACAGCTCCATCCCTTCATCCAACTCCACGGCGTGGTACGCGATGCAATTGCCACTCCTGGCGATCTCTTCTTTCACATTCGTGCTGAGGAGCTCGGGATCTGTTTCGAACTCGCGCGACTCCTGCAAGCCCGACTACCGCCAGGATCTGTCATCGTCGATGAGGTCCAAGGCTTTCGATACCTTGACCAGCGCGACCTCCTCGGTTTCGTCGACGGAACCGAAAATCCTGATGCCGGTGAGGTGCTCGGGGTGGCCATCATCGGCGACGAGGACCCTGACTTCGCCGGTGGCAGCTACGCGACCGTCCAGAAGTACCTCCACGACCTCACAGCTTGGAATGCCCTGACGACCGAGGAACAAGAGCAAGCAGTTGGGCGACGTAAGCTCGATAACGTTGAGCTCGACGAGGCATCGAAACCGAGCAATGCGCACGTTGCCCTCAACAACATTCATGACGACGGCGGCGAGGAACTCGCCATCTACCGCCTGAATATGCCCTTTGGCAGTCTGAGGGAGGGAACGAACGGAACGTACTTCATCGGCTATGCCAAGGACGTCAGCGTCACCGAACGCATGCTTCGTAACATGTTTCTCGGCGATCCGCCTGGGAACTACGACCGGCTCCTCGACTTCTCCACCCCCACCACCGGCACTCTGTTCTTTTGTCCATCGTTGGAGCTACTCCAGCGGCTCGCGGGGTTGTCAATTTGATAGACGACCTCCGCTCACGTCTGAATAACGGTCACCATCGTGCCAGGTATGGCCCTTAACACGCCGTCGACGGTGACCAGCAGGCCGCGAAACTGCCTCTGTTGAGCGATCTTCGCGAGAACCTGTTCTCCGCCGGCAACCACAGCGGTGGCGAGCGCATCCGCTAAATACAGCGGTGCCCCCACGACCGTTGCCGCGTACGCACCGAGCTCTGCACCCAATGGGTTCACGATATGACAGCCTCTCTCATACAATCCAGAGGTCGCAACCGCGGTGTTGCTCTGCACGACAGCACAGAGTCGATCGGCCTCACGGGGATGGCGAACGCCGATATTGATTGGCTCAGCGCTGTGAATCGCGATGTCGCCACCGGCATTGACCACAGCCCTTTCCGCCCCTGCATCGATCAATAGCGCCAGCGCGCGCTCGCCTGCCCAACCCTTCACCAAACCCGAAGGATCGTAACCACCAGGTACTGCCCAGGGGTCGAAAAAACCGTCGGAGAGTTCACGCGCGAGCTCGCAAAGTGCAAAAACCTCATCAAAGCTTTCGCTGTGCGTACCGTGCTCATGTCGGCGAAAGTGGCTGACCTCACTGTTGGTCCGATAGGTACTAAACGTCCGGTCAATACGCTCGAGTTCGTTCGTGACCTCGGCGACCAGCGCACTTGACTCGCTCTGCGCTCGCCCGTCCCCCTCGAACTCGAGAGTAAAGACGGTACCCATAATCGGAATCTCCGCCAACATCACTTGCCTTTAAGTTTGTTGAGGGCTCCCTGGAGTGAATAGGCAAACCCTTGACTCGTGTAGGTAGCGCCGGTGACAATCCCAATGGGCAGGCCCTGCGCCTTCAAAGCCTCAGCCCGAAGCGACGGCACTGCCGCCTGCTCGATCTCGATAGAGTACGCCTCGAGCGCCTGGAACTTCGCAATCGAGATGTCAACTATCTTGTGATTGGCAACGTCGACCTTCACGGCGATATCGCCAAAACCATAGTTCGTCAACGGGCCAGTCACCGACACCGGACCAACGGGGAGCGGGGCGGAAGCCGCAGCAGCCTTTTGTGACGACGACTTCGAACCTCCGTGGTTCTTGTTGACCGAAGCGGCGCTGAGCTGACTCTTCGCGCGTGGATAGAGGGTAAGAATCCCAAGTAAGCCAACCACCATCGCACCGAGAACAGTAAATGCCCTGCGTATCACATCACCCTCTTATCGCTTAATTGCAACTTCACTGCTTCCCTCTTCTCCCCTGATGATCTCTGTCGAACTCCCACACTGCCTCAAATCGTGTACGCCTCCACATGGAGCTGGCGTCGCTTTACCCCCAGCGAAATGAACACGTCACGCACCGCCTCAACGAAACCTGGTGACCCGCTGATAAAAATGTCCCTGCTCTGGAAGTCCTTGATGTTGCCCGCAATGGTCCGAAGGTCCACCATGGTACGGTCGCCGCTCAGGATGTAAACCTTGCCATTGCGTTCGCTGGCCAAACGCTCGAGCTCATCAAGGAGTACAAGGTCGGTCTTGGCGGTCACACGCAGCACCAGCACTGGTCTACTCCACCGAGGCAGGTCCTCGAGCAGGCCACGGATCGCCGTCACCCCGATACCGCCTGCAATTAATAGCACACGATCCTTGCGTTGTTGGGCTGCAGTGAAATTGCCATAGGGGCCCTCGAACCACACCCGCGTGCCGACACCGAGCTTGATGAGATTCGCAGAAAAGTCACCAATTGGCCGTACCATTAGCCGCAAGGTGTCTCCTTGACGGTCGACAACCGAGAACGGATGCGCTTGCCACCACCTTCCGCGCGTTAGGAAGCGCCACTCAAAGAACTGGCCACCCTGCAACTGCAGATCCTCCAAATACTGCCCTTGAAGGAGTATTTTGGTGACTCCGTTGGGTTGAGGTTCCACCGCAACCACCGTGAGCTCGTGGCGCAGGGACCTCAGCAGCGGAACGAGCACTCGGTAGACGACGAGAGCAAGGCCGGCCAGGATCCAGGCACCTGCCCAGATCCATTGGACTACCGGGTGATTCACAAAGCTTGGTCCAAGGACCAGCTCATGAGCGAAGGAGAGGACAAGTGCCACATAGATGAGGAGGTGCAACAGCCACCAATTCTCCCGCGAGAGTCGCCGCCGCAACCAGGGAAGTGACACCAGCCCGATCAAGAGCATCAGGCCTAGCGCCACAAAGGCCGTGATCATGTCAGGATACGAGTCGATCAGTACCCCGAGCTCGTGGGCAATACCGACCTTGGCGATCTTCGCGTAGGCGGCCGTCGTCAACACAGCGTGCGCGAGAATGAAGGAGATAGTAAGTACCGAAAGATTCTTATGCCATCTCATGACCCCTCCACGGCCCAGCGCCCGCTCGAGCGTCGGTATCCGTGCCGCCATGAGTACCATCAGGAGTGCGAGGTAGGTGCCGATGAGGCCCGTTACTGAGCCAAGGAAGAGCGTCCACCCGCCAGGAGCCCCAATCTCATGAACCGTGCCATCGACCAACGGCAAACCCAGGATGA
>JAJZXI010000051.1 GCA_021806545.1 Actinomycetes bacterium | reverse complement strand
AGCTATTGATATTTGTCTTCGCGAACGCCCCCGGCTCTGCGACGTTGGTGGTGGTAGGGTAGCCTGCCATCTCTACCCGGACGCGCGGGGGGAGGTTGGCTGATGTCGGAGAGGTCTTATCCTGCAGATCCCGTTCCCAGGCTGGCATCCACACTGTCGGTCGATGGCGTCTCGAAGCGTTACCGTCAGCGTGGCAAGGGGCGCAAGTTGACCGTGGCTGTCGACAATGTCTCGTTTACGATTCCACCGGGTGCCGCCGTGGGGCTCGTGGGGGCGAGTGGCAGTGGCAAATCTACGATTGGTCGGTTGGTCACTGGTACGGAGCGTCCAGATTCGGGTCATATCCGATTCGGCGATCTGCAAATTGAGCGACTCGGCCATCGCTCGCTCCATACCTTGCACCGCAAGGTACAGATGGTGTTTCAGGATCCGTACGGAGCACTCAATCCGGTTCATACCGTCGGGTATACGGTGAGTCGGCCGTGCGTGAATTACCTCGGGATGTCAGCATCGGAGGCATTCGACAGGGCGGGGCAGCTGTTGGATCGGGTGGGTTTGACTCCATCAGGGCAGTTTCTCAGTAAATTACCGCATCAATTGTCTGGTGGCCAACGCCAGCGAGTGGTGATCGCTCGTGCGTTGGCATGCGAACCCGAGTTTCTGGTCGCAGATGAGCCGGTGTCGATGTTAGATGTGTCGCTTCGCGCTGGAATACTGAGGCTGTTGGCGGATCTCCAGCGCGAGAACGGACTCAGTCTGTTATATATCACCCACGATCTCTTGAGTGCAAGGGTGTTGACCGATCATATCTTGGTGCTCAACAAGGGGATCATTGTGGAGCAGGGCGCGACGGTGGAGGTCTTGCGTCACCCACGAGACCCCTACACGGTCAAGCTGCTCGATGCGCTGGTTACGCCCGAGCTCGCGAAGAACCGGCCGCTCCAGGTGCACGCTGATGCTGGGGAGGTCATTGGACCCACCGAAGACAGCAGCATCGTTGGATGACGCGGCGATGCGCACCGTCGTTGGCGTTCTGAGTCGCCGACCGCTTGGGGCATTCGTCTCGTCGCTAAGGGCGAAGGGGACGTCACCGTCCGTTGTTCGGCGCTATGATCTGGACATTGAGAGTAGCGCTGGCGAGCCGATCGCAGTTCGCCACGACAGATGATCGTGCATGCTCAGTTTCCAAGATGCACCATTAGTTCTTTCGGCATCACGACGCGCACAACAACACGGGATCGGCCATGCTGGCAGCGAGGTTCGCCAACTTCTCTGGGATGATAGTGAACCCAAATATGGATTGGCGAGGTGAATCTCCCCACCCTCACGGACGGGGCTTCTTAGCCTCGCCGATTGGTTGAGGTTACCTAGCATCACTCCTATCCCGACCGTGACCAACTGGTCTGGCATCGACGAATCGATACTGGTAGATGAGGTTGCTAGCGTCGGCTAGCTCGTCTGTGTTGCCCCAGACAAGGCCCGGTTCTGGGCACTGCTCAGAGCTTGTGCTTTGCGTTGGTTTGGTGACCAGCGCTCGACAGCTCGGAGATACGTGGCACGGATCGTCGTATCCGGTCCAATTGGGGTGTACGCACCTTCATGCCGTTCTTGCGACTGGTACGAGAGGTAGCTTGGCCTCATCGAGGTCGCGTGCGATGATTTCAGTGGTGTGGGCATGGAGAGGACGATCTTGTAGCGGTAAAGACGTGAGGAATGACTGTATCTCGTACCTGCTCGGAGACCGTTGCGCCTTCCACTCGGCATAAACCGAATCAACCGCCTGGTTCCACAGCAGGGCTGCCGTATGGCATGCGTCGTGGGCCAAGCGATAGTTGGCGCCAGACAGGGTAACACGAACAATGGCGGTCCTGCACGTTGTCTCGTTTATGAGTTGTTCTGACCCGCCCACATGGTTACCTTAGAGTATTGACCTTTGACATGGTTAGGAGATATTTCAGTCACCATATCAACGCCGTACCCTATTGATTGTGACTGTGGTCGCTTGACCCCTCCCTTGCGGAGGGGGATAGCGCTCCCGTTTGTTCAAGGTCGCTGGTTGTGCGCTGCTCAATCCGTACGGCCCTACGGATCGACCTGGGTGCGAGCCGAGATAGACAAGGGTTGATCTGGACTACGGTCGGTAGACTGAGCGAGAGGTCCGACGTGGAGGTTGGGAATTGGTTTCTCTAATTGCATCGATCGCGTCGCTCGTGCTGTTGATCGTTTGTCTGATCCTTATCGCCCAGGTAATGACGCTGAAGTCTCAGATGGATGCGTTTGCGAGCCAGTGGCGCCATGAGATGGTCGAACTCATCAGGTATGCTAGCACCATCGCGAGCGAGGCTACGACAACCGCGAGCGAGACCAAGGAGTTACTCGAGGAGCGAGCCAGTGATATGCAAGCGATTGACCGTATGACGAAAACGGTGGTGCATACGATCGGTTATCCGTTTGTGTCGGTGGGTCGGCTGCGTCTAGCCGTGCGGCGCGGACGCAAGGTCTTTCGAGATCGCAGGGAGGGGGTGGGCTAGTGCATCGTGGTCGGTGGTTTTTGCTCGGAGTCGGCGTGGGAGTCGTGGGTGCGCGACGGATGGCGATGGTGATCCGTCCTGCACTTGAGCGGCCGTTGGAGCATTCTGCCCAGCGGGCACTCAAGCGAGTGCGCAGCGATGTCAAGGTGGCCGTTCGTGAGGGGATAGCGGTGTATCGAGGGACCTGGAACCCTGGTCGGGTAGTTGAGGGAGAGGTACAACAAGTCGATGGATTCTAACGAACTACGGCGGTCATTCCGTGACTTTTTTGTGGAGCGAGGTCATACTGCGGTTCCTTCGGCGAGCTTGATACCCTTTGACCGAACGCTGCTGTTCACAGTGGCCGGAATGGTTCCGTTCAAGCGGTATTTTCTCGGCGAGGAGCCAGCACCCTACGCTCGTGCAACCAGTATTCAAAAGTGCATGCGTGCGGGGGGCAAACACAATGATCTTGACCAGATTGGCCAGACGCTCAGGCATCTGACCTTTTTCGAGATGCTCGGCAACTTCTCATTTGGGGACTACTTCAAGGAGCAGGCCATTCCGTACGCCTGGGAGCTTGTGACCTCGGTCCTTGGGCTCGAGGCGGATCGTCTGTGGGTCACGGTACATACGAGCGACGACGAGGCCGCTGAGATCTGGCGAGATTCGGTCGGAGTCTCCCCTGATCGGATACAGAGACTCGAGGAGGACAACTGGTGGCAGATGGGTGACACGGGTCCGTGTGGTCCATGCTCAGAGATCTACTACGACAAGGGTGCGAGCTATGGTGCCGATGGCGGTCCTGCCTTCGGATCGGACGAGCGCTTTCTCGAGATCTGGAACCTGGTCTTCATGCAGTACGATCAACAAGACACTGGCGACCTCGTTCCGTTGCCTAAACCATGCATCGATACTGGCGCTGGACTCGAGCGTATCGTCCCTATCCTCCAAGGCCGCCCGTCGGTCTTCGAGACCGACTTGGTCTATCCGATTCTTCAGGAGGCGGAGTCCTTGACGGGCCGGCGCTACGGGGTCGATCATCGTGACGATGTTGGATTGAGGATTGTAGCGGATCACTCAAGAGCGATGACCTTCCTTCTGGCCGATGGCGTTGTACCGACCAATGAGGGCAGGGGTTATGTATTGCGCCGTATCATTCGGCGCCTCATCCTTCGTTCGCAGCTGCTCGGCGCGCACCAGCACGTGGTCGAGCGTCTCGTCTCCGGCGTCATTGCGACGATGGGCGAGGCGTATCCGGAGTTGCCAGAGCGTCAGGACCGTATCATGGAGCTTGCCACTCGCGAGGAGGATCGATTCGAACAGACACTCTCCATTGGGGCTCCTGTCCTTGACGCAGCGATTGCAAGCGGGGCTGTCGATGGGGAGGTGGCGTTCCGGCTTCACGATACTTTTGGTGTTCCGATCGAGCTCACGACGGAGATAGCACTCGATAGGGGTGTTGAGGTTGATCTCGAGGGCTTCCAGCGGGCGATGGCCGAGCAGCGTATGCGCTCCCGTCAGGCCGGTTTTGGCGACGACGGTAGTGAGGAGCAGGCGACCGGTGCGCTCTGGGTGCTCGAGACCTTTGGCAAGACAGAGTTCCTCGGTTACGATACCCAGGAGGCGACTGGTGAGGTCCAGTTCGTTGGCTTCGAGGGAGAGCGTGCCGTCATCTACGTTGACCGAACCCCGTTCTATCCTGAAGGTGGTGGACAGGTCGGCGATACCGGCGTCATCGTCGGCGACCGGTTTCGCGCGCGTGTTCTAGACACAGACCAGCCCGTGCAGGGCGTCGTCCGGCACTGGGTCGAGTTCGATGATGGCAGTGCTGAGGTGGGTGATCGCGTGGAACTCGTGGTCGATGGCGATCGCCGCGCCAAGATTCGGGCAAACCACACCGCTACCCATCTGCTCCAGTGGGCGCTGCGGGAGGTACTTGGCGACCACGTTGCGCAGCAAGGCTCTCTGGTGGCCCCCGATCGCTTGCGTTTTGACTTTACTCATTGGTCTGCCCTGTCGGCAAGTGACATCCAGCGCGTGGAGGAGCTGATCTTGAGTCAGGTCATCGGTGCGGATAGCGTTGTGACCGAGGTGAAGGACAAGGAGACGGCACTTGGCGAAGGCGCCATCGCCTTCTTCGGTGATCAGTATCAAGACGTGGTGCGGGTGGTGCATGCGGGGGCCCACTCGGTCGAACTCTGTGGCGGGACGCATGTCCATTCCTTGGGGGAGATTGGACTCTTCAAGGTGGTGAGCGAGGGGTCGATCGGAGCCAATACGCGCAGGATCGAGGCGGTAACCCAGCTCGCAGCCCTCAAAGTCATCCATGGTTTCGAACAACAGCTGCAAATGCTCGAGCAGCTCCTTCCTGGTGGACGAGAGGCGCTTTCGGAGCGTCTTGCCTCGCTGGTTGCCAAGAACCGGACGCTCGAGACGCAGCTGGCCAACCTGCGACAGGAGTCACTGCGCTCGATCGCACGTTCGCTGAGCCAACAACACCCGTCGCCTTGGATCATCGAACGGATCGATGGTCTCACTGCCCAGGAGTTGCGATTCCTCGCTGGCGAGTTGCGCCAGCGCCCTGGCTTTGCGGGGTTGGTTTTGGCAAGCGTCCTTGACGGAAAGGTAGCACTTTTGGCAGCGGTGGCGAACCCTGACTTGGGCGCGGCAAATGAACTGCTCGAGCCGGTGGCCCACGCTGTTGGGGGTCGGGTGGGTCCACAACGAGAGCTGGCACTATCGGGAGGACGTAACGCTGCAGGGCTCGACGCAGCGTTGTCCGCGCTGCGCTCGAGCCTCGTAGGGAGCGCATGAGACTGATTGGACTTGACCCGGGTCTGCGTAGGATTGGCGTTGCGCTGAGCGTCGGTTCTGTCGCACTTCCATTGGCGGTGGTGGAACGCTCCAATGGCTGGATTGAGAGGATTCGCGGCATAGTCGCTGAGTATTCGGTCGACTTGATTGCGGTCGGCGTACCCCTCGCTCTCGGAGGGTCGACGACGGAGTCGACGCTCATGGCTCGGCAGTTCATCGATGAATTGACTGCAGGTATTGCGCTCCCGGTCGTGGAGGTCGACGAACGATTCTCGAGCCTGGCAGCAGAGCGCGCATTGAGTGCGTCGGGCGTCTCGACGAGAAAGCAACGCGGGAAGGTAGATGACCTCGCAGCTGCGGATATTCTTCAGCGATATCTCGATCGGAGCATGGGTGACTAGGCTGCGCTGGGCGATTCTCGCGATCGTCGGGCTCGTTGTGATCGTACTCTGCGTGGGTGGCATCGCGTACTACGTGGAGTCGCAACCGGGGGGGCATGGTCAGTCGGTGGCGGTGGTCATTACTCCAGGGGAGTCGGTCAACGCCATCTTCAACCAGCTGGGTAATGCCAGGGTGGTGCGCGCGCCGGTGTTGTTCAAGGCATATGCTGAGATCAAAGGGGTTGGGGTTATCGATGCTGGGGTCTACTTCATGCGCACCAATGAGGGCTATGCCCGAACGTTGAGCCTTCTCACGGGTGGGCCCACGTCATTGAAGTTGACGGTGGTGCCCGGGATGACCCTGACCGGTATCGCGAACCAGCTCAAGGCCATGTCGGGTGCTGGTTTGAGTGCAGCGTCCTTTCTCCGCCAAGCGGGTGATCTCAGTGCGTTCCATTCACCGTACCTGGCGCATGCGACCAGCCTTGAGGGACTTCTGTATCCGGATACCTACTTCGTGGATCCGCTCGGGACACCGACAGAACTCATCCAGCAGATGCTCGACCGATCGACGCAGGTATTCGAGAGTGTTGGCCTTTCTCCTGATAAGACCTACCATGCCTTGAGTGCAAACCAGGTGATCATCGCAGCGTCGATCGCTGAGCGCGAGGCCCGCACCCCCGCTGGCTATGCCAAGGTCGCCAGGGTAATTCTCAACCGACTCCAGGCGCATATGCCACTAGAGATGGACTCGACCGTGAGATTTGCTACGTCGAACTATACGAATCCCATCACCGGCACACAACTCAGAGATGCTTCAGCCTACAACACCTACTCGCATGCAGGCCTGCCCCCAGGCCCCATAGGTGCCGTCGACTCGGCCGGCATTACTGCCGTATTGCATCCGACATCTGGAGCATGGCGGTACTTCGTGCTGCTCCGGGGACATCGGCACCTTTCCTTTTTCGACACGTTCGCTCAGCAGCAGGCCGCCATCGCACGCTACGGTGAACAGTAGCAGTGTCGGAGAACGCCTTCATACGGCCGTCTATGCCTCTCGCCTGTGTGTTTGGCGACCCGATCGAGCACAGCCGATCGCCATCGTTGCACGAGGGAGCGCTAAGACATCTGCAGCTTCCCGGTCGGTACCTTGCCTTCCAGGTTGGGATTCCCTCGCTTGACGTCGCACTCAGGGCGATCATGGCATTGGGGTTCCGCGGTTGCAACCTCACTGCACCGCTCAAGATCGCGGCTCGGAGGCTCCTCGATGATGAGGACAGCGACGTTCGCCACATTGGGGCAGCGAATACCATTGTCTTCGAGGATGGCCTCAGGATTGGACACAATACCGATGCGCGTGGTCTTGTGGCGGCGCTGGTGGAGGCGTGTGGTATCGATATCGCCGGCCGGAGGGTGCTCGTCGTTGGTTCGGGTGGCGCAGCACGCGCGGCAGTCTGGGCGATGCTCGGCGCGGGAGCGGCACAGGTGCTGGTCACTGGTCGGCGCATCGATCGCGTAGTCGAGCTCGTAGCCACATTCGAAGGACACTGCCTGGTCTGCGAACAAACCCAAGGGTTGAGTGTTGATCTCGTGATCAACGCGACCACTGCTGGTATGCGAGGAGGTGGCTCCGAGGTTGACTCCGCCATCGATCTCGCAGGGTTTGGCGAGATCGGCGCCGTCTATGACATGGTCTATGATCCGGTTCTCACGCCACTCATGGCGTCCGCACGAGCGATGGGAGTGCCAGCATTCAATGGGCTCACGATGTTGGCGGGACAGGCGAGGTTCGCCTTCGAGCACTTCTTTGGCCATCTGGCAAGCCTGGATGTGTTCTTGGCAAGCACCGAGCTGACCATCATCGAGTGAGATCAGTAGAGGAGCGCGGGGTCTGGACTCGTCCGCGCTCGTGATCCTGGGCTTGAGCGTTCAGGCTTCGGCATCGAGATCACTGGCTCAACTCCGTTCTCGATCAAGTGGATCGCTCAGATCTGTTCGCGCACGCGTTCTTGTGAGAATAAGGTGATCGACGAGATCGCTCCAAGGTTATACATGACAAAGGAAGGCCTCGACATAGGACGAGGACGGCGGACGACCCTGCGTCGTCGCGATGACACGACGGCGAGGATTCCTTGAGATGATCGGTCCCGGGCAACAGCTGAGGTGATCTTTATCAGCGCAATCACAAGTCCGAGCTTTGGTGGGTACCGTTTTGGGCCGATGCCATAGCTATGACAGAGCGAGGCGCACAGAGAACGTTCACCACGCCTGAACTGTCGTCGCTGGCCCGCAGCCTCGTGAGCGCAGGGCTGGTTGCAGAAGACGTGCTCCGAGAGCTCCTCTCCACCAAGGGAGAGCAGGCCTCAATCATCCGGGCGTTGGTAGAAGGGCGCAAGGTTGATGAGGTCGCGTTGTGTCACTTTCTCGCGGAGCGTTACGGGGTTGAGGAACTCGATCTCAATGGCATGACCTTCGATCCCAATGTCGTCTCCCTTCTGCCAGCACGCTCTGCCCGTCGCTACCTCGCGCTTCCTTTGCGTGAGGAGGTGAGCTCGGTCATGGTGGCCATGGTCGATCCCACGGATGTCGTTGCCAAGGACGATCTCAAGACGATTTTGCGTCGAGATCTGCATCTCGTCGTGGTCACCTATTCCCAGCTGCTTGCAACCATCGAGCGTTCGCAACTGAACCTGAAGGAGCAGTTTGACCTCTCTGAACTCGCAGAAGAGACGAAGGAGTCGACACAGGCGGACGTTGTTGACGTTGTCGAAGACGGACCGATCGTCTCGCTGGTGAACCAGATGGTCTCCCAAGCGGTGCTTGACCGCGCCTCGGACATCCACGTTGAGCCGATCAATGGAGCCATCCGTATTCGGTTTCGAATTGACGGCGTGCTGCACGAGGTTGGACGGCTCAACGTGAACGTGCATGCCAAGCTGATGACCCGCATCAAGATCTTGGCGGGTCTGGACATCTCTGAGCGACGTCGGCCCCAGGATGGTCGTTTCAGCGTGGGGATCGAGGGGCAGAAGGTGGACCTTCGTGTCGCAACGCTACCCACGTACCTGGGTGAAAAGGTCGTTATTCGTGTCCTCGATAGTGGAGCCGCCCGTCTCGACCTTGGCGAGCTTGGATTTCTTCCCGATGTGCGACGAATCTACGAACGTCTGACAGACAAACCCTGGGGTACCATCTTGATCACCGGACCGACCGGATCAGGGAAGTCGACGACGCTGTACGCGACGTTGAACCGCCTCAATCGTGTTGAAACGAATGTGATCACCGTAGAGGACCCGGTCGAGTACCAACTCAGTGGGATCGCCCAGATACAGGTCAACCCGGCCGCTGGTGTGACGTTTTCGTCAGCGCTTCGCTCTATCCTTCGGGCAGATCCTGACATTATTCTGGTCGGCGAGATTCGCGATCGTGAAACGGCAGAGATTGCAATCGAGTCGGCATTGACGGGACACCTGGTCCTCACATCGCTGCACACCAATGATGCGCTCTCTACTCCCACTCGACTCTTTGAGATGGGTGTCGAGCCCTACCTGGTCGCTAGCGCCTTGACGGCGGTCGTGGGTCAACGGTTAGCCCGCCGACTCTGTTTGAGCTGCCGCATTCCCTCGACGATTACTGTGGAGGAGCTGGCGGAGCTCGGCTACAACGGGGCAGGCAACGAGGGTGAACTCAAGCTCTATCGTGCAGCGCCTAACGGTTGTGAGCGGTGCTCTCGTACCGGTTATTACGGTCGTGTAGCGTTACATGAGTTGCTGGAGATTACCGAAGCAATGGGGAGGGCGATTGCAGCCCGGGCTCCGATGGACGAACTCACCAGGATCGCCAATGCTGAAGGCTTCGTCACCCTGCGCCAAGCGGGTCTCACTCAAGTATTGCACGGGGTTACATCGATAGAAGAGATATTGAGAGTTTTGATCTGACGAGCCACGACTCAAGGAAGGGTAGTGCCTGTGCTAGGGACCTATGACCAGATATCGATCGACTCTCTCCTGGGTGAGCTGATCGCCGCCCACGGCTCCGACCTACATCTCTCGGTGGGTGCTCGACCGCTTATCCGAGTCTATGGTGCCCTGCGGGAGCTGGAGGGATCGCCGGAACTCGACCCAGAGACTATTCGCGACGGGGTATACGCCATCTTGACGCAGGCCCAGCGCGAACGCTTCGAGGAGTCCTGGGAGCTCGACCTTGCCTACTCGTTGCGTGGCTTGGGCCGCTTCCGCCTGAATCTCTTTCGCCAGCGCTCCAGTATTGGCGCCGTCTTTCGCGTCATTCCTCACCAAATCCCGCCGTTGGATACCCTTGAGCTTCCGCCGGTGGTGAAGACCTTCGCAGAGATTCCAAAAGGACTTGTCCTGGTAACCGGGCCGACCGGATCAGGGAAGTCGACGACCCTTGCTGCGATTATCGACCTGATCAATCGGACGCAACGTCGACATATCGTGACGATAGAGGATCCGATCGAGTTCTTACATTCGCACCGAAGTTCGATCGTCAATCAGCGCGAGGTTGGCACCGACACCAAAGCGTTTGCGACGGCTCTGCGCCAGGTACTGCGCCAAGACCCTGACGTGATCATGGTGGGAGAGATGCGTGACTTCGAGACGATCGCGGCGGCCATTACCGCGGCTGAGACTGGCCACCTCGTTTTTGCTACCCTGCATACCCAAGATGCCCCTCAGGCGATCGATCGAATGATCGATGTCTTCCCGTCCTCTCAGCAGGCCCAGATTCGTGTCCAACTCGCGGCATCGTTGCAGGCAATTCTCACACAGCAGCTCATTGCTCGTTGTGACCAACCCGGCAGAGCGGTGGCGGTCGAGGTTCTCGTGGCGACGTCGGCAGTGCGCAATGTAATCCGAGAGGCCAAGAGCCACCAGCTCTACTCGATCATGCAATCCAGCGCTCAGATGGGTATGCAGACCATGGATTCGGCTCTGCTTCGCCTGGTCAAGCTTGGACACATCACGCGAGAATCTGCTCTCCTGGCCACCACGAATCAGCGTGAACTCTATGAGGCAATGGGAGGACTGAGTGCTCGAAACCTATGAGTACCGAGCCCGGGATACCCAGGGCAACGTCAAGCAGGGTGCCATTGATGCCGAGAGTCGAGAGGCCGTTCTGCGACACCTGCATGACCTGGGGCTCCTCCCGGTATCGGTCAACGCCAAGCGCGCATCCGTACTCAAGCGCGACGTCAATCTTGGCCTATCGCGTCGAGTCAAGTTGGCCGAGGTGGCCGTGTTCGCTCGCCAGTTCGCGACCATGATCGAGTCGGGCATTACAATCGTGCGAGCGCTCTCCATCCTTCAGGCACAGACAAACAATCCGACCTTGCGAGAGGCGGTAACCGCTATCCGGCAAGAGATCACCTCTGGCAAGTCGTTTTCGGATGCGATCGCCGGTTTCCCGAAGGTATTTGATACCCTGTTCGTCGCCATGGTCCGTGCCGGCGAGGTGTCAGGTACCCTCGATCAGGTCCTCTCTCGCGCTGCTGAGACGCTCGAGACACGGGTGGAACTCCAGCGCAAGATCAAGTCTGCACTGACGTATCCGGCTGCGGTCGTCGTGCTCGTCGTCTTGATCCTGACGGCGATGCTCGTCTATGTCGTGCCGACCTTCCAGAGTATCTTCACCTCGTTAGGTAGTCAGTTACCGCTTCCCACGCGAATCTTGATGTTCGTATCTCATCTAGCAGTAACCTTCTTTCCGTTGCTGATCCTCTTTTATGTTGGCGTCGTGGTGGGCTTCATACGTCTGCGTCGCACGAAGCGCGGCAAGGCACTTCTGGATCGCCTGGTCCTGAAGCTGCCCGTCTTTGGATCACTGGTTCAAAAGTATGCAGTTGCACGTTTTACGTCCACGCTTTCGACGCTGATTCGAAGTGGGGTAACTCTGGTGCCGTCGCTCGACATCGCGAGTGGCGTCGCGAATAATACGCTGGTCGCGGCGGCGGCCCTCGATACCAAGCGTGGCGTTTCGCAGGGAGAAGGGATTGCGGAGCGGCTCGGGACTCACCCTATCTTCCCGCCGATGGTGGCCCAGATGATTGCGGTAGGGGAGGAGTCTGGGTCCCTCGACACCATGCTCGAGAAGATCGCCCGTTTCTATTCCCAGGAGGTCTCCGCCATGACCGAGTCACTCTCCTCCCTGCTCGAGCCTCTGCTCATCGTCGTCCTTGGCGCCGTGGTCGGAAGCATGGTGATTGCGCTCTATCTGCCGATGCTCGATATCATCAAACTGCTCAAATGAGGGGTCGTCACAATGGCCCTGCTCGAACGATGGCGAGCGGCTACGTCGACGACGTGCGGGCAAGATTGCGCACCGATGGGACCAGGAGAACCAGGACGGCGGAGAATACCAGGTAGCCAGCGGCCAGGAAGAACACACCCTCGGTGGAGATGAGATGGGCCATGGGAACGGCGATGACCAGACCGATGGGGAGGAATGCTACCGAGGCCAGGAAGTCAAAGCTTGCGACCTTGGACACCACGTCAGAGGGAACGTGTGTCTGGATGCTGTAGGACCAGAGCGCACCGAAGAACTCGAGTCCGGCGCCTCCAACCAGGGTGGCGCCTGTGGTGAGCCAGATGTTGGCATGCACCGCCAACCCGATCATTGCGGGAGCCAACAGCATCATCGCGAGGGTGCCTGCGCGCACCGGGAACTTTGGGTGAAAGCGAAAGGCAGCCAACCCGCCGATCACTCCTCCGACACCGGCTCCAGCCCAGATCAGCGCCCACCCACCGGCGCCATGGTAATAGTGATCGGCGAGAACGGGTCCTAGCACCATGATCGGGGCCCACACGAGAACATGCCAGAGTGCGAACTGAAGGTCGACCGTCCAGATCCATGTCCGAGAGCGAAAGCTATTCCACCCACTCGCGAGTTGGGAGAGAAACGAGCTGGTAGTTTGCGCGCCCCTGCCATCGGGTAACTGGGTGAAGATGGCGCCGCCGATCAGCGGCAAGATGCCACCGGCGATGAGAGAAAGTGGAGCAGAGAAGACCGCGACCAGGAGCGCCGCGAGAAACGGACCTGCTATCGCTCCGATGTTTCGGTAGATGCTACGCACGGCGGCGGCTTGCTGTCGTTGGTGGGCCGGGATGACTGCCTGTGCCCAACCTTCGAAGGCCGGCACGAACAGGGCGTCGGCGAGCCCAATGAGTGCCGCGGCGACGAGATAGTAGGTCAGAGCATGGATGCCCGTGATGGCAAGCAGCCCCGTAGAGAGCATGCTCAGTCCAAAGAGGAGATCCGCAAGGATCAATAGGTGCTTGCGAGAGAGGCGATCGGCGAGGACGCCGGCGCCAGCGATTGTGATAACCATCGTCACTGACTCAGCTGCAAAGATCAGCCCGAGATCGGTCGCCGAGTGAAGAAGGCGCAAGATGGTGAAGCTCAAGGATACCGGCAACATTCCCATGGCAAGCGAGACAAAGCCGCGCGCGATCGTGAGTCGCTGAATGACGGGATCCCGCAGGACTGCGAGCGTTCTCGCAGGTCGACGTTGATTCGATTGAGACATGGCTGTGCCAGCCTAGCAGTGTTGCTATCGCTGCAGTAATACGTCGATCGCGTTTGCGATTATGAGAATAGCACTATCGGTATTGCAGGATTTTGATCGATGGTGCCTTATCGCGATGGTGGCTGTGATACTATGGATACCGTGTGGGGTATCCACACGAGTGTGCCGAGAGGGGAGCATAACTATGGACGTTCTTGTCATTGCGACACCAGAACTTGGTGATCGGTCGTATGTCGCCTACGAAGGGACGACCGCGTTTGTCATTGACCCGCAACGAGACATCGACCGGGTAGTTCAGGCGTGTGCCGATCGCCATCTGATCATTGCCGGTGTTGGGGATACCCATATGCATAACGACTATGTCAGCGGAGGTTTCGCGCTCGCCAGTGAGCTGGGTGTGCCTTATCTGGTCCATGCTGACGACCCGGTGGCCTTCGAGCGAGTCGGGGTTCGCGATGGTGACGAGTTCGTGTTCGGACCACTGCACGTGACGGTCCTGCATACACCTGGCCATACGCCCACCCATATCTCGTTTCGGATCACCTCGGATGAGGATCCGGTGGGCGCGGTGATGAGTGGTGGTTCCCTGCTGTATGGGAGTGTCGGTCGTACTGATCTCATCTCGGAGGAGATGACCGAGCCTTTGACACGAGCCCAGTATCGAAGCGCGCATCGCCTCGTCGGCGAACTGCCGGGTGAGGCGCAGTTGATGCCGACCCACGGCTTTGGCTCCTTCTGTTCAGCGGTCTCGGTTCAAGAGGAATCCGACGGAACGCTTGGAGGAGAGCGTCGCGTCAACATCGTATTCAAGTATCCCAACGAGGATGACTTCGTTCGGATGCTGATGGCAAGCTACGACCCGTATCCGGCATACTACCGCCACATGGGCCCTGCGAACCTTGCGGGTCCCTCCGCGCTGCGCCCCAAGGAACCGCGTCAGCTCTCGGCAGCTGAGGCTGCCAAGCTGATCAGCGAGGGAGCGATCGCCATCGATATCCGAGACCGTAAGGAGTATTTCAACGGACATCCACGTGGAGCCTATCTCATGGAGTACGGCAACGCGTTCTCGACCTATCTGGGCTGGATGATCCCGAGCGACGCTGCGATCATCTTGGTTACCGGCCCCTCCTCGGATGCGCTCGCTGCAGTCCGCTCCTTGGGCCTCATTGGCATCGAGCGTATCATCGGTCAGGTCAACGCTACGGAGCTCGCAAGCACGCTTGGAGAAGGAACCATGGCGGCTCTGAGTTTTGATGAGTATTTCGCGAGCCTTCGTGACACGGATCACCAACTCCTTGATGTCCGGAATCCATCGGAGCATCGCCAGGGTGGTATTCCTGGGGCAAAGCAGATGCCGATCTATGAGGTTGCCAACCGGCTGGAGGAGCTTGACCGCAATACGCCTGTCGTGGTTCACTGTGCCGCAGGGTATCGGGCCTCCGCCGCCGGTTCGTTGTTGGCGCAACGCGGCTACGACGTCATCGTGATCGACGACGAGTTGCCCAACGCGCCGGGGCACCACTAGGTGCCGGTCCGCTTGAGTTCGTGGCGTGCGTGGCCAAAGTTAGGTACCAGACCAGACCCCGATGGCCCAACCACCTTGGCCCTCGTATCGTTTGGGGGCAGCTGGGGTTACGTGCCGTTGTCGCCAGGTGCGATCGAGAACCCTCACGGCGTTGCTATGCGCGAACCAACCAGGCGAGAGCTGTCATCGCACCGGCGGGAGACCTCTGGTGAGCCGGTGGCCAATAGCCCGCGGTGTTGCCCTGTCGCCAAGGACAGCCGAGCGAGCCATCTCATCGCTGACTGACCCGCCAGTGTAGCCAAGAGCCCATCACCAGACTCTCGATCATCGGGGCGGGGCGGGGGTGTCGGTATGAGCGGGCGCGGGCGGTAGCTAGATTACAAGCGGTGACCAGGGTGCCGATTGACCAGAGTACTTGTAATGGCGTTTGCTTCGTCGACCAGTTCCATGCTTTTCGAGTGATGCCGGGGCACAATGCTATCTTGCGACCGCGGCCTGCGACACCGCAGGAGTGGGGCGAGCTCGCCTTCGTGTGTCGCGAGGAGGGTCTGTTGCCGGTGATCGTGGACGATGGCAGCATCGGTGACCCCGTCTCCGAAGCCGTGCCATCGTCGAGCGCCATTGCGTCCTGGTTGACACCGATGAAGGTCCATGGGGTGGGATTGTACGCCGTGGATTTTGGTGCAATGCTTGCTCCAGGCGTCGCCGAGAACCTGGTGATCATTGGTGAGCGGTCGGTGCAGCTCATCCAGATGGGGCCTCAGAGGCGCTCGACCTTCTGGCCAGGGACTAGCACGCTTGCGCCCCTGACGGCACTCGTACCGAGCAGTCGTGTCCACGAGGGCAGCCTTGATGGATGTCTGAGTGTGTGTGATGGCGACCGCCGGGTTGTCGTAGGTATCTCCGCTATGACCACACCTGAGGTGATGCTGGCCGCCGCTGTCTTCGATATGGCGGCGACTATCTTCGCTTGTGGCGGTGGTGTGGCCTACACGGTGCTTGGTTGGTGTCCGCAGGTCACCTCCATCGCACAGGATCTTGCGAGTCTGGCTGGGGAAAGTGTAACGGTACTTGACCCCATCGTTGTCGCATCGGGTGCCAACCGTACAGAGCACGTTGCACTGGCGGAGTCGCAGCATCAAGTGGGACCTCGGGGATCAGCACGCCTCTGGCGACGTACCTATTCCGATTGGAAGAGCCTTCAGGCGCGGTTGTCGAGTTGAGACGGACGCTCGCACGAGCGGCCCCGCAGGGTCTACGATCGGCGATCCGGTAGAGCCAGCAATACGCATGGACCACCACCGCGTCGCTCGCTCACCTCATTGAGTGGACACGCTCTGTCAGTGAGAGCTGGTCATAACGGGTTCGGAGCGGAACAGCCACTTATGCATGAACGCAAACTTTCCGAACCAGAGAATCACGAACGACAAGAGATACGAGCTCTGTACCACGATATCGGTGGTGAGCCGCGATGTCCCCAGGAAGCTCGCATGCGAGTGGGAGAAGTCGACGAACCACGTCGAAAACACCAGTCCGGTTACCGCCATGAGAACGTAGGGAACCACCTCACGCCGCAAGGACG
>JAJZXI010000050.1 GCA_021806545.1 Actinomycetes bacterium | reverse complement strand
CAAGACTACGCGAAGGGCTCCGTCCTTCATGTGGAGAGGAGTCAGCCTGGCTCGTCTAGGCTGAGCGACACGACGCGCGGTTCAACCCACAACCAGGTGATGGGTGAGTGGGTGGTCGCCTATCGGACCGGAGGTTCAGGTGAGCGTTCCAACTAATGGAGTTCTGATCGCTGGGACTGGATCGAATGTCGGTAAGTCGCTGATCGTCACAGGACTGCTGCGCTGGTGTCGACAGCGAGGGATTTCGGCCGCACCGTTCAAGGGTCAAAATATGGCACTCAACTCTGCCGTCACGGTTGAGGGCGGCGAGGTCGCCAGGGCCCAGGCGGTACAGGCCCGCGCAGGTGGTGTCGAGTTGACAATCGCGATGAACCCGGTCCTGATCAAGCCGACCGGGCGCGAACGATCACAACTGATCGTCCGTGGTCATCCCGTTGGTGAGATCGCCACCGGCCGATGGATCGCGACCAAGCGCGAGCTGTTGAGCACCGTGGTGGCATCGTACGAGGAGCTCGCAGCTCACCATGAGCTTGTCATTGCCGAGGGTGCTGGTTCGGCCGGTGAGATCAATCTTCTTGATGGCGACCTCGCAAACCTCCGGTTGGCCAGCGCGATTGGAATGGGAACTGTCTTGGTCGGAGATCTTGAGCCGGGTGGCGTATTCGCTTCTATTTACGGACACTACCTGTTGGTGGGGGACGAGTACCGGTCTCGCCTGCGTGGCTTCATCCTCAACCGCGTGCGTGGGGATGGTATGATCCTTACCTCGGGGATCGAAGAGCTGACAGGACGCCTCGGGACCGAGTGGTTCGGCAATGTTCCTCTCATCCGCGGGTACTTACCAGGTGAGGATGCTCTTAATCTTGGTGCTACCTTCGCCGATTTCGAGACTGCAAGCGTGGTGCCCCGCCACGAGCACAGGCTCCGCGTGCGGGTGGTGGAGTTACCGTACTTGGCCAACTACACCGACTTTGACCCGCTGATTCTAGAGTCTGACGTCGAGCTGCGTTTTGTACGTCGGCCAGATGAACTCGACGGTGCCGATTTGGTGATCTTGCCGGGCACCAAGGCGACGGTGGCGGCCCTTGCCTGGTTGCGGGAGTCTGAGATCGCAGCAGCCCTTAGCCACCTGCTCGATAATGGTGTATGGCTCCTGGGGATCTGTGGTGGCTATCAGATGCTCACTGAGGAGATCGATGACCGGATCGAGTCGCGAGTTGGTCGCGTCGATGGACTTGGCCTACTCCGGGCGCAGACTGTCTTTGGTGCCGAAAAAGTGCTCGCGAACGTCGTAGGATCCGCTCCCGACTTTGGTGGTGCCGAGGTCCGTGGCTACCAGATCCATCATGGGGTCGTCAAGACAGCAGAGGATCCACTGTTTTTGCTAGGGATCGCTGATGTTGGCAGTCCTTCGGGCGCCACTTCCTCGGTTCCTGAAGGCGCGCGCCGTGACCGACAGATCGTTGGTACCACCGTTCACGGTCTCTTCGATCATGATGACTTTCGTCGGCGCTTTCTCAAGGAGCTCGCCCAGGCACGAGGACGCTCCTTCGAGAGCAAGCTTCGCTTTGGCCAGTTGGTGGAGGATAGCCTCGATCAACTTGCTGAGACGCTCGATGCAAGCTTGAACGTTGCACGACTTCTGGGTCTTGACTCGGCTGGCCACTAACCTGGACCCAGCGGCTGGCTGGGAGGAATGTGTGAAGAAGTTTGTCTATCTGACCAATGCGGACACTGAGGTTTTGGCACTGCGCAGCGCCTGGGAGGAGTTGCCAGGTGACTTCGGATTGACGGTCCGCCAAGTCGATACGCTTGCCGGCGTCGACGATCTCCTCGACGAGGCTCGGATCGTGGTGATTCGGCTGCTCGGTGGCGCTCGGGCAAGCCGTTGGTTCCCGCTCCTGGCGGCAGGATGCCAAGCGCGTGGCATTCCGTTCGTCAGCTACCCTGGCGACAACGCACTCGATGCCGAGATGATGGCGTCGGCAACCGTCACGGCAGGTGTCTGGGAGGAGGGATTTCGCTACCTTATTGAGGGTGGGGTTCGTAATCTGAGCAATTTTGCATGCTTCCTCTCCGACACGGTTACGAGAACCGGATACGGTTTTGCGCCCGTTGAACCGCTCGATGCCTTTGGGCGCCTGATGACGAGGACACACCCCGAATCTCGGGGGCGCATAGCGGTGGTGATTTACCGGGCACATGTCATCTCGGGCAACTTGTCCTTTGTACGTGAACTCGTTGATATCGCGCTGCACAATCACCTTTCGATCGATGTCTACTACACCTATTCGCTGAGAGTTGGCGATGATGAGTCCTCGGTCATTGATCTGATCGCTGAACATCAGCCCGATGTCGTGGTGGCGACTGTTCTCGCGGGGGGTCATGCTGAGGCATTGGCCTGGGAGGCCGGGCAGCTGGCCAGGCTTGAGGTGCCGGTGATTCAGGCGCTCATTGCGACGACCCCGAGAGCTGTCTGGTACGAGAGCCAGGCAGGCTTGCGCCCCATCGATGTCGCTATGAACGTTGCGATGCCGGAGTTTGACGGACGCATCATTACGGTTCCGATCGCTTTCAAAGAGTTGACCGATGACGACGAGGAGTTTGGCGCCGCTATCAGCGCATATCGTCTCGATGCCGAGCGTTGTCAGCGCTTAATGGGCTACATCGATCGTCTTGTTCGACTACGGGTCAAGGCGAACTCTGACAAGCGTATCGCGCTCGTGCTTTCGGCCTATCCTACCAAACGGTCTCGTCTGGGCAACGCCGTTGGCCTCGATACGCCAGCGAGTCTTATGGTGCTGGCCGAGCGCATGCGTCAGGAGGGCTATGTCATCGAAGGACTACCGTCAGATGCCAACGAACTCATGGCGCTTCTCGGTGACCTGATCGACTACGAACACCCAGCGGTTCGAGCGGGTGGTGGAGTTCACCTCGATGGCGAAACCTACCGAGCCTGGTTTGGCACTCTGCCCGAAGAGCTGCGCCAAGCGGTGATCCAGAGCTGGGGTCCTCCACCGGGAGATATCTACCTCCAGGATGGGAGACTCGTGTTTCCGGCATTGCAGTTTGGGAACCTGACGGTGGCCGTCCAGCCACCACGGGGCTATGGAGAGAACCCTATCGCGATCTACCACTCTCCGGAGCTCCCGCCAACCCACCACTACCTAGCCTTCTACTACTGGCTAGCGTCGGTTGTCGATGTCGATGCCCTCTGCCACTTGGGCAAACACGGTACCGCAGAGTGGTTGCCTGGCAAGTCGGTCGGGATGGGGCCGACCTGCTACCCCGACATAGTGCTCGGTGAGCTGCCAGTGGTCTACCCATTCGTGATCAACGATCCCGGCGAGGGCACCCAGGCGAAGCGCCGCACGCACGCGGTATTGATTGGACATCTAGTGCCGCCGATGACGCGTGCTGAGAGCTACGGTGACCTCGCGCGTTTGGAGATGCTGATGGATGAGCACCAACGCATTAGCGCTCTTGACCCGACCAAACTACCCGCGATTCGTGCTCAGATTTGGGAGTTGATCGAGACGGCGCGACTGCATGAGGATATGGGGGTCAGTGAGACACCGAATGTGGAGCAGGATCTCTTTGACGAGTTTTTGCTCCATGTTGATGGCTACCTCTGCGAGCTGAAGGATTCATTAATTCGTGGAGGCCTACACATCCTCGGAGATGCACCCAAGGGGAGGGCACTGATCGATATGCTGGCCGCCATTACTCGTGTGCCCCAGCTCGATGCACCGGCGCTCAGGCCCCTGCTGGCTAAAGGGTCGCAACCCTCCTCCTCGCGGATTGCGGTAGATGAAGACGACGAACGTGTCACCGAAGTGCTCTGGGCGTATGCTGAACATGATTTCGATGTCAGCTCCTTCGATGATCCGGCGCTGTGCCGCTCGCTCGGCCTCGAGCACCCACTCGATGACCAGTTGCGTGCGGTGCTCACATGGATCGGTGCGGTGCTGGTTCCGAATCTGTTGGCTACCACGGGAGAGGTGGACGCGCTTCTGGGAGCTCTGGCCGGCCGAGCGGTCCCCTCAGGACCATCGGGTGCCCCCACTCGCGGCATGGCGCATGCATTGCCGACAGGAAGGAACTTCTATTCAGTGGACCCCCGGTCGTTGCCGACACAGATCTCCTTCCTCACTGGTCAGCGTTTGGCTGAGGCTCTGGTTGAGCAGTTTCGTGGAGAGCATGAAGGAAAGTATCCCCGTAGTATCGGTGTCGTGCTGTGGGGAACGGCCGCGATGAGAACCGGTGGGGATGATGTCTCAACCGTACTTGCATTGCTCGGAGTCAGGCCGCGATGGGATCCGATCTCTCATCGAATCACGTCGTTGGAGGTGGTCACCCTGGAGGAGCTCGCCAGGCCGAGAGTCGATGTTACCTGTCGCATCTCGGGCTTCTTTCGCGACGCCTTCCCCGGGGCCATCGACCTATTGGATGAGGCGTTCGAGCTCATCGCCAAGGAGACGTCTGAGGGTACGGCCATGAATCCGGTCGCCGCTGCTGGGACCGTCGAGCGAATCTTTGGGCCGTCGCCGCGATCGTACGGATCAGGTATCTTGCCACTACTTGAGAGTCGCTCCTGGCATGACGATCAAGATCTCTCCGAGGTGTATCTCACATGGAGTGGCTTCAGCTATTCGAGGAGCGGTTACGGGGTGCCAAATCGCTCGGGGCTGGAGGCGCGACTTAGGGTAGTCGAGGTTGCCTACAAGGCGCAGGATAACAGAGAGCATGATATCTTCGATTCCGACGACTACTTGCAGGACCATGGAGGCATGGTTGCGGCAGCGCGCGCATTGGGAGCCCGTGACGTTCGGGGCTATTTCGGCGATTCTGCCAATCCAGGGGATCCGAAGGTGCGCAGTATCGAGGAGGAGGCGGCGAGAGTGGTACGCTCTCGTGTGCTGAATCCAAAGTGGCTCGACGCAATGATGGTACATGGCTACAAGGGTGCGTTTGAGATGGCGGCAACCGTCGACTATCTTTTCGGTTATGACGCAACCGCCCATGTTGCCAAGGACTGGATGTACGACGCGGTGCATGATAGCTATGTCAACGATGCCAAACGACAGGAGTTCCTTACTGCGGTTAATCCGACAGCCTTGGTTTCTATCTGCGAGCGCTTGCTCGAGGCTCATGAGAGAGGTATGTGGCAAGCATCGCCGACGCGGGTTGCCGACCTGCGACGCACAATCGTCGGAATAGAGGGTGACATGGAGGATGAGCAGCGATGACGGTGCAGCTGTCCTTTACCGATGTGGTCGGCCAGCCTCAGGCGCAGCTCGCACTCACGCTGCTCGCTATTGACCCGACGATCGGGGGTGTACTGCTGGTCGGGCCACCGGGATCGGCTAAGACAACGCTGGCACGGGGTCTGACGCCACTACTCGGAGAGGGTGCACCATTTGTTGAGATTCCCCTCGGTGCAACTGAAGATCGTGTCAAGGGCAGTATCGATGTGGGATCGGTCCTCGCCGACGGTCAGGTTCGGGTGCACGATGGCTTGCTCGCTGCCGCGAACGGTGGTGTGCTCTACATCGATGAGATTAACCTGCTCGCTGATCATCTCGTCGATCTGATCCTCGACGCGGCGGCAACGGGGGTCAACCGAGTCGAACGAGACACACTTTCGGTTGTTCAGCCGGCGCGTTTTTCCTTGATCGGCACGATGAATCCGGAGGAGGGGGAGCTTCGACCTCAGTTGCTGGATCGTTTCGCGATGGTGGTGTCAGTCGATCCACTGATGGATCCATCAGATCGACAGCTCGCTCTTGCACGCCGCCTGCACTTGGAACTTGGCGCTGGCGGGGTACCTGATTGTGGGGACTGCGTTGAGGCAGATCAAGGTTTGGCTCGCGCGGTCGACGATGCTCGTGAACGGCTCCTGCGTGTTGAAGTGGAGTCACAACTCGATATGATCGCCCGCCTGTGCGTCGATCTTGGGATCGGATCTCTTCGCACCGACCTCGCGATTGCCAAGGCGGCGCGGGCACATGCAGCTTTGGCGGGCCACGAGCAGGTGACGGATAGCGATATCGCGATGGTATGTGATCTGATTACTTCACACCGTCAGCGTTCCGCTCCTCGATCAATCCAGACCCGTAACTCAACGGATGCCCCACAGCCCGGGACGTCGAGTTCGCCTCCAGCGAGGAGCCAGGCGCCTGGGTCCAGTGACGACCCGATGGACCAGTCCGGTTCCGGTCGCGTCCAGGACTCCCAGGCGGGAGGGGAACAAGGTTCAGAGCCTGCGTCAAAAGAGCCAGAGGCCGCCGAAGGCGAGGGTATTGGGGATCGCCTATCGTCACTGTCCAGGCATGCGCCAAGTGTGCATGGACAGGGGGCTGAGGTCGCACGGCATCGCGACACCTTAGTGCCGGGTGTTTTTTCGCTCACTCGCACGATCGTTGCTCGGTTAGAGCGAGATGGTGAGGGCGGGATCAGCGAACGAGATATCCGCTACGTCCAGGTGGAGCGAGCTCTCAGGCGCTGCGTAGTATTTGTCGTCGATGTCTCGGCGTCCGTAGCCGGTCGTGAGGCGATGGGACTGGTAACTGAGGTTATCGAGCAGCTGCTGGGAACTGCCTATCGTGAGCGGGCCCAGGTGGCGGTCGTCTCCTTTGGAGGGGAGGTCGCGGAGATCACGCTGCGGCCGACCCGTTCACTCGAGGTTGCGAGGTCACGATTGCTAGGACTGAGGCGATCGGGGAGAACCCCGTTGGCTCGAGGTTTAGACACTGGCCGACGCCTGGCGCTGGAACTGAGGCGACGAGGCACGGAACCCCTTGTCGTGGTGCTGACCGACGCACGTCCGAACGAGGCTGACGCCGAGGATCCGTTTGCGGTGGCGCTTGGCGAGGCTCGGCGCTTTGCTATCGAGAAGCTTGAGGCGGTCGTGGTGGATCTCGAGTCCAATGGCTTCAGGTTGGGCTTTGCTGAACAGCTGGCCCAGGCCGCCGACGCACTTTACGTTAAGGCAGCCTCCTGATTGGGCGGTGCAGCCCTACCTCGTGCTCAGGGATGTGACGATTCGGTTGGTGAGGCGCCAACAGAAGTATCTTGTTGCAGCCGGAGGAATCGTGCTTAGGCCGCGCTCGCTGGATTGACGCTCTGGGAGCTGCTGTGTAGCTTGCCCAAGGGTTCCTATGATCGATCAGGGAGAAGATAACTAGGGCAACAATGAGGAAGACAACGACGGTAGTAGCCAAACGCGAGCACAAACC
The DNA here is from genome assembly GCA_021806545.1 of Actinomycetes bacterium. Classification (GTDB taxonomy): domain Bacteria; phylum Actinomycetota; class Acidimicrobiia; order Acidimicrobiales; family Acidimicrobiaceae; genus Ferrimicrobium. The sequence continues at coordinate 9,221 of JAJZXI010000050.1, read as the reverse complement.
CCATCTCCAAGAGCGAGGTTTGTGAGACGTCCCGTCGGGTCCGATCCTCGACCAATAACGCAAGCTTGAGTATCGGCGAGCGAATCTATGTGAAATGCGAGAGTTCCTGGTTGGCATTACGTGCCCATGCGTACCTACCCTAGGTGCTGGAACTGACTCCGCCGTGGGGTCGTCCCAAGGACTGGCTAGGACATACGAGGGGTGAACCCCTTGAGTCCATGGATGTTCAACCGAGTGGGTGAGGTGTGGTTTGAGTCGTCCAAAGCTCACTGATGCGGGCACCCAACCGTCGTTGGGTCTGGGTGACGCCAATGCGCTGATTGAGCGCTATGGCCTCACCTACCGGCAGCAGCGATGTAACGACGCACTGCAAAGAGGGCTCGCCCGCCTCACATGCCATTGAAGCGCTGGCAGTTAGGTGACGTCGCGCGCCAGCGCTTGTGTGCCTGCCCTAGTGGGTAGTAAGAGTTCGGCGACGTCTTCGCTACCGCGCGAAGAGCGCCGCCCAATCCCACAACAACGATGACTTGTTATCGGAGATCGTCGCTTAGAACGCGTAAGTGTTTGGCGACGTGAATGGAGTGTGAATTTAGGTCGTTCCCGAGTGGCCGTGGACGACGTTAGCTTATCCTGGCTGAAGGGAGGAGGTGGCGAAGAGCAGATGCGATCACTTGCTCGTGCGAGGAGGAGTAGGCTCGATGCCACCCCCCATTGGTTTTGGTCGGCGGCCATCGTAATGAGCGTCGTCGCTGTCGACTGGGTGACAACCGAGCTAGCACTCGCCTACTTGAGAGGATCGGTACCTCACCGGTACTTCGGTGGCCTCATTGCGTTTCACATTGTCGACAATACCGGTGCCGCCTTTGGGTTTGGCGCTCGGTACGAATGGATTGTCGAGGTTGCCGCGGTGTTCTCGCTCTTCGTCTTGGCGATGCTTGCCCATAAGGCGACCAAGAGTCTGCGCATTGGGCTCGCAATGGCGGTCGGAGGGGGAGTAGGTAATCTGATTGTTCGTCTCACCGGATCCGATGGGCCACTTCATTCTCCTGTTGTCGATTGGATTCACCTGTCGTTTTACCCTCCAACCTTTAATCTCGCTGATCTTGCCTTGCGACTCGGTACGGTGGTAGCGATCGTTGGCCTCGTGCCTACCAGAAGAACACGTGATCATTCGGGTGCCATGAGCATTGATGCGAACCCCCGAGGGCCTGTTGATGATGGCCTAGCAAACGCTCGACATAATCGACGATAGGAGAGGTATTCCGTTGCTTGATCGTGTTTTGGGGTGGATCAGACGACGCTTGATCTATCTCATTGTGATTTTTGGTGCTATGTCGGTGTGGTTTTCTACCCCTGGACGAGTGCTCGATCGAGGCGACTGGGTTTACGTAACGCTGGCGATTCTGGTCTTTACCGCAGGTCTTACCGTTGACGTTGGGAATATGGCCCATGTGCGCCGACACCGCTGGAGAATCCTCCTAGCGTTGGTTGTTCCAATGTTGCTCCTGCCGCTGCTTGCCTGGAGTCTCAGTCTTCTCGTGGATGGCCCTCAGCGGGAAGCACTGCTCGCACTAGGAGTGGCTCCGAGTGAGGTGGCCACGCTTGCCCTTGTTGGCTTGGCGGCTGGGGACGTAGTGACCGCCGCGTTGATGTTATTTGGTTCTACGCTGTTCACCATCGTTGCCGCGGGGCCACTACTCTCGCTCGTAGCAAGCACGAGAGGGACCGTTGTTAATTTGCATCCACTGGTTCTGGCGGGCACCTTAACCTTGGTAGTGGCTTTGCCGTTGGCCCTAGGGGTGGTCTTAGGCCATCGGATGCGGGCTTCGGCTGTCGCGCGCGATCTCAGTGAATTGATCGGCCTCGCTGCCCTGCTCACGCTGATTGTGGAGGTGGCGAGTCAGATGCATCTTGAACTTGCCTATCTCCTTGGCATTGCGGCACTCATCATGTTCATCATTGGGGCATCTTTGATCGGGATGACCATCTCGATTGGGACCTCGCGCTCTTTGCGCAGCGGGATCGTCCTACCGGTAGCGATTCGCGATTTCGCGGTGGCGGCGGGAATTGCTACGGCCGCCTTCGGGGTATCTGCGGTTGGCTTGCTCGGTATCTATGGATTGATAGTGTTGATGATTGGCTCGCTGTCGGTTCGATATCTTGGGCGCAGCACCTAGAATTTGCCTCTCGCGTTGGTCTGTCCGTCGTGCCCGTTGAAGGGCAACGGAAATCGAAGATGCAGCTGATATTCCGGCATCAAGCCTTGAATGGGATGTCTTGCTGTGTCCTATGCATCGCATCGGTTCCGCCGGCCAAGGGATACGATCGACTCGTGACATAACACAGGGTCTGCCTGCACTTCGGTGGAGTCCTAGACATCTGGGGCGACGAGGTGAGGTGATGTGATTCAACAGCCGGTCTCTTGGATGCCGATGATGGGATCCACCGGGCGTGGGTGACAGGACGCTGGGTGATGACCACTAAGGTACGGTGTAAATGCTAGTGAAGTAGTCGGAATTAATCGGCTTGCTGCGTGGTTGACCAAGAGGGAATGATGGGAGAGTGCTATGAAGATTGCCGATGATGTTACCCAGCTGGTGGGCTCGACGCCGCTCGTTCGGCTTAACCGGCTGACTGCCGGTGCCGATTCTAGTGTCGTTGCCAAACTGGAGTTCTTCAATCCCGGCAACAGTGTGAAGGACCGTATCGGTGTCGCTATGCTCGAGGCGGCGGTTGATGAGGGTCGAGTCACCAAGAACTCGGTGATAGTTGAGCCGACGAGTGGCAATACAGGGATTGCCCTCGCCATGGTCTGCGCAGCCAAGGGCTACCGCTGTATTCTTACAATGCCGGAAACAATGAGCCGCGAGCGTCGCATGCTCTTGAGGGCCTTCGGTGCGGATCTTGTTTTGACTCCTGGGCCTGAAGGCATGGGCGGGGCGATTGCGAAGGCGAGCGAGCTTGTCGCATCCGACCCAACGTATGTGATGTTGCAGCAGTTTGAAAATCCCGCCAACCCTGCGATCCACCGAACGACGACCGCCGAGGAGATCTGGGCAGATACCGATGGCGAGGTCGACATCGTGGTGGCGGGTGTTGGCACTGGTGGGACCATCAGTGGCATCGGTGAGGCTTTAAAGCCCCGTAAGCCTTCGATTCGCATGGTGGCAGTTGAACCCGATGCCTCGCCTGTGCTATCGGGCGGCCAGAAAGGTCCTCATCCGATCCAAGGTATTGGGGCAGGCTTTGTGCCGAAGACCTACGACGGCAACGTAGTCGACGAGGTCGTGCGGGTGACCAATGAAGCTGCATTTGAGTATGCGAGGCGGATGGCGAAGGAGGAAGGTCTGCTCGTAGGTATCTCCTCAGGTGCCGCGACGTATGCAGCCCTCGAGGTTGCAAAACGGCCGGAGAACGCTGGCAAGTTGGTCGTGGTGATCATACCCTCCTTCGGTGAGCGCTACCTGTCTACACCGCTCTTTGCTGACTTAGGGGATTAAATGTTTGGGCTGATGCGGCAAGATATCGAAGCGGCTCTCAACCGAGATCCTGCTGCCAATGGAGTTCTCGAAGTAGCACTGACCTATCCTGGGGTGCACGCCCTGTGGGGTTGGCGGTTGAGTCATCCTCTCTGGTTGAGGGGACATCGACTGCTCGCGCGGCTGATCTCGACCATCACGCGTACTCTGACTGGAGTCGAGATCCATCCAGGAGCACAAATTGGCCCGGGCCTTTTCATCGACCATGCCACGGGTGTGGTCATCGGGGAGACCGCAGAAATTGGGGCTGATGTCACCCTCTATCACGGAGTCACTCTTGGCGGCCGTAGCCTTGAACGAGGCAAGCGTCATCCGACACTGGGCGATCGCGTAATCGTGGGCGCCGGCGCCAAGATCCTTGGTCCAGTGGTGATTGGTGAGGGTTCGAGCGTCGGCGCGAATGCCGTGGTGCTTGAGTCGATGCCATCGTACTCGATTATCGTGGGGGTGCCGGCAAAGGTGGTCCGGCGTGACCCTCGGCTCTGCGAGTCCGTCAATGATCTCGGCTACGATGCCGAAATCACGGACATTGAGTCGCACAAACGTTTGCGTCTCGCCTCTGGCGGTTCGACAACACATGGGTTTGACGATTACGTGATCTGATCTCGGCTGGGCCACGAAGACGAGCTGCTGAGTAAGTCAGCTGTCGGTCGTTGGCATTGCGTGATCGTCATCCAGAAGACGTGCTCTTCTTGCGCAGACGCAGGCCTAGTTCCTGGTGAAGCTTTTCACGTTCCAGCCCGCGTTTGAGTGATGAAGGGTTGTAGTACTGCTTTGGTGGGTGCGTCAATTCCGAGGGATTCGTTCCACCCGGGGAGCTGAATGCATGTTCCCATCGCCTGATCGGCTCCTGAAATTGAGTTGCAAGGACGATGCCGATGGTCAACGTGACAAGGAAAATTGTCACCCGAAGGCGCGAACTCGTGGGTCGCGACTTAGTGAGACGGACAGTGACGTCCTTGATTGTTGAGCGTGCTGCACGGTTGAAGTAGGCGACTACATGGAAGGCCATCAGGAGAAACCACACAACCGAGAGCAGGAAGTGTGCCGGGGCGAGGAAGGTGGCCGAGAACGAAGTGGGACCTGCGACATCGAGTTCGACACCGCTGCCGATTACGAGAACCGTGGTAACAATGAGGAATGGCGCCAACACGCGCAGGGGGAACCATGGTACTCCCGCACGCCGGTAGCGTTCGTCGCCACGATAGAAACCGATGAAGCGTAGCGAACTATAGGTGAGCTTGCCGACCAAGAGCGGTACGGCGACCAAGCCAACCCCGATATGCCAGGCGACAGCGTGGGACATGATCGGTACCGTGAGGACCTCGATCAGAAACACCACGGCTAGCGCCGTTCCGAAGAGTGCACTGCCACGCGACAGGTTGATGATGCTTGCGTCGGCACGCTTTCGTTCGGTGTCAAGCTCACGTTGTTCCGCCTGAGGGATCAGACTTTCGAAGAGCGATTCGCTCAGCATGTCCTCAGGTCGCATCATGGACGTGGCGCGTTCAGTCGATTCCCATACGGGGAACCAAGCCCAGCGCAGGCGTTCCAGCCTGGGTGGGCCCGATAGGCTCCATTATTCCCTTCGGTCACGTTGTAGAAGGCTGGCATCGTCGTCGTTCGTGTTGAGGCCTCGAGTGGATACCATGAGGGCTGTACGAATCCTGGGCGCACGCCGGTGGTAACGGCAATGGCGACGATGAGGCCAGCCATGAGGGGAGCGACGGCACTCGTTCCGCCAACGACGAGGTTGGTTCCATCGACGAGGATCTGATATCCGGTCTGGGGATCAGCGTTTCCCGCAACGTCGGGTACGCCGCGGCCGGTGCCTCCGCCCGGATTTGCGGAGGACCCAATGTTAGCGTTTGCCTGATAGCTCGGCAACGGAAAGAAGGAGCTTATCCCTCCTCCGGAGGCTCCATCACCGATCGCAAGATCGTTCCAGACCGTTTGGAGTCCAATCGTGCCACTGGAAGTTAACTCAAGGTGGGTCCCGCCGCACGCGAGGGCATTTGGTGCCGAAGCGGGGAAGTCGACATGAGCAAGCCCGTCGTTAAGCCCATCGGATGAGCCATTGTCCCCGGCAGCGACGGTCACCGTGATTCCACGGGCGGTGGCGTCGGCAATGATGGACTGCATGAGATTCAGCGAGCTCGCCGACCACGTTGGCTCCGGCCCACCCCAGCTGATTGAGATGGCGTCTGGCATGGGACCAGTCGGGGCACTCGCCTCCGAGACGGCGTCGATGAAGCCGCGGTCGGTGTTTGGAGCAAAGTAAACATCGATCGCTGTGCCTGTTGCCACCGACCCGAGAACCTCAATGTCGAGCATGACCTCACCATCGGCAGAGCTTGGGTTTGTTGGGTTGTTGATCCCTCCATCGACGCTTAGCGCGCGGACGTTCGGCACTGGTAGGCCTTGCCGCGTAAAGTAGTTGGTAATGTCGGTCTGGCGGAACCCTCCTCCCAACTCGATGAGTGCCACCGAATGCCCTTGAGCAGCCACCTTAGGGAAGTCATAGGCAGCAGCGACCTGAGTGGGTAGGTAGCTCGTCGTCGGGGCCGTCGCCGGCCGGAACCGAGGATGGGCCTGGGTGGATGAGTCGAGTCCGAGGATGGCGACCAGGGCGGACAGCTCCTCTGGCAGGGTTGGCTCCCGATCCGGTGCGAAGAATCCCTGTGACTCGTTATCGGAAAACTCGGCAAGTATGACCCCAAACACGTCGAATATTGCTCCCACTGTTGCCCGTACCTCAAGGTGATGGCGCATGGGGTTCTGGGCAGTGACTTCGGCACCATGAGCCTGAAGATAGCTAATTACCTGCTGGTACTTCTCTTGCGTGGTCGAGGGATCAAGATACAGACTCAGCTCAATCCTGTCCGTTTTGGCCTTTGTCCCGACAACTACCGCATGATCGTGGCGACGTAGAATGCTCTCCACGTTTCCCCCTCTTTCTCTGGCGCACTGCAACTAGTGTAGCGCTGTCTGGCTCTTGGCCACGAAACCTCACAGACGAGGGAACTGGATCACCGATCCGCGATCGATATTTTCACAACGATCGCCCGATTTGGCCAGGAGTGATACCATCCCGACGCCATCGACAAACCGGTACGACGTAGCAGGTGATGGAGCAAAGGCTGGCTGCCCGGGTGTGCAGGCATCGGCGATTTGAAGGACATCAGTGGGTTGGGAGTCGAAGAATGGTATGATGTTGCCCCACTGCGAACTCATCGCATACAGGATCGTTGCTCCGGTCGTTACGGCGAACCGCGAGAGGGTGCTTGCGGCAACGCTGATCGATCCTTTGCCGAGACTCGTCGTGCTCTCGGCGAGTTCGTGGGAGAGTGTGAGGGTGGTGTCCTCGATCGGCGTGATTGCTCGGAGCTGCCCGTTGGCGCCTTGGGTGATCTTGAGTGATCCATCAAGGACGATTGTGGCACGAACTGGGTGATGATCGACGGTGGTGAGGAAGTTCCATCCGCTCTCGGTGAGGTGCTGGCCGAGAAACTGATTTGGTCCAGCAAAGATAACGATCTCAGGAGGATTCCGATCTGTGAGAAGGTGCTGCGGTAGCGGTGCTACCGAGCCAGGGCAGGTGGCTCCTGTCGCGAGGGTCGCCGAGGTCACGAACTGCTTGAGGTTCGACGCACGAAGGCGATGAGGAACGATGGAACAACCTGCGAGCGAGATCGGTCCAACGCCATAGGTCGCGAGCAGATGCCACCAGCCGCTTGCAACATAGATGTGGAAGGCGCTCAGCTCGGTCTTAGCTTGGACACGGCCGAGGGCACTACGCCAGGACGATCCGACAAAAATTGCGTCGATCGATGGATGTTTATCGACTATAGGTCGAGAGGGTGTGACTTGGTAGTGCCAGGTGAGTTGGCCGATGGCGAGCATGATGATCCCAGCCGTGAGTGCAATGACACCGAGGCTTGCACCGTTGGCGAGAGCTCGAGATCGCCGATAGAGGCCAAGGGCTGCTCCGATTGCCAGGACATCGACGAAGAACCAGGCATACCAGTTGGCGAGCCAGAACGGGTTGACAAGGAGGAGCAGCTGCACGGCAGCGCTGATGATGCCACTTGCAGTCGCCAAGCCAAGCACGCCCGTCAAGAGCGAGCGGATTATCGGGTGTGTTCGGTGCTGTTGCTCTCGAGTCGTCGAGCTTGGGTGATGGGTATGAACGTTGTGGGCCACCGTTCCACTCTACGCGGTAATAAGTCGTGCACACTTTTGCCAACTGCGGTCATACAGGCTTATATCCCTAGAAGTTTCACAATACATGAACCTAGGCGAGCGGTGGAGGATATACCGTGTGGGGTATGTGTAGAGCAGTTACGTGCAAGCAGTGTAAGAAGCCAACTTGGGCAGGTTGTGGCGCCCACGTCGAACAGGTTCTTGGCCACATCCCAAGGTCTGAGCGGTGCCAGTGTCAGGGGCTGTCGGCTTCGGCGACAGCCGGAACCAAGGCGCGTCGGTTCTTCGGGCGCTGATGAATCGAGCGCGGATTGCTCGTTGCCGAGGGGAGTCCGCGCTCGTTGCGCATGCCGAATCTGGCGTCGAGGGCGCGCGGTGTTCCTCATCGCAGGAGTGCTCTGAACGAGCGCAGGAACCCTACTTTGGTTGATTCAAGGTGTCTTGACTCGACTAGCGTGGTTCCATGGTCATTGAACTCGCAACATTCCATATTACCCAAGGCCAAGAGACGGCTTTTCATCGTGCATACCTTGCGGCACGGCCACACTTGGCCCAGTCACCAGGCTGTCGCCGTGCGGATTTGCGCCGCGTTCAAGAAGATGCCTCGACGTTCGTCCTACTGGTTGAGTGGGAACGGATTGAGGATCACCTGGACGGATTCCGAACCTCGAATGCCTATATCGAGTGGCGCAGGCTCCTCAGTCCTTTCTTTGCAGTAGATCCAACTGTTGTGCACCTCATCGAGCCGTGACGCTAGGAGCTAGTCACACCGTGGTTGGTAGGATTCGCAAAGGAGATCAGGTCGCAAGGGAGTCTTGGCTCGAAGCGACCGACAGAGTCTCGAATGTCGCGAGCACTTTGAGTAGTTCGCCAACCGCAGTCTGATGACGCAGCGACGGCGCGTAGTAGGCTCTTCGACGGCCTCGGTGCTTGCGTTCAACGTAGCCAGCCAGCGTCAGATCAGCGATGGTCGTCCGCGGCACGCCTTCAGTGACGCCAATTCCGGTTTCGATGTCGCGACCACGGACCTCGGGATCCTGCGCAATCACCAGGAGGACATGTCCGTGATTTGCCAGAGCGCAGCAGCTGTGAGTCGTTGCGATCAACTCGGTCATCAATGAATGTATCCCTATGGTGATGCGCGAATGTACTGTAGCCATGATGACGCGCCTGTTGTGCAGGGATGAGCTACCTCATGGGGGCTCGATGGTCGGTGTGGCGTCGTTGGTTTCTAGTAACCCTAGTCAGCTCGGTTGGTCCCGGCTATGAACTGGGTTATCGTTGGCCTCTGGGCCTCGTGCTGGCCGGTGGTATGTTAGTACATGTTGGGTCTGTTCGGGCATGTACTTGGCTCCTTAGTGATGTTGTGGACGTTGGCGGTGCATCTGATGGGAGCGATTGTCGCAACCTCTGTAGTTAGCAACCGGCTTGCCCCAATATGGCGACCATTTCGTCAGCTGGACTAGGGGTGCTGGCGTC
>JAJZXI010000049.1 GCA_021806545.1 Actinomycetes bacterium | reverse complement strand
GTGCCGTTAGCTCATGCAATCGAAACTCGGCGCGTCATCACGGTGCGTGACGGCGTGACCGGTATCACGATGGACTCCTTGATCCAAGAGGAGCCCCTGATTATTGACGTGGAGTGGCCCGGTGGAGGAGCCCACTTCACGACAACGATGCGAACGCCAGGTGACGACTTTGCGCTGGCGGTGGGCCTCTTGGCTACCGAGGCCGACGTCACCCGTGATGACATCCACCAGACACGCTATTGCGTCGGTCCTGGCAATGTCCAAGACTATAACAAGGTCACTGTCGCACTCAAACGCCCGATCACCTTGAACGCCGCGAGCCTACGACCAGTCTCGTGCGGGTGGTGCGGGGCTGCAGACCTCGCAAACCGCCTCGTACCGACGGGTACTGCCGACGCTCCCCCTGTCTTGACCGAGGGTGCGCTCTTTGCACTCTCTGAGGAGTTCGCTCATCGACAAAAACAGTTTGACTCCACAGGGGCCTCGCACGCCGCGTTGATCCGAACGCAAGACGACTCCATCATCATCGGCGAGGACGTCGGGCGCCACAACGCCCTCGACAAGGCGATTGGCCACGCAGTGCTCGACAAGATAGCACTCGCCAACGGTACGGTCCTGCTATCGGGGAGGGCCGGCTCGGACCTGGTACTCAAGGCAGCTCGCGCCGGTCTCTCGCATGTCTGCTCGGTGTCAGCCCCTAGCGCGCTTGCCGTCGAAATCGCCACCCAAGCCGGGGTCACCCTCGTCGGGTTCCTCCGTCCAGGCAGGTTCAACGTCTACAGCCATCCCGAAGGAATAGCCGAAACCTACGACGCGACGCGCGCCCTGCGCTGAACTCTACGAATACGGCGGATCATCCGGCGTTCATCCTCATCCTTGCCACCCCAGATGCCGTACTCCTGATTCGTGCGAAGAGCGAACTCGAGACACTCCAGCGACACCGGGCAGCCAGAACAGAACTCCTTGACGCGACGGATCTGAATCTCCGCGTCACCGGTAACACCTACCGGGAAGAACCAACCTGGGTCCGTATCACGACACTTCGCGCTACTGCGCCACGCTTCGTAGTCCCAGGTCGCCAACTTCGCCGACTCCATCGAGCACCTCCGAATTCGTTCTGTGCAACCTCGATCCCCCGAGTTCGAGCTGCCAACCGAGTCGTCAAACCAACGAGCCAGACCTCATTGTCCCTCAGCTCGTCGCCCACTTGACCGGACGACAATATAAGTATAATACAAGCTCACACTCTTCGGTATACAGAGCGCCACAATGTAGCCCGCAACACCTACGCCAGCGCGCCTCTTCCCCGGCGACGCCAGCGACCTCTCATCTCCAAAGACCGATCTCATAGAGGATCCCTCGCACGATGGCGGCCGTCGCCACCGGTGCCGAGTGCATCACGTCGTGACCCGCCGCGGGTACGACCTCGAGCCGAGCGTCGCCAAGACGGTCGGCGGCATGGGCCATCGCAGCGAGCGGCACGACCCGATCCCTGAGGCCCGCTACCACTACCGAAGGGCACCTGACGAGCGCGAGCGAATCCTCTACGCGCTTGAGCTCGTCAAGAAGATGGCGCTGCTCAGCCAAGAAGCTGCGCCGTACCCGCTGAAACTCGGAGCGCCGGCGTGGTCCTAGGGCCACACCTGCGACCAACGCGGAGGTCATGTGACCGACGATACGAGCCGCGAGGAGTCGATCGATCGCCATCAGAGAGGTTTGGGTGATCGGCGGAGCGATCAGGACGAGACCGGCGACCCGATCAGGGCGGAGCTCAGCAACCCGCGCAGCGATCGTAGCGCCCAGCGAGTGTCCGATAAGCAGAACCCGCGGCCCGCGGAGTTGGTCGATCACCCATTGCGCATTGGCCTCGATCCCGATCACGCCAAGCGGATTTGATCCCCATCCTGGCCGATCCAAGCACGTGAGCCACAAACCAGGATCCATCCACCGGCTCACTGGCGAAAAATCCTCCTTTTGACCTGGCTGTCCATGGAGAAAAACGACCTCGAACTCAGTGGCCATCGTGGAACTCCGCATCGACGCGCACCTCCGAGCGTGCCAGATAAATCAACGCAAGAATCTCGATCGCCAGTGCCGCCACGCTCTCGAGTGTGCTCGTGCCGCCCCGAAACAACGGGGTCTCGAGCGCTATCGTACTGATGGCGATGGCCGCAATCGGCTCACCGACCGTCACCAGCGGTAATACCTGAGCGAGGCTCTGACTCTGAAAGGCACTCTGCACCACCAAGAGTGCGAGAGCGCCCACGACTACGAGCACCCACAGCTCCCAGTGCTCGAGCGTTCGCAACGCTCCCTCCTCGGTCCAAAGGATCCCCACCTCGCGCTCAAAGATCGCCACCACTCCAAGCAGCACAGCACCGAGCATCGCCTGGATCCGGCCATGGCCAGCCAAGGCGGGACGAAGGAGTGTGACCGTCGCGAGCCCAACCACGATGCCGAGCGCGCCAATCGCCATGGAGGCGGACACATAGATCGCATGACCACTTGCTGGCGGACTCACGACCAAGAACACAACCAATGCGGCGCCGCTCACCAGGAGTGCAACGACGTCTCCGACACCGATGGGCCGACGGGCGAGAAAGTGCTCCAACAGAATAGCCAGAACGAAACCACTCGCCAAAATCGGCAACACCTGAGGGACCGACCCGTACTTGAGCGCGAAGAACTGAGCCGCACCACCCACGACGTCAAAGGCTGCGCCGAGGCCAAAGCGCGGATTCGCCAACAGGCGCCACAACAACGTGAAGCGAAGGTTGAGATCTCGAGCCGACGATGCGCTCGCCTGGAATTGCAAGACGGCAGCCATCCCAAAACAAACCGCAGCCAGGAGAGAAAGAAGCACCACCACGAGGTCTCTAATTCTAAGGCGTACCGATAAGATGTATGTCGATGTCAAGAACGAAGGCTCTCCTATTGTCAGCCCGCATGGGTGGTGGCCATAACGGAGCCGCGAGTGCAATTTCTGAAAAGCTGGCGAGCTACGGGATCGAATGCGAAACCCGGGATTTCCTTGACGCCGCGCCACGGATGGGGCGGCTTTTAGAGCGCGGCTTCAAGCTGGAGGTCGAGCGGGCGCCGTGGGCATACCAGCTTGAGTTCTGGCTCTGGAATCGGTTCGCACCGATGGCCTCGTTCACGCGCCGGGTCCTGCAGACCTTTTTCCAGCGCGGCGTCGTCCGGTGGATCGAAGAGTCCGACCCGGATATCATCATCGCGCTGCATCCCTTTAGCGCCCAGCTGCTCGGCCAGATGCGCCGTCAGCGAAATCCCGTCATCTCTCACCGACCCATCGCCACCTTCTTGACCGACTACTCTGTACACCCGCTCTGGGTTCATCCCGATGTCGACCTGCACCTGTGCGTCTCGGAGACCGCGGCCGAACAGGCACGGACTCGGGCTGGGGCCTCCGGGGAGATCGTGGTTGCCGGACCTTTTGTGGACGCCGCCTTCCTACAACCGATCGATCGGCAGGCCGCACGCGAAGCGCTGAATATTCCGCGCGATAAGACCGTAGCGCTCATCGCCTCGGGCTCCTGGGGTGTGGGTGATATCGCCGACACCTTCGCCCTGCTCGCAGACCACGATGACCTCTTCCCTGTTGCCCTTTGTGGACTCAACGCCGACCTTCAGAGCCGCCTCGCTGTCAACCCTCGAGGGCTCGCCGTCGGCTGGACCGACGAAGTCCGCCTCTACATGGCGGCGTGCGACGTCGTCATTCAAAATGCAGGCGGCCTCACCTCCCTGGAAGCGATGGCCGCGCAACGCCCGGTGCTCTCGTACCGTCCAATCGTTGGGCATGGACGTGAGAACATCGCCGCCATGGCCTCTGTTGGGGCTACCGTCTGGTGCCATTCGCCCCAGGAGCTCATCGCACAAGTCCGACAGCAGGGTACTGCACCCCAGGCACAGGTCCAAAGGCAACTCGCACAGTTCCAGATGACCCCGCAACAGCCGATCCTTGAGCTCCTCCATGAGGCTCGGCTCGTTCCAACGACGCGACACGGCGTCATCGCTCGGCGCCTGACACGATCCACCGCAATGTTGGCGATATCGTTCGTGATCGCGAATCTCATCTCCGGAGTGATTGGTTATCATGGCCTCAACCTCACCAAGACGGCGCAGAAATCGAATTACGTCTACCTCTCCGTCCGCCTTTCACCACAAGCCTTGGCTAACACCGCCATCGACCGCCTGGTCGCTGACGCAGGTATTGGGGTCGTGGTCACCGGTAGAGAGGCACTTGCCGATCCAAGCGCCGTACGCAATGCCTACCGGAATGGAGTAGGGGTGATAAACGGTGGAACCGGCACCTCATCGGACTTTAACTTCATCCTCCCCGAAAATGACCTCTCAACCGGCCGGGCCGACCTTGCCAAGGTACTCGGACGCCAGATCAACTCTTACCTTCCCCAGAATACGATGAATGCGGTTGATCTCGCCTGGGCCTCACTGCACCACCAGACCATCATTCCTGCGCGTATCATCTCCCATCACTTCGATGTCCGGCCGGTGCCCGGAGCCATCGTCGAACTGAACCTCTCTCGGACCTCTACACATGGTGCGCTCCAGGTCATACAGTCAGAGATGGCACGTCTGACTGCTGATCACCTCGCCCTCGCCCCCTTTGCAACCCTTCATGCCAGCCAGAGTGTCCGCGCGTGAGGACAACAACCGCAGTAGCGACCATCGCCGGTATCAAGCTGGCCCTGCATGCGGGTTCATCTCTGGCTCATTCGTGGATGCTGGCTCCCGTGACCGCGCCGTGGATTCTCGGCACGGGAAGCCCTGAGTCCGTCGCACTCACCTTCGATGACGGGCCGGACCCCATCTCGACACCTCTCATTCTCGACGCGCTCGAGGCGAACGGGGTTCGGGCAACTTTTTTCCTTCTCGGTGAGATGATCGATCGCCAACCCCAACTCGCTCGAGAGATAATCCAACGAGGACACGAGATTGGGACTCATGGCTACTGGCACAAGAATCACCTCGCATGTAGCTCCCGCAGTCTGCGCTATGATCTCGCTCGCGCCATTGAAGCAACCCACAGGGCGACAGGCCACCAGCCCACCTGGTACCGCCCACCCTACGGCATCGTGACTCGTGCCGACCTTGTGAATGTGCACTCCCATGGTCTTCGAATCGTCCTCTGGGGCACATGGGGTCGTGACTGGCGCCGTCGTGCCACCTCGGTGTCGGTCATGGCTGACATCCGAGCACGATTCCGTCCAGGAGTAACGATTCTCCTGCACGACTCGGACTGCACCTCCTACCCCGGATCATTCCAGTCAACGCTCAAGGCCATCCCGCCCCTGGTTGACCTTGTCAACTCCTCGCAGCTACACTTCTCCGTCCTCTCCGACCACGGGATCTGAACCTTGAGGGTTAAGTCTCGAACGTAGCCAGGGAGCGACGAGGCGCCGGGCTAAGACCTGCAGGCCGCTGGCGATCGGAATGCCCACCAAGGCACCGGGGACACCACCAAACTGTGCACCGACAAGTACGGCCAGCAGGATCCAAACGGGATTGAGCTGCACTGTTCGCGACAGTATGACAGGGTTGAGCATATGGTTCTCGATCTGCTGATAGACGACAAAGACCACCAACACCACCACTGCAGGCACGATCCCGTGTAAGAGCGACAACCCCACTGCCGGAATGCCGGCCAGCAACCCGCCCACCAGGGGGATGAGATCAACCAGCCCGACCCAGACAGCCACCAGCAGTGCGAACGGGAGCCCGAGCACGCGAAACGCGATATAGACCACAATACCAGCGACGATCGAAGTAGCCAGGTTGCCCAGAACATACCCGCTCACCGCAACCGCCGTCTCGTGAAGTGCATCGAGTAGCTTGCGGCGGTGAGCTTCGGGAAGCAAACCTACGACGACATCGATCGCCTTTGGACCCTCGAACGAGAAGAACACCGTTAACATCGCGGTGATGACAACGTCGGTCAAGAACGCCAGTACACCTTTGGCAGCCAGCAGAGCAGGGACCAGCGCGGTGCTGGCGAACTTCGCCACACCCTGAGCCGAAAGATTCAGGTAATGCTCCAGATGAAACTTCGTCAAAAGTGAGACTACCCTCGACTTCTTGTGAGTAACATCGTGTATGAGGCTCGGGAGATCCTTCGTCAAGTGTACGCCTGCCGAATACAGGGGAACACTGAAGATGAAGAGAATCCCTACCAAGACGACCGTGGCGAGGAGAACCGTCATCGCAACGGCAGCTCCTCTTGGCATCTTCAAGCGCATCAATAGCTTGACCATCGGCTCGAGGATCACCGCGCCAACGATGGCAACCAACACCTCGATCGCCAGGCTGCGCATATACGAGAGGAGCATGAAGGCGAGCACGAGCCCGAACAGCCCCAGCTCTGCAAGGAATATCTGCCGACCCAGTCCGGCATAGCGATGTCGAGGTCCAGCCGCTGTCATCAACCCCTATCGCCTATCATCGCGCAACCAGTGCATCGTTGGTTCCATGCTGCGACCTCAATCCTCACGCAACGCTGAGCGCACCCTAGCGCCTCGAGAACATCCCTAGCGCCCGACGGAGCAAGTCTCTAAGCGGCTGGCGGTACAAAGGGCGCATGTGAACCCTGCGTCGAGGCATAACGTGCAAGCCCGCATCAGTCTATCACTGCCAGCCCTGCCCGCACCCGAGAACGCTGAGCAGCATCGGCGGCGAGCAAGCTTCGCCGACACTCTGCCAGGCGGTATGCACTGGACCGCGCAACACCTCGATAGCGAGTGCATGAACCCCAGGCGTCGATACCGAGGAGTAGCATCTTGAGTACAGCCGCTCCCGATGATCGCACTTGACCATGCCGCAGCCGACGATCTTCGATGACCGCAATGCACCGCGGTCGTCTCGGATGATTGGCCATCGGTCTCCGCCTGCTCACTAGAGTATCAGTTTCTTCAAAACGATGAATCACCTGCCATCGCGGAACCCTTCTGGTGTGCCGTCAACTAAGGTGGATAGGTGAGCACTTGGCGGTCTAGGAGCGGTGGCGGCTCTCATCGGCTCCCCACGGATCAGTCGCGTGAGGTTATCGCTGGCACGCGTCGCAGCCTGGGTAAACTGATTCGCCACTTCGCGATCCGCGGGATCTGGGGTTTCGCGATCCTCCTCACAGTCGAGTATCTGGTCATTCCTCAGATTGCTGGTGCGAGAAAGACGCTGCACCTGCTGAGTCAGGCAAACTACTGGCTGGTTCCACTGGCCGTCATCGCCGAGGGTTTCTCGCTCTTTGCCTATGCGAAACTCACCTCGGTGGTCCTACCGAAACCTCAGCCGTCGCTCAAGTCGCTCGCCAAGGTCGACCTGTCTGGGCTTGCCGTCTCTCACGTGCTACCAGGAGGAACCGCCAGTGGCGCTGGCTTGACCGTTCGGCTGCTGAATGGCCTCGGAGTACGCGGTACCGATGCGGGCGTAGCGCTCGCCACGCAAGGTATTGGCTCCGCGGTCGTGCTCAACCTCGTCCTATGGCTTGCACTGATCGTCTCACTCCCGCTCTTTGGCTTCAACACGCTCTACCTCGTCGTGGCGGCGCTCGGCATCGTGTTGATGGCGCTCGTGATCGTGCTGGTGCTTACCCTCACCCGAGGTAACGATCGTGTCGTGCGACTCGTCGATCGCACCGTCGGAAAGCTACCAGTCCTCAAACGATTTCAGCAACCACTGCACGCCGGAATCATTCGCGCTGGCGAGCGCGTACGCTCGCTCGCCAGCGATCCTGAACTACTCAAGCGAGCGATCTTCTGGGCGGCATGCAACTGGCTCTTTGACGCCCTCAGTCTCTGGATCATGCTGCTCGCCTTTGGCTCCGTCGTCAACCCTGATGCACTCCTGGTCAGCTACGGTATTGCGAATGTCGCAGCCGCGATCCCAATCACTCCCGGCGGTCTCGGAGTCGTCGAGGGCATCATGATTCCCCTCATCACCGGTTTCGGAACCGCGAAAGGTATCGCCATCCTCGGTGTCCTCTCCTACCGGCTCTTCAACTTCTGGATCCCGATCCCAATCGGTGTTGGCACGTACGTCTCCTTGAAGCTCAGCCGTGGCGAAGAGATCACCATGGAGCTCGACAAGATCGATCCGCCGCCCGACGATGAACGCGGTCCCAACCACAAGGATCCCTAACTCTTCCGCGATCCAGATCGCCACCCAACAAGTAACCCAGGATCACCCCGTCCCGCGAACTCAGCCTCGTTGCGTGATGATATGCGTCGGCATGCCCTGGGCCACCTCGGCTGCCTCTGGGTACATCTCCGACAGGGTCGGATGGGGATGTATCGTTAACGCGAGATCGTCAATCGTTGCACCCAATTCGATCGCCAGCGCCGCCTCGCTAATTAGGTTCGACGCGTCTATCCCGACAATGTGGACACCAAGGAGGCGACCGGTAGCTTTGGCGGCGACCACCTTGAGTTCACCAACGGCCGCCCCGAGCACTATCGCCCTCCCGTTGGCCCGGTAGGGGAAGCGGGCCACGACAACATCGTCGCCAAAGCGATCGCGTGCCTCCTGCTCCCCCAAACCAGCAGAAGCGACCTCCGGCTCCGAGAAGATGACCGCAGGAATCACCGTGGCATCGTTACCGGTAGGTCGGCCAGTCGCCGCCTCAGCGGCAACCTTGGCCTCATAATAGGCCTTGTGCGCCAGCATAGGCCCGGCGACGATATCGCCAATGGCAAAGACATGTGGGTTGGCGGTTCGCATCTGTTCATCGACGACCAACCTTCCTTCAGGACCGATGCCGACACCTGCCGTCCCCAGGGCGAGGTCATCGCCGAGGTTTGGGACTCGACCCACCATGACAGCAACTGCACCAGCGCGGATCTGCTCAACCGTCGAACCGGCCTGGATCTCCACGACGACGGCATCGCCCGTCGTCTTTACACCCTTGACCTTGATACCGGTATGTACCTCGACCCCCATCTGCTTGAGCACGCTGCGAAGCGTGCGCTGGATCTCTGGCTCGACACCCATGAGAATCTCCGGCGCCATCTCAAGGATCGTAACCTTGGTACCGAGCCGTGCATGGGCGCTCCCGAGCTCGATACCAATGTACCCCCCGCCGATCACGATCAGATCACGACGAACAACCGGCGCAAAGAGCAGATCGGTAGAGTCGAGGATGTGCTGATGATCCACGACGAATCCCTCGAGCTCGCGCGGCGACGATCCGGTCGCGAGGATACAGTCCTTGAACTTAATCCTGCTGGTCTCGTGGCTGGCGCGAACCCTGACCTCGTTCGGACCAACGAAACTCGCCTCGCCTTGGACGATCTGCACGTCGGCCGCCTTGAGCAGCTGGCGCACCCCTGAGGTGAGCCGCTCCACGCTCGCAGTGACTGTCTGCACCAGTGCAACGGGGTCGATATGGGCGTCCTCGGTGACGACACCTCGCTTGGCGAGTCCATCGAGCTCATGAAAGCGACTCGAAAGCTCAATCAGGGCCTTCGATGGAATGCACCCAACGTTGAGGCACACCCCACCAATGTCGCCCCGCTCGACCAGGGTCACGTTACGACCGAGCTGAGACGCACGGATTGCAGCGCTATAACCTCCGGGACCGCCGCCGATCACCAGAAGATCAGCCTGCTCGGTGAACTCGCCGACCACCACTTACTTCATCTCCAGCATCAGCTGTACCGGATCGCTCAGCAAAGCGATGACGCGCATGAGAAATCGCGATGCATACCCACCGTCTACGACTCGGTGATCGAAGGTCAGCGACAATGTCATCATCTCGCCAACGCCGACAGAGCCGTCACCCAGCACCACCGGGCGCTTACGGATCGGTCCAACACCGAGAATCCCGACCTCGGGGTAGTTGATGATTGGGGTGGCGTAAACCCCACCGATGGTTCCATAATTCGTGATGGTGAACGTTGAGCCCGTCAGCTCAGCGGAGGTCAGGCTATGGCTGCGAGCCCCATCGATCAGCCTCGTGAGCTCCCTTGAAACCTCCAGCACCGAGCGCTGAGCGACCGAACGCAGTACGGGCACCATCAGCCCTTGAGGATCGTCAACCGCAATACCCAGATGGACGTCTCGATAGGTAACGATCTCCCCCGCCTCCTCGTCCAGGCGCCCATTGAGATCACGGAACTCCTCCAAAACACCCGAGACCGCCTTGGCGATTAGCGGAAGATAGCTGATGCGCTCATCAGTCAGTCGATCGTTCATCTCCTTTCGGAGGCTAACCAATGCATCAACATTGGCCTCTTCAAAGACGGAGACCTGAACCGCATGCGACCACGATCGTGCCATGTTCTCAGCAATACGTTTGCGGATACCCACCAAAGGGCGACGCTGCTCGTAAACCGTAGTATCCATCACTGGTCGTGCATCGGCCAACGCCTCCGGGGCGATCTCGTCTCCCACGCTCGTTGTGTCGGATGGTGGCTGGGAGGCGGCGGCCCGCAGATCATCCGCGATCACCCGTCCATCCGGGCCCGTACCCGTAACCATGTTGATATCAACTCCGAGCTCTCTAGCCAGCCTGCGAACCGCCGGAGTAGCGAGCGCACGACCACCTCGAGCACTCACTGGCTGGTTCACCAGCGCCGCTGGTGAACCCTGCGACCTCGCCGCTAATGGCTGGGGTGCGTCAGCCGTCTCAACCCGCGTGTTGCTTACATCCTGGTCGGTGGTAAAAGCCACCACTACCTCGCCAACGTTGACGGTGTCACCCTCGTGAAAGAGCACCTTGTCGATCGACCCCGTCACCGGCGCACCGATCGTTACCACCGCCTTGTCCGTCTCCACATCAAGCAAAGGCTCATCTCGCTTGACCGCATCGCCTTCGTGGCGATACCACTTGACGATCTGGGCCTCATGCAACCCTTCACCTACGTCCGGGAACTTCCACTCCACAGTCAGTTACTCCTTAAAATCGCACAGATGAAAGAGCCGCGGTGACAACCTGCGAGGTGTCGGGCAGCCAAAGGTCTTCGAACATCGTCATCGGATATGGTGTGTCGTAACCAGTCACTCGAAGCACCGGTGCTTCGAGATAGAGAAACGCCTTCTCCTGGATCAGCGCAGCGATCTCGCCACCAAAACCCGAGGTTCGAACAGCCTCATGCACGACAACCGCTCGTTGGGTCTTTTGCACCGAGGTAACGATAGTCTCCTCATCGAGCGGGGTCAGCGTGCGAAGATCAACGACCTCGGGTGCGATGTCGTATTGGGCAACGAGCTCGTCAGCAGCGGCCAGAACGAGCGCCATAGATGGTCCCCAACCAATAAGGGTCACATCAGTCCCCTCACGAACCACGCTTGCCTTCCCGAGTGGCACCCGGTACGCCTCCTCGGGCACCTCGTCGCGGAAGGCCCGGTAGAGGCGCATCGGCTCGAGGAAGAGAACCGGATCAGGATCATCGATAGCGCTGAGTAAGAGACCCTTGGCATCGTAGGGGTTCGAGGGAACCACGACCTTGATGCCAGGCGTATGGGTGAACAGTGCCTCGAGGGAGTCCGAATGGATCTCCGGCGCCTTCACTCCGCCGCCAAACGGAGCGCGAATAACCATTGGTGCGCTGTAGCGACCCAGCGAGCGGAACCGAACCCGCGCCGCCTGGGACGCGATCTGATCCATCGTCTCGTAGATAAAGCCAAAGAACTGAATCTCAGCGACGGGCTTCATGCCAGCCATGGCGAGGCCCACCGAGGTGCCGACAATCCCTGACTCCGCCAAGGGTGTATCGATCACTCGATCGCCACCGAACTTTTCGAATAGACCATCCGTGATGCGGAACACACCACCGTCCTTGCCAACATCCTCTCCGAGGATGACGACGGCAGAGTCCTCCATGAGTGCCGCCTCGAGCGCCTGATTGAGCGCCTGCGCAATCGTCAATTTCGCCATATCAGGCACCCACTTCCTTCACTCGAGCCTCAAACTGCGCCCGCTGTGACGCAAGGGTGCTCGGGAGCGTGGCGTAAACACTGTCAAAGAGCACGAGCGGGGAGATATCAAGGGCCTCACGGAAGCCCGCGATGATCTCCTCTACTTTGCGCTCCGAATCCGCATCGATCGCCGCGAGATCCTCGTCACTGAGCTGGCCCTGAGCACGAAGCCACCTCTCAAGACGCACCAAGGGATCGCGCCGAATCCATAGATCCTCCTCCTCGATGGCGCGATACTTTCCCGGGTCGTCGGCGGTGGTATGCGCCCCCAAGCGATAGGTGAGCGCCTCAACGAGAAAGGGGCCCTCGCCGTTACGAACTCGCTCTGAGAGCTCATGCATCAGGTTGGCGACGGCGACGTAGTCGTTACCATCGACACGGAACCCTTCGATTCCGTAGGCGATTGAACGCTGCGCAATCGTCTCGGCGTGCATCTGGCGGGCCAAAGGTACCGAGATCGCCCACTGGTTATTTTCGCAGAAAAAGATCAGCGGTACAGCAAGCACCGATGCAAAGTTCATGGCCTCGTGAAAGTCGCCCTGGGACGTAGCACCGTCTCCGAAGGTCACAACAGTAGCCACCTTCTCATGACGGAGCTTCGTGGCCCACGCCACGCCGACGCCGTGCAGCGTCTGGGCAGCGATGACCACCTGTGCCGGCAACACCCGCTTACCAGCTGGGATATCCCCGAGGCTCGGGTGTCCCTTCGAGAAGAAGAGACCATGCTCGAGCGGCACACCACGCAAATAGCTCGCAGCCCAATCGCGGTAGGTAGGAACCAGCCAATCGGTATCCTCCAGCGCCGCTACCGCCCCCATCTGTGCCGCCTCTTGACCCTTGAACGGCGCATAGGTCCCGATAACTCCTTGTCGCTGGAGATTCCAGGCGCGCTCGTCAAATGTCCGCAGGAAACGCATCGTCGCGTACGTCTCCTTCAGATCCGCTAGCGAGAGAACTCCAAGGTCCCCAATCAGGTTTCCCTCTTCGTCAAGCCGCTGAATCAGCGGAAACATCTCCATACCATCGGTCACGACAGACCACCCCCTTTCTGGGTTGTCTTCGAACGTCTCATCTATGTGCTGAGACGGGACGCCCGTACTTCGTCGACGGTCTTGGGATCGCCAAGCCGACCGACGCCACCTCCAAATATAGTGCATCAGCCGCGCATGGCCAAGACCAACCTCTTGACAAAGATTAGAGTCGCAACGTTACCGCCTGGTTACAGGCGTCAGAACTCCTCGCCACCAAGTGCCCGCAACACAGCAAGCATAATACCGATACCACGTCGGGTTGATGGCATGCGCATCTGCCTTCCCAGCCGACGCCAGCTCGGGACCTCACTCGAGGCGACCCTGGTCGACGCCGCTCGCGAGCCGCTCTACCAGCAACGAGGTGTAGGCGCCGGTCAACACCATCGACCTTGACCTGGCACCATTCGCAGGCACCGATCGGATGGTAATACACCTATGGCACTTGGACGCCACTCCGTTTGATCACATCGATCAAAAGCTCGCCCTGGGTCTCTGCACATCGGTTATCCTCGATCGTGACCTCTACAACCTCGCGAAACGAAACCTCCCTTCAAATTTCCAGTAGCGTGCCTCCCTGAGTCCCCTCTTGCACGAAGCCGCGACGTGGAACAGGATCGGGAGCTCTGGGTTCGATCGAAACCGTGGCTGACTAGCCTAACTAGCGTGCAAACCTCCAAAGAACCGATTACCGTCGACTTCCACTTCGATATTCTGTGTCCCTTCGCCTACCTGACCTCTCGCTGGATCCGTAACGTGCGCGATCAGCGACCATTGACGATCAACTGGCGCTTCTTCAGCCTCGAAGAGGTCAACCTCGAGCCCGGCAAGAAGCACCCTTGGGAGCGCACATGGTCCTACGGATGGTCGATGCTTCGCATCGCTGCCCTGCTGCGCCGTGAGGATGCCGCGCTGGTGGACCGATGGTACGCTCGCGCTGGTTCCGCCCTCCATGAGGCCGGACAAAAACCCCATGACCCCTCGGTTGCCCGCGGGCTGCTCGAAGAGATTGGCCTGGATCCGGCGCTCGTCGACCTCTCGATGTCGGATCCAAGTCTCGACGACGAGATCCGTGCCGACCACGAACGGGTACTCACCGCGGGTGGATTCGGTGTGCCAACGCTTATTTTTGAGAATGGTCATACCCTCTTCGGACCGGTTCTCATCGACCCACCCTCGGGCGAGGAGGCGCTGGAGCTGTGGAACATGGTAGAAACCGCATCGCGATATCCGAACTTCTTCGAGCTACAGCAACCGAAGGGCCCCTCACAGATGCAAGCCATCACTAAGGCGCTCGAACCCTACCTCACGGGACGTGACTGGAAGAGCATCAACCGCGGCGCTGAGGTACGCTTCGGGGAGGACGCGAACTGAGTGTGCCCAAAGTGCGCTTCGTGACGAGTGGGACCACAAACCGGCAGGCTTCGCGAGAGGAGTAGAACATCGAATGGACCGGGTCATCGAATTGCTCTTTACACAATGGGACGCACTGGAGCAGCTGATCAAACAGATCCCAGTGCAGCAGTGGTCGGCACCGTCGATTCTTCCTGGCTGGACCAACGCCGACATCCTGGCCCACATCATCGGCACTGAACTCTTCCTGGATGGAGAGACGCCCCCGGACGTCTCCTTGGTGCCCGGGCGTTCCTATCGCAATGAGGTCGCCAGGCTGAACGACCGTTGGGTCACCTCCATGCGAGCGCTCTCGCCAGAGGAGCTCACCGCCAAGTTCTCTGACACGACAGCCAAACGCAGACAGTCGCTGGCAGCCCTTGACGAGCAGGCCTTGTCCGCAGTGGGCTGGACACCCGTTGGCGAGGCACCGCTTCGGCGGTTCCTGGAGATACGCGTCTTTGACTGCTACGTGCATGAACAGGACCTTCGCAGCTCAACGAACATCAAAGGAGGGACGTCCGGTCCAGTAGCAGAGTTCTCCATGGACGAGGTCGAACGCGCACTCGGCTACATCGTCGGGAAACAGGCTCGCCTCCCACGAGGAACCACCGTGCGGATCCAGCTGACTGGCGATCTCCAACGTACGTGGAACATCGAAGTTGGCGACCGTGCGAGGCTGGTCCCCGTGCTCGAGACACCAATGGCGGAACTCACGATCGACGCTGCGGTGTTCCTGTCGCTGGCCTGTGGACGCCTAAGTGCGTCTAGTGTGAGCGACGACGTCCACGTCGCCGGGGATCATGCCATCGCCCATCAGATTGTTGAGCACCTGGCCTTCACGATCTGAGGCGTCCGTCTCATTACGCCTCGAATATCGCGCCCTTGACCTGGCGGATGCCACCGTCAGGCGACCAACGTAAAGCGATAGATCCCGTCATGGTTCACCTGTTGCGCAACGCCTTGTGCGACGAGCAACTCAAGATGGAACTTTGTCTCCATCACCGCCAACATCTGATTGAAGGAGTCCAACTCCTCCAGATGTCGGCCTCTGCGCGTCCACTGAAGCTGTGCAGCGACCTCATAGGGAGTCTGCGCTCCCTCGCCGACCGCTATTTTGGTAGCCCTGAGTCGATGATCGTGGTGATCGAGCAGCGCATCAACCCGTGGTGAGAACCGGTCGGCGGGATGACCGTGCGCCGGAAGCAGACGGGCCTCCGGCAGCCTTCTCACCCTCCGCAGCGACTCGAGATAGCTCCCCAGTGGGTTGGGATAGACGATCGGCTCAAAGCCGATCGACGGGGTAATATGGGGCAGGACATGATCACCGGCGAAGAGTAGCCCGTTGTCCTCATCGAAGAAGACAACGTGCCCCTTGGTATGCCCTGGCGTTGCGATCACCCGCAATCGTCTGGACTTGAGCTCGAGCACCTCCTCACCGAGCCAGCTGTCTGGCTCCTCGTAGAAGCGCCAGACCATGTCCTGAGAGTCATGGGAGCTGGGGAGGTGGTCCAACAGCTTGCTCGCACCACATCGCTCCAGCTCGACCATCTGCTCGCGAAGCGGGATCGGACCCGGATCCGCGGCGCGATGGATGGACTCTCGTTCACCAACACCGAGGCTGATCGGAGTGCCGAAGTCACGTCGCAAGGCAACCGCTTGCGTATAGTGATCACGATGGATATGGGTCACCAAGAATCGCTCGATATCCCCTGGTGATGCGTTGATTTGTCCCAGCGCCGCCACGAAGACGGAGCGGGCGACATCGACCTGCTGCCCAGAGTCGATCATTACCAAGCCATCCCCATCAACGATGGCATAGACGTTCACTGCGCGCAGCCCATCGTGGGGTAACGGCAATGGTATGCGATAGACGTGCGGTGCTACCTCAAAACATCCAGGCTCATCCCACGCTGGGCTACCAACTTCTGCGGTCGTCATCGTTACTCCGTTTCCTCCATGAGCCTAGCCGTTGCTCCCGAGTGACTTTTCGTGCGCATGTCACTCGCGTCCCCTTGCAGGGTTCTCCTCTATCGCGCATAGCGCTTTAGCTGCGATAGATTTGTTCTTGCCTCTCCAAGCGGTGCCAGCACAAGCACTGGACTTATCTGCTCTCTCCAGGTGATGAGTCAACCCATCATCTGAACTGTCGCCTGTAGCAAATGGCCCGGGAACGAACAGGGCAGTGGACTCAACTGATATCTGACCAGTCACGG
>JAJZXI010000002.1 GCA_021806545.1 Actinomycetes bacterium | reverse complement strand
GTGATCCTCTCGGATCATCAGGTAGCACTTGGGTCGTTGGTCTTGGATTCAGTCCTGGGCTGGGTTGGACTCTCGGTGTGGACTTGGCGGGCTCGGTCTTTGGTCCTTGGCCGTGTGGTTCTCAGCGGTGTAGGACGAGGTCTGTCGGTGCTCTCGATCGCAAGAATCAGCCTGAGAGAGGCTACCGACAGGTAATGACGACGGGTATTGGAAGCCTCGGTACCGGAATCAGAATACGTCCAACCCACGAACCAACACTAGGAGTTGGGTTGCATGGTCGAGTGGCATCCGTGCCAGCTTCGACTTCTCGGAGATCGCAGCTCCCGTCTCGAACAGGCTCCCTGGAGTGACCTTTCCCCTGAAGCGAAGCTTGCCAAGCTCTGATCCGGGCGTCAATGTCTGGCTACTCGACTGAGCAGTCGACCGAATATAACGAGTCGTTATATTGTATTATTACACTTGGCTGCTATACTGGAACGAATGCGTACCAGCTCCTGCACCAACGGCTCGGCGACTGAGCTGCTTCTCCTCGGTCTTCTCGCTGACGAGCGCATGCACGGATACGAGTTGAAGCGACGGATCGACACCGCCTTCGGTGCAATCACGACCATGTCCTGGGGGTCGCTCTACCCTGCATTGGCCAAGCTCGAGCGCCGCGGATTCATCCGTTCCGAGACTGGAGCGGGTCTTAGGGATCGATTCGACCCGCGTCAACTCTCGGGGGCACTTGCAGCAGAACTTGCGCTCCTGGACAACATCGACCGACCCATCCTGGGACACCGGAATCGCAAAGTCTATGGCATTACGGAGGCCGGCGAGAAGGCGCTCGTGATAATGCTCCGTGACGTCGACATTGATGACGACCGAGCATTCTGGTTTGCCACCGCCTTTAGTACACGACTCACCTTCGACGAACGCCTCTCACTCCTTGAGCGCCGGGTCAGGCGCATTAACGAGCGAATTCAGGACCTACGCGAGCTTGTGACCACCTCGGAAGGTCTTCGCCAGGTACAACAAGGTCTCGAACATCGTCTCGACGCAGAGCAACAATGGATCGAACATGAACTGAAGAATCTTCGAGAGCAGCAAGCGCTCTCGCGGTAAGCAAGAGAAAGGAAGGGGAGCACAATGTCAAAAGTACGCGTTGCTATCGCCGGCGTTGGTAACTGTGCCAGCTCGCTGATACAGGGGGTTCACTACTACAAGAATGCAAGTCCAGACGATGAGGTCCCCGGCCTCATGCACGTTCAACTCGGGGACTATCACGTCAGTGATCTTGAGTTCGTTGCTGCCTTCGATGTGGATGCCACCAAAGTTGGGGTGAATCTCTCCAAGGCGATCTTCGCTGGCCGCAACAATACCATTAAGTTTGCAGATGTTCCCGACAGTCAGATAACGGTGCAACGCGGTCCAACGCTTGACGGTCTCGGCAAATACTATCGGGAGTCCATCGAGGAATCGCCGATCGATCCCGTCGATGTCGTGGAGGTACTCCGCGCGGCGCGTGTCGACGTTTTGGTTGCCTACCTACCGGTAGGCTCAGAAAAAGCGCAGAAGTTCTATGCACAGGCCTGTCTTGACGCCAAGGTCGCCTTCGTGAACGCGATCCCTGTGTTCATCGCCTCCGATCCTGAATGGGCGGCAAAGTTCACCGCTGCCGGGGTCCCAATCGTGGGCGACGACATCAAGAGCCAGGTCGGGGCTACGATCGTCCATCGCACCCTAGCCCGACTCTTTGAGGACCGCGGGTTGGTGATCGACCGAACTTATCAGTTAAACGTCGGTGGCAACATGGACTTCAAGAACATGCTCGAGCGTGAGCGGCTGGAGTCGAAGAAGATCTCCAAGACCCAATCGGTAACCAGTCAGATCGATCATGGTATCGAGGCGAACGACGTGCATATTGGACCATCGGACCACGTTCCTTGGCTGGAGGACCGCAAATGGGCCTACATCCGACTCGAGGGTCGTAACTTTGGTGACGTTCCCTTGAACATCGAGCTCAAGCTCGAAGTGTGGGACTCTCCCAACAGCGCGGGGGTTATCATCGACGCCGTGCGTTGTGCGAAGATCGCCCTCGATCGAGGGGAGGGCGGGCCACTGCTCGGGCCGTCTGCCTACTTCATGAAGTCACCTCCACAACAGTTTCGCGACGGCATCGCACAAGAGATGGTCAACGACTACGCTCGCCCCAGAGCCTAATTCGGAATTGAACCCATCGCATCTTGGGGCTCTTGCCCCGGATCGACGAGAAAGCGCTCGATTGAGCCAGCGACCGCCTCTACCACTTCTGGGCCCAGTATCAGCCAGTGGTGGGGGTGGTCAATGGCGATCGATACGGCTGGCATCCTCGTCTCACGAAGAATTGGCAATGTCATTCCGCGAAGACTGACCGGGACGGGAAGCCGTAGTCCCTCCAGGCCGGTCGATACCATCTGTGCCAAAAGCATGCCAGCCGGTGATGTGTAACGAAAGCCCGAGTAATACGCCACCTGTAGCCCGAACGTGGAAAAATCGAAGTAGGTCACCAGATCGAGCTGTCTTGTGTTGGCAATGACGGCCAGCCGTGACTGATCCGTGTCGGTGATCGCGACCGCCCTGGCTCCCCTTGCCCGAAGCCGCTGAGCAAGTAGCTCCGCCTGCTGTTCGAGTGGCAACGAGCCGAGCACTGCGATCGAGGCCTCTGTCAGTGGCTTGCGTCGAACATGGAGATCCTGACGCTCCAGAACGCCATGGATATGTTCGCTGGATCTGCCAAAGACGCGGCGCAGCTCGTCAACCGTCGCTCCTCCGCAGATACCATCAGCAGGCAGCGCAACGTTCGTTTGAAAATCCTGCAGCGCGTCCCGCGTCCGCGACCCGAAGATACCGTCGACGCGCCCTGGGTCAAAGCCAAGGTTCCCGAGCCGCTCTTGAAGCCAAGCGACATCGTCGCCACGAAAACTCGGACTACGCAGGTACAAGACTCGATCGCCAAAGGTAAAGCCGGCCTCGACGATAGTTCGCCAGGTGATGAGATCGCACTCCCCTGTCTCGGGAATCCCCCGCGACAACTGAAACGCCTTGATCGCCCCTTCGATCTCCTCGCAACCGTCCTCAACACGAAACCCAAGCTTGGCCAATCGCGCTGCTACGTCTGCCCGCTTCGCCTCTGGGCCAGGAAGGGCCGTCCGTTGAGGGGAACTCAACCAGCGAGCGCTGGATCGAGCTCCTTGAGCAGTGCTCGCTTTGACATCGCCCCGACGATCCTCTTCACCGGTTCGCCGTCGCGGAAAAGCATCAGCGTCGGTATGCTCATGATCTCGAACCTCCGCGCTACCTGCAGCGCATTGTCGACATTGAGCTTCCCGATCGTCAGCTGTCCATTTTTGTCCTCGGCTATCTCCTCGAGAATCGGAGCAATCATCTTGCACGGTCCACACCACTCTGCCCAGAAGTCTACTAGCACCGGGGTCGCCGACGCCTTGATGCGCTCATCGAAATTCTGGTCGTTGAGTTCGATGATCTCTACACTCATATCACACTCCATTCATCGCACAATTGATTGCATAAGCAACTACTAACAGTCTAGCCCATCGCTTCCTGTTTAGGGCTCACGGTCCGCGAGATAGCGCTCGACATCGAGAGCCGCCTGGCAGCCCGACCCCGCAGCGGTAATTGCTTGGCGGTAGACATGGTCCTGCACATCTCCAGCCGCGAAAACGCCCTGGACGCTGGTGGCTGTGGAGCCTGGCCGCGTAGCAATGTAGCCAAGATCGTCCATCTCGAGCTGACCCTTGAAGATATCGGTATTGGGCGCATGGCCAATGGCGACAAACAGCCCCGTAAAGTCGTGCCGTTCGCGAGCGTCTCCCATTGTGTCCTGGGTTGTGACTCCAGCCAACGAGCCCCCCTCATCGTGGAGTGCCACCACCTGCCGGTTCCAAAGGAACGAGATTTTCGGGTTCGCCATCGCCCGATCCTGCATGATCTTTGAAGCTCGTAGACGATCTCTGCGGTGGATGATCGTTACCGACTCAGCGAACTTGGTCAGGAACAATGCCTCCTCGAGCGCGGAGTCCCCACCTCCCACAACCGCTATGTGGTGTCCGCGAAAGAAGAAACCGTCACACGTTGCGCACGTCGACACACCATGACCAACAAGGCGAAGCTCATCGTCAATACCGAGCATTAACGACCGTGCACCGGTCGCGATAATGATCGCGTCCGCGGTGTAGGTTGGGTCGTCACCTCCCGGTCGATCGGAGGTCCAAATCGCCGGTCGGCCGCCCGAGAAGTCCACGCGAGACGCCTTCGCAGAGTGCATTCTGGCACCGAAGCGCTCGGCCTGACCCCGGAAATTCGCCATCAGCTCCGGCCCAAGAATACCATCAACGAATCCAGGGAAGTTTTCGATCTCAGTGGTCAACATGAGCTGACCGCCCGGTTGATCGGAGGTCGACGACGGCTCGCCCTCGAGAACAATCGGCTCAAGATCCGCCCGAGCGGCATAGATCGCCGACGTGAGCCCTGCTGGACCCGACCCAATAATCACTACCTTCGCATGTTCTGTCACTGTTGCCCTCGTTACTCTCTGGCCCGCAACGCCTTGGGATCACCATGGTTTTGATCTGATACCGTAGGTCTTGAGCGTATGAGTCCTATAACCAATCTGTGCAGTGAGTGATTCCCGCTCATGGTGTCGGTCGAGTTGGCGTCTGAACGCCAGAAAAACGGTATTGACCCATCTTCCGCCAGGCAACAATCGACACCAGGAGCGCCAGTCCACCAAGGACAAAGTAGGTGATCCATACACGATCAGCGAAAAGATAGGCATCGAGCAGCTTTACCAACGCATCGACGGCCAGAACTGCTCCAACGATAACCAGCACCAGTCCAACCAGACCGAAGATGATCGCTCGTGCCACCCAGAACAACGGCGAGACCGCCTTGTTCTGCAGAAACCTAGTGACTTCATCGACCCACTCCGTGGCGCGCGACGCGATGTCGCGCGGTGCCTCCGTCTGGTTCTGCCGATCAGCCATGTGCACTCCCCTCAATTTCCGTCCAGCTTACTTGGACTCCGACGTGACGACTGAGATACCAAGGGCTCCGAGGCCGGCATGGGTGCCGATCGTCGCACCCATCACCGTTACTACCACGTCCTCTACACCAGTTGTCTGCCTCACCCGTGAAAGCACCTCATCGAGATCTGGTGCCATCGCATGGACCAGACCCACTCGCTCATAGGGTCCGTTTCCCTCGAACTTTTCCAGAAGCGTCGTCAGCGCAGCCTTCCGGGTGCGTACGCGGCCGGCCGCCTCAATGCCACCATTGCGTACCTCGATCAAGGGTTTGAACGACATCAGCGTGCCGAGGAGTGCGCTCGCGGCACCGATCCTGCCGCCACGTCGAAGGTTCTCCAAAGTGTCCAAGGTGCCGAACGTCCGAACCCGTTCGATCAAGGAGGCGCCCAGTGATCGACACTCTGACGGCGTTGCACCCTCCCGAGCTGCCGTGGCGACACCAATCGCCACGAGGCCCTCACCAATCGTCAACGTCTGAGTGTCGAGAACCGTCACACGATTCGAATAGGCACTCGCCGCCGTCACCGCAGATTGGAAGGTCGCCGACAGACCCTGGGTCATGGTGAAGCAGATCACGTGGCTCGCGCCCGTGTCCAGAGCGTTACTAAAGGCTGCGTCAAACTCCGCTGGCGAGGGCGCGGATGTCTTGGGCAACTGGTCGCTTGAACGAACGAGCTCCCAAAAGTGCTCGCGAGAGAGCTCGGTGCCGTCCTTGTGCTCAACACCGCCGATATTGATGTTCAACGGAACCCGGCGGATCTCCAAGGCGTCCGCAAGCTCATTCGGCAGATCCGACGCCGAATCCACCACCACCGCGACCGTCATTGTTGTAGCTCCCTTCTCTGGCGGCCAAGTCTAGCTGCAAGTGCGTTGAGCACCACGAAGATTCCCGCACTGATCAGCACCGCGCCTAGCGTCTGCAGGAAGAAGCCAATACTTCTCTGCGCGTCAACAGAGGGCAGCGTCTCGCTCAACACGACAGCAGCAACCGCACCGATCAACCCAAGGCGAAGCCATACTCGAAACGAGTCGCCGAGTGGTCGGACCGCATGCATCCGACGGAGTACAAGTACACCGAGTAGCGCCGCTACCGTGTAGGCCACCGAAAGCGCTATCGTAAGCCCCGCAATCCCAAATCGATCCACCAGTGCGAAGGCAAGCACGATGTTGAGACCGTTCTCGACGACGTAGAGCATGAACACCACCTTGGCGCTTCGCGCCGCCTGCAGACCCTGGATGATCGAGAGGAAGAGGGCAAAACCGGGAAGACCGAGTGCGAAGCCTTGAAGTGCCTCTGCGGTCAGATGTACACCAGCGAGACCGACCGCGCCATAACGCAGCACGAGGTCGAGCCCGACCGGAGCGCCCACCAACATAACCGCTGCCAACGGCAGCGTAATCGCGACACTCGCGCGAAGCGCACGCGTGAGGTTCGCCGCGAATCCACCTCGATCATCGGTAGCCCAAAGACGCGCGAGACGTGGCTGTAACGCCGTCATAATCGAAAGTGAGACGATCGCATACGGCAGTTGAAAGAAGAGGTAGGCGTAGTTGTAGGCGCTCACAAATCCAGGTCGTGCGTCGGCGATGGCTAACACTACAAAGACGGCAATCTGATTTGCCATGACAAAGCCGACGGTCCACGATGAGAGCGAGAACATCTCCCGAACGGCGGGGTCTCGGAGCGAGAACGATGGGCGAAAGTCGATCCCAAGGCGAAACATCACCGGCAATAGCACAAGCATCTGGGCCGCCACACCAGCCGTGGACCCAAGGCCGAGGATGAGTGCTGCGCTCGAGTGTGCCAAAACGACGTTGAGGTTCGCCCCAGGGTACAGTGCTGCAAACAGCACTAGTGAGAGCACGGCGACGACGTTGTTTGCGATCGGGGCAAAGGCTGCCGACGCGAAATTGCCCCGTAGGTTCAGCACCGCCGTGAACAACGAAATCGCACCGTAAAAGAAGAGTTGGGGAGCAAAGAGCCGCAACAATTCGACGGCGAGCTGCCGTTGCGCAACGGCATAGCCATGATGGTTGGCGATGGTGTAAAGGCCGATGATCGCGGGGGTCAAGAGTTCGAAGATGACGGTCGCAATGAGGAGTCCTATGATACCAAGCGTCAGGACGGTGGATTGTGACTTCGTACCCAGTCGACGCCCAGCGACGCTAAAGCGAGCGGAGAGCACAGGCAAGAGGGTCGCTGATATCACACCACCCAGCAGAAGGTCATAGAGCATATTCGGGGTGTTGTTACCGAGGTTGTATGCATCTGCAAGAGGACGGACACCGAGAACTACCGCCAAAACCACCAGGCGGATGAGACCCGTGATTCGCGAGGTGAGCGTGCCGGCCGCCAGCAACGCCGCATTCTGACTCGCGGACTCACGAGTGCCAAAGAGTAAGCGCTTTATTCGGGCGAGCACGTATCACCCGTCTTCTTTCGGTGACGCCGTGCCGAGCGCACCCACCAGGTGATGAGAACCAACGCCGCCCCAATGGTCAAGACGATTCCGACGGTCGAGAACCCGGTCGAGTGCACGGTCAATGTCGTAGTCAGCAACACCCTCCCATTGGGGGCCGCCACCACTACCACCGCCGCAAAAGTGCCAAGCGCCTTGACCACCACCGGGAGCGACACCGTCGCGGTCCCGCGGCGAAGCTCGACGCTACGCGTTGCGCCCTTCGGGAAGGCGATCTCAGACGAGTGAATCGACATCCGCACGCCGATAGGAAAGGGCAGGGTCGACGACAATGTGAGCGGAATCGAAACGCTGTGCGAGGTCAAGGTGATCGTCCGCGAGCCTACGATTTGCACCTGCGCTAAGAGCTTGTGTTCTTGGTCGCCCAACAACGCGGTAGCTTGGCGGCTGATCGCTGGCTCGGTAGAGCTTGCGAGCTGCGCCAGACCGACGAGATCGTTGAGGCCTGTGCGCGAACCTCGATCTGCCGATGCCAGCCCGCTCAGACCGTCCAAGGACGACCGAAGTGCTCGCGTCATAGGCGTGCAGTGTCTGGGTGCACTTGCAAGGCTGAGATCTGACTGGGAGATCTGGCTACTCGGCAGTCGGGCGGCCTGGTCAACCGTGAGGATCCGAAACAGCGGGGTGCTATGGAGACGGTCCAAGACAGTGACGAGGCCGTCAATCTCTTGCGGCGAGGTGATGTTCACCTGCATGGTTGCCACCCGACCGCTTTGCGCCGGCGCCTGGAAGTAGAACTGAGCGAGATCGGCTAGCAGTCGTTGGTAACCTGCTGGTGCGGTAGCGTTGGCGAACTCGCTGCTCAGCTGCCGACTCGAACCCAATAGTGTCAGTCCGGCTATGCGTATATAGGCAGGGTCGGATACCGACAGTACCGATGCGAGTTGCCCAAGAACCCCATCCGGTACCACTGCGGTCATGATTTTCTGGCCATGCAACGCGCTCAACTCGGATCGGCCCGGGACCTGGGAGAATGCCACCGCATTCGAACCAGCCCCGTTGATTTGGCGCGATAGGTTTAGCCGGGCGCTAAACCCAATGAGCGAAGCGAAGTTGCCAAGCCCGCACGCTGATAGTGGTGGAGCATACGGCGAAATGATGCGTTGGTGGAGATTGGGGGGTCCGATCAGCGACGCAAACCGGGCCTGATCAACGATCGACGTACCGAGCGACCCACCGAGAGAGATGGTTACCGCGGTCGGCGAACTCGAAAGCCGTGCCAGGGCGGCGTTGACTCGTTTCGACGACGGGGCTAGCTCCAAGTGCAACACTGGAGCTACGCCCAGGGGAATGGTCGCGGCTTGACCCGACGGAAAGAACGGAACACCCATAATAAGCTGCCCGAGGGTGGCTCCGGTCTGTGCGCTGGCGATCCGCAGCTCGACCGGGTAAACACCCGCGCAGTCCACTCCGCACGAGATCTCTGAGAAGATCTGCGAATCCAGATGGTAGTCGCCAGACGAACCCTTTTTTAATGCGATAAGGGGAACCGGCCTCGACAGTGCCAGTGGAGAGCCACCTGGGCCCAGACGTAGCGTTTGACGAAGCTGCGACCTCGAGGAGGTGCTCGGATAGACGACCAGGAACGCCTCTGTCCCTCGCGAAGTCCCGGACCAACGAAAGTCAACCGTTAGAGCCTGGGACTTAGTGGCGACACCAACCGCGCGTGCCAAGGCCAGTCGTCCTCTGGACGAGGCCAGCTGGGTATCCCTTCCCGACATCGACAACATCAGGACAAGAGGCACCAGGACCAATGCCACCGCAACACTACGGGGAAGATGGCTCAAAAATCGAGATCCCCTCCGCCTGGAGCTCGAAATCGAGCTTGAGGTAGAGCTTGAGAGCCTTCTCGTTACGCTGCTGTGTGTTGACTCCAACTCGCCGTGTTCTCCACCTCTTTGTCCAACGCAGTCCGTCAACGATCAGTCGCGTGGCGAACCCACGCCCCTGCCAGCGAGGATCCACCGCAATTCTTTGAAGATAGCCCTCGCCACCACCTAGGCCAAAGATAGCGTAGCCCGCTAGCTCGTCCGAGTCGCCTACTGTCACCACCCTAAATCGGCTCCGCGGCGTCGCGGCAACTGCCTCTGCGAGCGCAAGCTGGTTCATCGCCCAAAAGGGCTCGAAGCAGGCATTGTCGACCCGAATCACCTCGTCAATGTGCAGTGAGCTGGCCCGTTGGAGTCGAGCGATGCGGGCTGATGCGGGAACCTCAGGGAGCGGCAGCGAGCTGCGCCGAAAGAGAACATGCAGTCGATCCACCTCATGGAAGCCGGCCGCCACGAGTACGGCTTTTTGCGTTGCTCCAGTCGCCTGCACCAAGAACCTCGAGAAACCCATTCCCTTCCCGACAGCCATCGCCCTCGTGAGAATCTCAGGGTCGCGAACCCAAACCTGGGGTGGCACTGTGACTAGCACCGCTTGCAAATTTCCATACCACGGCGAATATCGAACCTGGATACCACCGACACTTCTCAGCGCAGCCAACTAGCGTCAACGGTCCTTTCTGTCGCTGCCCCAACTATCGGGCTCTTGCTGGAAACCCTAGTGGCCAGCATCGCTGGTACCGAGCGCGTCCGCCCAGTCGACGGTCGCGGTAGCATGGAGTCATGACCGTACTGTTCGGAACGCACCCCGAGTACCTCGAACACGACACCGGTCTCTTCCACCCCGAGTCAGCCAGTCGGCTTGAGGTAATCATGTCGGTCCTGGACCGATTCGAAGACGGGATCGTCCGCTTTCGGCCCTCGCCGGCGAGCACCGATGCCATCACTCGGGTCCATCGCGCTGCGCACGTCGCAGAGATACGGCAGCTCTGTCTCATGGGTGGAGGACCAATCGACGCCGATACGCAGGTAGGATACCAGTCCTACGATATCGCGTTGTTGGCTGCTGGTGCCGGACTCGACGCCATCAGCCGACTCGAGCAGGGCGAGGCCGATGCGGCGTTCGTCGCTGTGCGGCCACCTGGCCACCACGCAACCGCCGACACCTCGATGGGCTTTTGTCTATTCAATAACATCGCTGTCGCAGCCCAACGTCTCATTGAGAAGGGTGAACGCGTCCTGATACTCGACATCGACGCCCATCACGGCAATGGAACCCAGGATATCTTCTATGAGAATGCGTCGGTGCTGTATGTGTCCACGCACCAGCATCCCCTCTACCCTGGTACCGGCAAGATCTTCGAACTCGGCGCCGGAGACGCTACGGGCCTGACGGTCAACATTCCACTTCCCCCGCGTAGCACTGGAGGCACGGCCCTCTCAGCCCTTGAGGCAATCGCGGCATCGACCATCGTGACCTTTGCGCCAACCTGGTTGCTGATCTCCGCTGGGTTCGACGGCCACCAAGCCGACCCCCTCACCGACCTTGGCTTCACGGCTGATGACTACTATCGCATCACGGCCTGGGCCCTCCAATACGTGCCAAAGGGACGTACGATAGCGTTCCTCGAAGGTGGATATGACCTCGAAGCCCTCGCAGAGTCCACAATCGCGGCGCTCGAGGCCCTGCTCGGACTATCGCGCCGTACCGACCCTTTTGGCAACCACGTCGAGACGAACTTGGTGACCACGCTTGCCCAGATGCGGAGGAGCGCGCTCCGAGCACAGGGCATCGACCTGCCGCCCGCATAACCGTCGTGGCATCCAAGAGATGTCTGCGGGTATGATAGGCCAGTCATTTTCACTACAGTAGAAAAAGGTACCTAAGGTGATCCCCGACCGCTTCCAGCCCACCATCTCCCAGCTCCAACCGATCGCCGCGCGATTTGAGGAGCACGGATTTCGCCTCTACATCGTCGGCGGGGCATTGCGCGATCTCTTGCTTGGTGAGAACCCCACTGACATCGACCTTACCACCGACGCCGAGCCTTCAGACATACTTTCGGTGCTCACCGGCACGGTACACTCGATCAACCGAGCTGGCGAGCGCTTCGGCACCATCGCCTGTTCTCTGGGGTCGCTGCGCCTTGAAATCACGACGCATCGTTGCGATGTATATGCCCACACCAGTCGCAAGCCCACCGTTGCCTTCTCGACTTCCCTGACCGACG
Source organism: Actinomycetes bacterium (assembly GCA_021806545.1). GTDB lineage: Bacteria > Actinomycetota > Acidimicrobiia > Acidimicrobiales > Acidimicrobiaceae > Ferrimicrobium. The sequence continues at coordinate 52,932 of JAJZXI010000002.1, read as the reverse complement.
ACCTGGCTCGCCGAGACTTCACCATCAACGCGATCGCCCTCGAAATCACAACTGATGAGCCAGCGCTCATCGATCCCTACCATGGCGTCGCCGACCTTGCCGCTCGGCACCTGCGTACCCCTATCTCGCCCGAGGTATCGTTTTCCGAAGACCCTTTGCGTATGCTTCGCGCCGCTCGCTTCATCGCCCGGCTCAACCTTGAACCCGAGCCAGGATTGATCGAAGCCATCCACACACTCGCTCCTCGCCTCGCCATCCTCTCCCGAGAGCGGATTCGTGACGAGCTCAACCGCATCCTCACCCTTACCGACCCTACGGCTGGACTTGTGTTTCTCGTCACCACACCATTGGCCCGCTTCTTCATGCCAGCCCTTGCTGATCTACGGCTTGAGCAAGACCCGGTGCACCACCACAAGGATGTGCTCGCCCACACCATCGCGGTCGTGCAGAAATGCTCTCCACGGCTGCGACTGCGCCTCGCCGCACTGCTCCACGACATAGCCAAACCAAGAACACGCGAATTTGGTCCAGATGGCGTTACCTTTCACTTCCATGACGTCGTCGGAGCTCGAATGGCGACAGCGATCCTCACTGAACTGCGCTACCCCAAGGATCTCACCAAGGACGTTGCAAAACTCGTCGCCCTTCATTTGCGCTTTCACGGCTACGACGCCAGCTGGTCCGACTCAGCGGTACGCCGCTATGTACGCGACGCCGGCGAGCTCTATGACGATCTCAACGAACTAACGGTCTGTGATGCAACCACTCGCAACCAACACAAGCTCGACATGATGGCGCACAACATGAAGGAATTCAAAGAGCGCGTCATCCGTCTTCAGGAGGCCGATGCGCTGAAAGCACTTCGGCCAACCCTTGACGGTGACGACATCATGACGCTTCTCAACATCCCGCCATCACGGGAGGTAGGCCAGGCACTGGCTTACCTTCTCGAAACCGAACTCGACGAGGGCCCCCTACCACGCGAAACCGCAATCGAACGCATCCTGACGTGGTGGAGTAACCACCCATCCAGCCGATAGTCCAAAACGCCCAACTTCATCCACAGCCTTATGCACAGCTGTGTACAAACTTCACCCTTAGCCTACCCACAACCCTCACTTAAGACTCGAACCCTGGATCAACAATCGACGAGGCGATGCGGTGGAGGTCACTCAAATCCGCGAACTCCAAGCGTATGACACCCGACCCAGATTTCTTTATCTCGATGGCTACCGATGTCAACAACGACTCTGCCAACAGTCGCTCCACCTCTAACACCACCGCGGGACGAAGCTTTCCAACCTCACCTTTACTCGGAGCCGAACGACGGGCCTCCGTAGTTGGAGCAGTCTCCCCCTCGACTGCAAATCTAACGAGCTCCTCAGCCTCCCTCACGCTCAAACCATCGGCCACGATAGTATCAGCAAGGCGCTCCTGCAGCTTTCGATCCGGCGAGCTCAGCAGGGCTCGAGCATGACCCGCTGACAGCGTTCCCTCCACCACTCTACGTTGTACGCTGGCCGGCAGTTGGAGGAGTCGCAGTGTGTTGGAAATCGTAACGCGACTCTTCCCCACCCTCTGTGCTACTGCGTCGTGTGTGAGTCCAAAATCATCAATCAGCTGCCGATACGCCGCAGCCTCCTCTAGGGCGTTCAAGTCCTCACGATGCAGGTTCTCCACCACAGCAGCCTGAAGCGAGGCCAAGTCATCTCTATCCTGAATCACCGCCGGTATCGTGGTCAATCCAGCTCGCTGGGCCGCCTGCCAACGCCGCTCGCCAGCTACCAGCTCAAAACCATCATCCTGCCTCCGCACCAGTATTGGCTGTAGGACCCCGAGCTCCTTAATCGACGCGGCAAGGGCGGCGAGTCCCTCCTCTGCAAAGCTCTTGCGCGGTTGAAACCGATTCGGGTACACCAACCCGATCGGGACCTCTTGAAGGCCCTCTGCATAACGATCATTGGGGACCGGAATCAGAGCGCCGAGCCCCTTGCCAAGTCCAGACTGCCTAACCATGGACCACCTCTTTCGCCAAGTGTCGATACGCAATCGCACCACGAGAACCGGGATCAAAAACGGTGATGGGCTTGCCAAATGATGGCGCTTCAGACAGCCTCACCGTCCGAGGAATAATGGTGCTGCAAACCTTTTCACCACAATACTCGCGTACCTCACGAACTACCTGCTCGGCCAGGTTCGTGCGCGCGTCATACATCGTCATAACCACGTAGTCGATCGTGAGCGTAGGATTAAGTGAAGCCTGAATCAGGCCAACGTTACGGAACAGCTGAGAAAGTCCCTCGAGCGCGTAATATTCACACTGTATCGGGACCATCACCGTGTCGGCACAGGAAAGGGCATTGATCGTCAACAGACCCAAGGATGGTGGACAATCGATGACCACGTAATCGAAGTCTTCACGGATCGCCTCCAAAGCCCTCCGCAAGCGCAGTTCACGAGAGAACGCCGACACCAACTCGATCTCAGCTCCTGCCAGGTCGATCGTAGCCGGACAGAGAAAAAGATTCGCTACGATCGTCGCCTCGATGACGTTCTCGATCGGTTCATCCTTCATCAATACGTCATAGATTGAGTGCTCTAGCTCCCGCGGACTCACACCAAGTCCAGTGGTCGCATTCCCTTGCGGGTCAAGGTCTAGAACCAGTACCCGGTAGCCCAACTCCGCCAGAGAGGCCGAAAGGTTGACTGCAGTTGTCGTTTTTCCTACCCCACCCTTCTGGTTGGCTAGCGCAATGACCTTTGCTTGTTGATCCACTGCTATGTCCCTTCACGTGTCCATTTATGGAGATTGTCTGTTTCACGTGAAACACCGCATCAAACACTCCGGAACGTTTCACGTGAAACCTACCGGCTAACGGCCCTCACCCTGTCAACCCTAGCATAGCTGTCGAAGGTGAGAGCCTCCCCGGCCCAAAGCACAAAGCGTCGCGACTAGACACCAACACGCCGCATCGGCAAGAAAGTAACTCGCCCAAATCCATCCCGCATGGCCCAGAACCTTCATCCCGGTACCAACGCGAACCCCCTTCCCGAGTCACAATGCCTCGGTAGGGAAGTGCTACCCTTTCAGCACTACAACCTCCTCTCTCCTCACTTGCCACCCCCAATACCCGCACTCACCACCATCTGTAGCGCACTGACGTGAGTTATCTGATCGGGCCAGGAACGACCCCTGGCACCAACAACTTCGCCATCACCAAACAGCGAATCCCTGCCGTACCAGAACCCGGTCAATTCGCACACGCTCGCCAGTCCTTGATCAAACTGGCACTACTCCGCGTAATGGTCTCTGGAGTGAACAATCGACCTCTCATTGGTCGAATCCAACATCTCCGCTCGCCGCGCGCAACTCCCAACGCCGATCGACCCCTCTTTCCGGCAACGACAGCCTTCGAGTCGGCAATCGCAGAACGCTATGCTCACCATCCCCCAAGCTCCCTCTAGTCCCGTCGCTGCATCACCTCCTCTCGCTCGCCAGGGTATCACCCACGCGAACACGTCCCCGGCGGACTGGCCGCGGTGAAGGTGAAGCGAAGCCCAGGCCCTCAGCAATCGATCACTCATCCGAAAATGCGTCTACAGGCTAACCTTGCACCCGCTCGTTGCCTGATCCAGCCGAGCAACAGGGCAATATTCGTCCTTCTCGTTGATCACCCGATCGACACCATGAAAGCTACGCTCCCTCTGTACAAGCACTCTCAAGACGTAGTGCCATCCAAAGATTGCCACAAGGGAAAGCCTACAAATCCGGTACTAATCTCTCAACGAGGGTCACAGACGCAACAAGCCGGCATTCGGCTCTCGATATCAGGCCTCCACCGAAACGCACAATCCGATCCTGTATCGGCATTCCTCAACCCCTCCGAGACACATACTGTCTCGACCTGCCGGCGGTGCTACAACACGGGCAACTATCTCCTACTGTGCCGTGAGCGCGCGTTGACCTTCTCCTTCGACCACTGACACGGGGGCAACATCGGCGACGACTATCGTCTATGCTCGAGTCCCTATAGCAACCCAAGTGGCACAGGTACCACCCGCAAGATAATCGGATCGTAGGACCTCTCCGATACGCCAGGTGTGGCAACAAGCTCTCTCCACCACATAACCACTATTGCGCCGTTGCTCCTTGAAAGTACGCGCCTTGGTTTGATGCCTCAATGAGCGTCGTCAACTATCGGCTAGAGCTCCTGGTTATCGATAGTGGGTGCGGACAGATCATTGCTCTACCTTGGATGACCATCAAGTCCGAGGTGAGTGATCCTGGCATGGACTCGCGTTGGTCAGCACACGCCGCATCCATCGCAAAGCTGCCAAGTCCAGGGTTTGGCTCTCGCAAATCGTTTGACCGTTTCACCCAGGTACCGGCGCGCCCGTCTACCGCGGCATCCAGCGGAACAACATTGGTGTTGGCGAAAGGGGAGGGGAGTGCATCACCCGCCTGTGGTAGCCATCGATGCACCAGCGTTAAAACAAGGAGAGCTTCCAGGCTCTACCACCACGACGAGGATAACCCTTGGGGCATGGACGAACCTTCTTGAGAATCGCAAAACCAAAATTATTGCGTCGTATCTCCTGTAGCTCAAGGCCAAGAGCGTCAAGACCCATCGAACTCCATCGCTCTCCCAATGAGCCAGGGGGTTCGGAGACAACGAACAACCCATCCAGCGCCAGCAGCCCCGCACCTACCTCGGCCGTGGTGCCCGGGCCAGCAAAGCTACGAGCAAGCAAAAAGGAAAAGCTCTCACGGAATGCACTATCGTGACCAAGCTCCTCGGCGCGGCGCTTTACGACTACCGCTCGCTGACCAAAACCTAACTCCTGCACCGCGCTCTCGAGAAACGCCGCCCGCTTGCTCATAATCTCCACGAGATGCAGTTTCACATTCGGAAGTTGTGTCAACACCACAAGGCCGGGCAAGCCACCACCGCTGCCGAGATCAGCACCCGACAGATCTAGCAAATTTAGACTCTCAAGGACCTCGACAAAAGCCAACGAGTGCTCAATGTGCTGACCCAGATCCCCGCCGATGAACCCCCAATCGCGTGCCCTACGAATCGACTCGTGCAGTCTCTCCGTCACTGTTGGCCTCCTCGAAAGGGGTCGACTCCTTGAACATGACGACATAACGGTTCGGCTCTTCACCCTCAGATCGCGTGCTCACACCCTCAATCTCAGCCACTGTGTCATGAATAATCTTACGATCAGGCGCCGTCATCGCTTCAAAAACCAGCTCCTCACCGGTCTCACGAACCTTATCAGCCTGCTCACGAGCAAACTTCTCCAAAGCAGCACGTCGCTTCATCCGATAGCCGGCGATATCGACGGACACCCTTCCGGCACCCTCACCAGCTCGGGTTTGAACCACCGAACGCGTTACCTCCTGGACAGCAGCAAGCACGCTACCCCGTGGGCCCACCAACGAGCCAAGCCCCTCTCCGTTGATCTCAAGTTCCATGGACTCGTCATCTAGGTGTGTTACCGTGACCTCGCCAGAGAGACCAAACTCATGCATCAGTCCCGCGAGGAACTCCTGAGCGGCATTCGCCAACTCAACTCGACTCACCTCCGAATGCTCCACACGGGGGGTAGTGTTCTCCTCTGACTCCACTTTCTTTGGCTCCTTTGGCTTCTCGGACCGCACTCTCTCGGTCCTTGGCTTCTCAACTTTGTCGTTACTCGTCTCTGGTGTCGACGACCGCGGTCGTCGAGGCTTGCGCTCTCGCTTTGGGTTAGGAAACGATGGTCGAAGACGAGCGCGAATTCGCGCCGACTTTCTCCCAAATCCAAGAAAACTCGAACGACCTTCGTCGAGCACCTCGAACTCAATTTCACTCTCTTCAACACCCAAGTGTTCAAGCGCGAGCTCTTTGGCCTCGTCCAGATCTTTACCAGTGGTCTCAATCCACTCCATTACAGCAGTTCGCTCCTTCTCTCATTGTGGGCCATTTCGCCCCTTATCTGCTAGTTCGTGAACTAGCGACGCTTTTTCTTCTTATTGGAACGGTTGTCCCGAGGAGGCCGCGGCTTCGGAGTGTCTATCGCACCTGTGTTGTTGTCGGTCGACAGGGCGGGTGTGGCACCAGGAAGGATGCGTCGCAGCAAGTTCCTCGGCGCCGTTGGGCGTTGCACAATCTCTTTGGCCTCGATCACCTGATTCTGCTTGGCATCCGCCGCTTTGCGGCGCGCCTCCACTGAATGTGAGCGCAGGGTCGGATCATGGCGCCACATGAGCTCCTGCTGTACCACACGAAAGATTCCTGAGACGAGAAAATACACGACGACCCCAGCGGGGATGTCCAGATAGATGAACCCAAAGACCAACGTAGATATCTGTTGGGTCTTCGAAGCCATCGGGTTTGCGGCTGCTGCCGTCGGATTCTTTCCTGTTATCTGCTTTATTTGAAGATACTGAAGTCCTACCGACGCGATCACTAACAGGTAGTAGGGGAGTGAGTTAAAGAAACCGAGGTGAAGATGGAGCGCCGTCAAAGACAGATTTAAGCCCAGAAACTTCATGGTGCCGTGATCGAGCACAAGATGCTTGTAGAGCAAGCTGGAATGGATGATGTATTTCGGCGAGGCAACAACACCGTGCGAGGTCTTCACGGTGTTCGTCAGTCCTCGAATCACGTCATACATGACGATCAGCAGAGGGAACTGCAGCAACATCGGAAGGCAACCACCAGCCGGTGACACCTTGTTCTCTTTAAACAGTGCCTGTTGCGCCTCTGCCAGACCCTGCCTATCACCCTTGAACTGCTTTTGAAGCTCTTTGATCTTCGGCTGGATCGCCTGCATCTGCAGCATCGACTTCGTGCTCTTAATGGTGAGTGGTGAGAGCGCGACCATCACCGTGATGGTCAGCAAGGCTATCGCAATTCCATAGCTCGGTATTAGAGCGTACCAAAAGGTGATGATCCCAGCGAGCAGGTCAAAGATCGGGCGTAGGATATCGCCGAGGATGTTCATTATGCTATTTCTCTCCCATGCTTGGATACCTGCCTCTTCGGGGGTACGGGATCGTAACCACTAGAACCGAAGGGGTTACAACGCACAATCCGTCGCACCCCCAGCCAGGTTCCCTTGATGCCGCCATATTCCTGGATCGCTTCCTTGGTGTACTCCGAGCAGCTGGGTGTGTACCGACAAGGAGAAGGTCTCCCTTGTCTGAGGACCTGATAGCCGTTGATCATCTTCACCATCAGGACCCCTAGGGGTGTGAGCTCCTTATCGCTCATTCGTCACCTTCTTCAAACCACAGCTGAGGCCTTCAACGCACAGCCTAGTGATGTCGTCCTTCAAACCTGCAAAAGTGATCTCTTCACAGCTTCTCCGGGGGCTGAAAAAGTAGCTACCAGCGGGAAGTTCAGCCCCACGTACCACCTCCCGAAGCCGACGGCGAAATCTATTGCGCTCTACCGCATTACCAAACCGCCGTGAAACCGCGATACCGACGCTCACGCAAACATTGGCTTCTTGACCAGCGGGTGCGCTGGAGTCTGTCAGGTAGACCACGTTGAGATACTGAGCTCGCCACCGGACCCCGTGCCGAAAGACCTTGTCGAACTCCTCCCGGGTGCGCAGCGATCGCAACTCCACCACGTATTACGCCGAGAGACGCGCTCTTCCCTTGCCGCGACGTGCCTTGATGATGGCGCGGCCAGCCCTTGTAGCCATTCGATGACGAAAACCATGCTTACGTGAACGCCGACGGTTGTTCGGCTGGAATGTCCTCTTCACAATATCTCCCTTACCGCTATCCGAATTGGGACAGCCCACTCAACCCGTACAGCATAGCGCCTCTGCCTCTCGCCGCTCATCAGCTCACTTGAGTTCTCCCGCGACGATTCGGTGAAATTTGTCGAACTGCCAAATCGCCATCGAAAATACCTCTATGATGGTTCGTTACTCTGGACAGCAACAGTTTTCCACAGGTTCATATCCACAGGTTGACAAGTCTGTGGATAAGGGAGGAGGGCCTCTTGCCAGAGCATGAGGACTTATGGAGCACGATTTCGGAGCGTTTTCGTGAGCATGTTGGTGAGGCAGCATGGAAGACCTGGTTCATCTCGATCACTCCGGTAACCATCACGGCTGACGAAGTGGTGCTCGCCACTCCGTCACCACTGGCCAAGGAGCGACTCGAAACTAAGTACCGCGAGGTACTTGGAGCCCTCTTCTCACAAACCCTCGGTCATCCAGTCCCTGTACGCATCCAGGTTCGTGCCAATGAGCGGTCGTCGCTCTCGATCGATGCTCTCACGACTCCAGGGGTCCATAGCCAAGGCGCGCTCGAAGCCGATCTCTTCGGACAACCTCCGAGTCGTCCAAACAACGCAAAGGCACGTCTGTCGACCACCTTTGACGCCCGCTATACCTTTGAGGCCTTCGTTATTGGATCATCAAATCGGTTCGCTCACGCAGCCTCACTCGCGGTTGCAGAGACACCGGCCGCCTCCTACAACCCTTTGTTCATCCATGGAGGTGCTGGACTCGGAAAGACACATCTCCTCCATGCAATCGGCAACTACGTGCGTCAGAACTATCGCGATAAATATGTAAAATATGTATCCACCGAGACGTTCCTCAACGAGTTTGTCGACGCCATTCAGCGTAACAAGACGTCAGAATTCAAGGCTCGGTATCGGGAGTGTGACGTACTCTTGGTCGACGATATCCAGTTCCTTCAAAACAAGGAGGCAATCCAAGAGGAGTTCTTTCACACATTCAATTACCTCTACGGAGCACAGAAGCAGATCGTGCTCACCTCGGATCGGTCACCCAAAGCGATCGCCACCCTTGAAGGGAGATTGCGTAGCCGTTTTGCGATGGGCCTCATCACCGACGTGCAGCCCCCAGACCTTGAGACGCGTTCTGCCATTCTCCAGCGCAAAGCTGAGGACTCCGGATTCATCCTTGACGCTTCGGTGATCGAGCTGATCGCCACCAACATCACCGACAACATCCGCGAGCTCGAGGGGGCGCTGACTCGGCTCTCCGCCTACTCCAGTCTCAACGGTGTACCGGTGACCCTTGACCTCGCCCAAATGGTGCTTTCCGACCTCATCACCAGCTCACAACGACTGCAAGTTAGGGATCCCCGCGAGATCATCACTGTGACCGCCACCTTCTTCAACACCACCCCGACCGAGCTCCTCGGACAGTCCCGTAAAAGGCCAATCGCAATGGCGAGGCAGATCGCCATGTATATCATGCGTGAACTGACGGAGCTGAGCTACCCAGAGATTGGTCGTGAGTTTGGCGGCCGCGACCATACGACCGTCATCCACGCCGTACAAAAAGTACAGAATGTCATGCAATCATCTATTGAGACTTTTGAGCAGGTAGATCAACTCTTCAAACTCCTCCGTGATCCATCGAAACAAGGTGGATAACATTGTGGACATCGTGTGGATGACGGTTAAGTTGTCAACATCTCAACAGGCTCAACGCTTCGTTGCGTCACCAGGTGTTAGGATTCTCCACAGCTCTGTGGACTGAATCGGTATGCCTGTGAACAACAAAATAACCTCTGGCCTGGAATGATAGAGTTCAATCCACAGTCCATAGCCCTTATTACTACTATTACATTGATATCCATTAGAAAGGACAGGCTGTGCAATTCATCTGCGACCGCGAGCCACTCACCGACGCTCTTGCAAATGCCTCACGAGCACTGAGTTCTCGAGGGTCCATCACCGGCTTGCGATGGACTGTCACGGCAGGATTGCTCGAGGTCGAAGGACGCGAGAGCGACCTCTCGATACGATCGACCGTGCCGGTTGACGGTGCTGACACTCGCTTTACCACTCCTGCGGCCTTGGCGGTCGACCTCATGAAGTCGCTCCCCGGCGACCGTGTCGAAGTAGTCGTGGAGGACGCGGTAGTATCCTTTCGCTCAGGGCGAGCTGAGGTCTCCTTGAACCTACTCAATGAGTTCGAAGTTCCTCCCCTTGGGGTTGAGGACCGGCCAGCAGTGACCATACCGTCGGCTGAGTTGGCAAGTGGTATTGCGCAGGTAGCCATCGCGGCGAGCAAGGATGATACTCGGGATCTCATCTACTCCGGCATGCTCTTTGCCTCCTCACCTGAGGGCCTGCGACTCGTGGCCACCGACGGAATTCGGCTAGCTCTACGAGACATCGGTGGCATCAACATGTTGAGCGAGTCAGATACCGGTGAGGTTGTAATCCCGACCCGAGCGGTTCGAGAGCTCGAACGCATCCTCAGTGGTTCCCCTGCTGACCAGCTCCTTGGAGTTCAGATCGGAACTCGAGAAGCGGTCTTCTCGGTAGGAGCTACCACCCTAGCCACTCGTCTAATCGACGAACCATTCAGGGACTACCGACGTCTGGTTGATGTGTCCTACTCACGCGTCATGCTCGCTGATCGCATGCAGCTCATCTCGGCCTTACGTACCTTGCGTAGAATGGCCAAAGAGGCGAGAAACTCGTCGATGCTACGTATGACGATGACGGGTACTTCGTGTGAGCTGAGCGTGAAGATCCCGCAGATCGGTCAGGTGCATGAGGTTATCGATGTGAACTTCTCCGATGAAGAGTTCTCTATCAGCTTTGATCCAGACCTCCTAGCTGACGGTATCGAGGGTGTCGAGTCGGAGGTGGTTCGCTTTGAGTTCTTGGAGTCCAACCGTGCAGCAAGTATTACGAATTCAGACTCACGCTCGTTTGTTTATCTACTAATGCCTATTGTCCAGAAATAACCTGTGAATGTTGTCACACTTCAAGTAGAAGGGTTTCGAAACATCGAGGCAGCCGACCTGCTGTTTCAAACAAGAAACCTACTGGTGGGCCCTAACGGTGCCGGCAAGACGAGCATTGCGGAGGCGGTAGCGGTGGCCCTGAACGGACGTTCGTTTCGTACCTTTGACCTCGCGATGCTGCTACGACGCGGCGCGGACTACTGGAGGACAGTGGCGACGGTTAATCAAGAGGACAATTCCACTCATAGGATTGCTATTTCAGCGACTTCCCAACAACGAGAACGAGTGAAACTTGATGATCGGAACGTCAGAATCACCCAACTAGCTACCGATTTCCCAGTGGTGACGTTTATTCCAGAAGATCGCGATCTTGTGGTAGGATTACCTGGTATTCGTAGGGAATATCTCGATAGTATTCTCGCTCGATCTGACCCTTCAGTTTATCGATTGTTGAGTAGAGCAGCCAAAATTTTAAAGCAGCGAAGGAATCTCATAAGATCCAATAATCCGGACATCGTTACCCTTGATATCTTTGATGAGGAGCTTGCTTCGGCGTCGATTTTAATCAGTGACGCTCGAGAGAATCTCTTGGGATATCTTCAGGGCGTGGTCGAAGAGTTTAATCAGAGAATTACTGGGAGATCTGAAGAAGTCTGTTTTCGATATCTAAGAAGCTGGAAGAACGACCCATTGAGTGATCTCAAAGCATCTCGATCGTATGACTTTCGAACTGGATCAACAAGTGTAGGATTTCATCGCGACGATTTCATCATTGAACTCAATGGACTTCCAGCGAAGTCAACAGCTTCACAAGGTCAGATTCGTTCGCTCGCCATTGCTTTGCGCGTAGGAAGCGCGCAGGTACTCCAGAACAACATTGGTGAGCCACCGCTGCTAATACTTGATGACGTTTTTGCTGAGTTCGATCGTTCGCGAGCCGCCAGATTGGTAACCGCTATTGGGCAGTATCAAACGATTGCTACGAACACGGAACACGTAGATATTATGGATGATTGGTCGGTTTATGAGATATCAGGTGGTAGAATTGTATCTCATTAACTCCAGTGATATCAGAAAAAGGAAGCCGGCGAGTATTCATGATATTCTACCGTTGCTTGTCGATGGGATTGAGCTAGTAGATGCAAAAATATCTGCGAGAATTGAAGCGGTAATAAACGAGTTGTTTGGTCTGGATATTGGTCAGAGCATTGCTGTTTCAGTGATGCAAAATGAAGGAATTTTAGTTTCTACTACCAGGGAAATAGCTCCACTTGTCAAACTCAAGTCTTCGAGACTAAAGACGTTGTTGGCAGCAGAAGGTATCACGGGTGAATTGCGCGTCGTTGTCGAGGTAAAGACCAGAGAAGCTCCTTAACCGATTAGACTGAATTCATGCGATCTTTCTTAACGAGACAGTCGTGTGAGTGGAATGAGTGAGGTGATCGGGTGAGTGACACGGCTAGCTCCAATTACACCGCGAAGGATATCATTGTCCTCGAGGGGTTGGAGCATGTGCGGATGCGTCCGGGTATGTATATCGGATCGACAGGTCCAAGTGGTCTTCATCACCTTGTCTGGGAGGTGGTCGACAACTCGGTAGATGAGGCCATGGCGGGGCAGTGCACGATGATTGACGTGACGCTCCTGGCTGACGGTGGCTGTCGAGTCATTGATGATGGCCGTGGTATCCCAACAGACCCGCATCCATCGGACCCTACCAAGTCCGCAGCGGAGGTCGCACTCACGCAACTGAACGCGGGAGGTAAGTTCGGTTCTGGCGGCTACAAGGTAAGTGGTGGTCTCCATGGCGTCGGTGTGTCGGTCGTCAACGCGTTGTCACGGCGGTTACTGTTGGAGATCGATCGAGATGGTAAGCACTATGAGATTGAGTTCACTGATGGCGGTCGCCCTAGTGCTCCACTCAAGGAGTTAGGGCCTGCGAAGCGAGGGCGTAGAGGTACCACCGTGACGTTTTGGCCCGATCCATCGATCTTCGACGAAGTGGAGTTCCAAGCACATCGCATTATCGAGAGGCTCCAGATCATCGCTTTCTTGAATAGAGGGGTCGAAGTAAGGTTTCGAGACGAGCGAGCTGGTAAGGATCCGGCTGACGTGGTGCTCAAATACGATGGCGGCATCGTCGACTTCGTTTCACACCTCAATACGCCGAAGGATCCTCTGTTTAAGAAGATCGGATACTACAGTGCAGTAGAAGACGATCAAGAGGTAGAGGTAGCCTTTTCCTGGAATACCGGCTATTACGAAGCAATCCACTCGTATGCGAATGGAATTTCAACAGAGGAGGGTGGTACCCACACAGAAGGGCTAAAGAAGGCCCTTACACAAGTAGTCAACAAGTACGCGCGAGCGAAAAACCTACTCAAAGACAAGGATGACAATCTAGCTGGAGAGGATATCCGAGAGGGTATTACTGCGATCGTATCGGTACGGTTGACCAATCCACAGTTCGAGGGTCAAACGAAGACAAAACTCGGTAATGTATCGATCCGGTCGATGGTAGAGAAGGTAACCAACGAGAAGATGGCCGAGTGGTTCGAGGAGAACCCTAGAGAGGCGGGTTCTATCGTTCAAAAAGCCATCCTCGCAGCGAGAGCTCGTGCTGCAGCTCGTCAGGCTCGAGATCTCACCCGGAGGAAGTCAGGTCTCGAAGGAGCAGGTCTTCCGGGAAAACTGACCGACTGTACCTCCAAGGATCCCAAGGAGTCGGAGCTGTTCATCGTCGAAGGGAACTCCGCTGGTGGTACCGCTATCAAAGGAAGAGATCCAAAAACACAAGCGATACTTCCAATTCGAGGCAAGATTCTCAACGTTGAGCGGGCTCGGATCGATAAGATGCTCGGTAACCAGGAGATTCAATCATTGATCGCCGCAATCGGTGCCGGTGTTGGTGATGAGTTTGACATCAAGAAGGCTCGGTATCATAAGATCATTATCCTTGCTGATGCAGACCCGGATGGATCACATATTCGTACACTCCTGTTGACGTTCTTCTTTCGACAGATGCGTCCGCTTGTTGAGGAAGGTATGGTGTATGCTGCACAGCCTCCACTCTATTCGACGCTGATTGGTAATGAAAAGACCTATATCAAGAATGAGGTAGAGCGCCAGCAATTTCTCGCGAGTCGCCCGAATCATAAGCAGCCATTTCTCCGGCTCAAAGGCCTTGGTGAGATGGATTTTGACGAGTTAAATGTCACCACCATGGCGCGCGAGCACCGCTCACTACTAAAGGTGACTGTTGAGCAGGCAAGCATTGCTGACGAGGTGTGCTCGGTACTCATGGGTGATGACGTAGAGCTACGTCGTCGCTTTATTCAGGAGAACGCTGACGACGTGCGGTTCTTAGACTTTTAAGGAGCAGAGTGCCAGAAGATCGAGAAAACCCAGAATCATCACAGGTACAGTTGGTCGAGCTGCAGGAGGAGATGGAACGCTCATTCCTCGAGTACTCGATGTCGGTGATTATCTCGCGAGCCCTGCCCGACGCGAGGGACGGACTCAAGCCGGTTCACCGTCGGATCCTCTATTCGATGTTTGACAACGGGTATCGTCCTGACCGACCACACGTCAAGTGTGCCAAGGTGGTGGGCGATGTAATGGGTAAGTTTCATCCCCATGGTGACGCGGCGATCTACGATGCCCTCGCGAGGATGGTGCAGGATTTTTCGTTGCTGCATCCACTGATCGATGGACACGGGAACTTTGGGGCCCCAGATCCCTCAACTGGTCCGGCAGCCTCGCGATACACGGAGTGTCGATTGGCACCGATTGCGCTCGAGATGCTCGCGGGAATTGACGAAGAGACGGTGAACTTCGTACCGAACTACGATTCACAATCGGTAGAGCCGTCGGTACTACCGGCGAGATTTCCAAATCTTCTCGTCAACGGATCCCAAGGCATCGCCGTTGGTATGGCGACGCAGATCCCTTCGCATAATCTTGCTGAGATTGTCAAGGCGGTCGTGCATGTGATCGATCACCCAGATGCGGTGGTTGACGATCTTCTCGCGATCGTTCCTGGACCCGACTTTCCAACAGGGGGACAGATCCTGGGGCGAGAGGGTATCGTGGCTGCTTATCGCACTGGACGGGGATCGGTACGCCTGAGGGCAGTAGCGGAAATCGAGGAGGTGAAGAATCGGTCGCAGATCGTTGTCACCGACATCCCATTCCAAACCTCGTTCGAACAGATCGCTGAGCGTATCAAGAAGCTCGTCGAGGACAAACTCATTGATGGCATCTCGGACGTGCAGAACTACTCATCAGGACGGGAGAGCCGATTCGTGATCGAGCTCAAGCGCGACGCAAACCCAAACGTTGTTCTCAACAATCTGTATAAGCTCACACCTCTTCAGTCGAGCTTCGCCATCAATATGTTAGCCATCGTTGACGGCGTTCCCCGTACCCTTAACCTTCTCCAGGCTATTCAGGTCTATATCGAGCATCAGCGCGAGGTGGTGACGCGGCGATCTGAATATCGGTTGAGAAAGGCGAGGGAGCGACTCCATATCGTCGATGGTCTGCTGCGCTGTATCGATCAGCTTGATGCGGTCATCCGGGCTATTCGCGAGTCGGCGGATCGTCGCGAAGCTCGAGAGGCGTTGATGTCGAGCCCGTTCGACTTCTCTGAACTGCAGGCGAACCATATTCTTGACATGACTCTTGGCCGACTCACCCGTCTTGGCCGGTCAGAGTTGGAGGAGGAGTCGGCACAGCTCCATCTATCGATTGCCGAGCTCGAAGCCATTTTGGCGGATCGGGTCCGTCTCGACACCATTGTGAAGGAGGAGCTTGTTGCTGCTTCTGCACCATATGAACAGCCGCGACGCTCGCAGTTCGTCATCGACCCAGGCGAGTTCTCAGCAGAAGACCTTATCGAAGACGAGAGTCTGGTCGTCATGATCTCACGGTCGGGTTATATCAAGGCGGTACCCGATGCGTCATTTCGCGCGCAGAATCGTGGTGGACGTGGGGTCGTGGGTGCCAAAGTAAAGGATGAGGATGGTATCAGCCACCTCATCCCCTCGTCGATGCTCTCGAAAATCCTGATCTTCTCTTCCCGTGGTAAGGTTTACCAGCTGCGCGGGTATGAGTTGCCTCGGCTCGAGCGCAGTGCTCGAGGCACAGCGCTCGTGAATCTCATTCCCCTCCAGGATGGCGAGACCATAGCCGCGGTAATGGGCACGAAGGATTTCCCTGAGACGACGGACCTTGTCTTTATCACCGAACAAGGGATGATCAAGCGGACCCCAATGCCCGAGTACGCGCGGTCACGCCGCGACGGGCTGATCGCGGTTGATCTGCGAGACGGTGATCGCCTGGTAAAGGTTGTGACCGCGAAGGCCGGCCGCGAGGCAATGATTTTTTCGCGGGATGGAATGGTCATTCGATTCTCGATCGACGAGGTTCGCTCGACCGGGCGAGCGACTGCTGGGGTGAAGGCTATGCGTTTGCGAGCCAACGATCGGGTCATTGGTGGTGACATGATCGACGATGACCGCGAGGTGGTGCTCGTCACCTCGAACGGTTACGGCAAGCGGATTAGTCCACGCTTCTTCTCGGCGCAGCGTCGAGGAGGCGGCGGAGTCCATGGCATGAAGCTCACGCCGCAGAAGGGCCATTTGGTGGCTGCGGAGTTTGTCGCCAAGGAGGAGCAGCTGATCATTGTGAGTTCAAACGGCCAGACTATCCGTGTCCGGGCCAAGTCGATCTCTGCACAAGGCAAGATTGCAACCGGAGTAAAGTTAATGACCCTGCAGGGATCAGAGGTGATCTCGTCCGTCGGGGTTGTTCAGGATACCGAGTCAGACGATCAGGACGCGGATGGCCCGGTGGAAAGGTAGTTATATTGACGAGCGCGCAGCCATCTGACCCCCGAGTGCCGCTGCACGGTCCCTTGAACTTTCGCGATTTGGGCGGGTATCAAACCAGCACCGGTCGGCGCCTTCGCAGTCAGCTGGTGTATCGCTCGGACGACCTGGCGCAACTCGTGTCACAGGATATCTCACGTCTGGCGCCGCTTCGTCTTCGGACGGTGATCGATCTTCGTAGCAACGAGGAGGTGCAGCGCCGGGGCACGTTCCCGGTTGAACACTATCCTCATCCCGTTGACTATCACCATCTCCCGTTGGTCGAGGACGTGATCGGGGTACGCGACGCTGGTTTGGATGATCAGGCGTACCTCAACTCGCGATACGAACATCTCCTCGAGGGTGGGGTGAGCTCGATTGCACAGGTCTTTCGTATCTTCGCACGGGAGACGAGCTACCCCCTGGTGTTCCACTGCGTTGCCGGCAAAGACAGAACAGGGGTCGTTGGTGCGGTGTTGCTGGCAATACTTGGCGTGCCGGATGCGACGATTGTCCACGATTACCAGCTCACGGATCAGGCCACACAGGAGTGGTTTGCCCGGGCTCGACAACGTAATCAACCGGAGTTCGCCCAGGTTCCAAATATTTTCTTCACAGCGAACCCTGAAACGATTCTCCATCTTCTAGGGAGCCTGCGCCAGCGCTGGGGATCGATCGACACCTGGCTGCTGCACATCGGAGTAACAGAAGATGAGCTGCAATCGATACGTCAGATTCTGATTGACCGGAGCTTGACATGAGGGATGACACAGAGCCATCAGTACGAGATGGCCGTTTGCGAAATGACGACAGCCTGACTAAATATCTGGTAGAGAATGCAAGATCTTCGCGCGATTTTGCGGCGTTCCCCTTGGTAATCCCCAAAGGAGCAAGCCGTTTACTAGGCCATTTGCACTGATCCGATATCGAGGCGGCTGTGGTTCAATAGCGCTATGGCTGCCAGTGCTTCGCATCCTCAACCGAGGGGAATTGTGGCTCTTGTGGGTGAGATTGAGCCCTTCGCTAGCGGATTGCCTACTGTCGCTGCAGCGCCCACTTTTGCGCCGACTACGATGGTCTGTGACAGCGAGCCAACGTGCCTGTTCGCTCAGCTGGACGACGGTCGGCTAGCTTGTTGTCGATCGACTTGCAGCGAACCAATCAAATATCTTGTAGCCCGAGCGTCGTCAACACCGGATCCCTGTATGTGAGTCAAAGAGAGTTCGCCCCCTAAGGATAGGAACCGCTTCGATGGCAGCCAACCATACAACAAAGGTCGAGCCTACTATCTCTACCCCGCGATAGATGACATGAATCAGTCCCGCCGAACTACCGAAACACATCGACTACCGAAACACATCGACTACTGATGCTGCTTTCCCAACCGCAGGTGTATGCGCCCAGCGTCGATGTTGAGAAGAACAACGAGTGCCGTTGCGACAATTTCTAGCTGAGTGTTGAAAGAGTGAACCGTTGCTGCATAGCCACCAGCCAAGCCACAGACGGCAAGTCCAAGCCACTTTAGCACCGGCGAGTAACCACCCGCACGTCGCAACTCCGTTGGCGTATAGCGCATGCTATCCAAGGTGCGAACAACGGAGCTTACAACGATCACCAGCAATAGCGCCAGCAATATGCCGTCCGCGCAGAATCCTAACAGATCCACGATCGAGGCGCCGACGACAAGCCCAACAATCCCAACCAGCACGAGTACTCCCACCTCAAGTGGCACCATAAATCGAGCACGGATCGGACGCCCGCCGTATCCAGAAAGGCCTCTCACCACGGTGACCTGCTGCTAGTCCACATAGGCCATGAAACCTCCAACAACACACCCAAAGGCGCCGCCCCCAACGTCAAATACTGGTCCACTTAGAACGCCCCAAGCGACGGCGCGGTACCCGCACCTATCAGGCACCCTGAGACGGGGCCGCACCAGTTGACAAACATATGTACTATATCAGACACTATGACCTTACGTGAGTGCGCACTGTCTCAAGGTAACACCCGCAGACAGCATACAGGTGGCATAGGACAGGCAAGATGCCCGTGCCAACCCATCAGGTAGGTAACAAACTTGTCCTTGTCAGAGACCTGGAGTCCACACAAACGAAACAGGGCTCAACCGTAATCGATGCACGAGTATCCTCATCTGAGCAGAAGTCAGACCCTGATCGACGGGTAGCGAGAGTGCTGACATGGGCAACCGGGAACGGATACAAGATCGACAAGGTGGTAACCGAGGTCGGCTCAGCGCTCAACGGTCATCGGCGTAAGTTCCTGGCGACCCTAATGTCACAACGATCCTGGTCGAGCACCGTGATCGGCTGTGTCGATTCGGAGCCGACTATGTGGAGGCAGCGCTTGGCGCTCAATCGGGACAACTTGTGGTGGTTGATTCCGCCGAGAGAGATGACGATCTCGTGCACGATGTGACTGAGCTGCTGACCTCGCTATGTGCCCGACTCTGTGGCCGTCCTTTGGCATCTGTGGATACCTATGGCGAAGTAAAGATCGAAGATCTCAATATCGCCGCCATGAAACAAAGCATGAGAAGACGTGCCTTTCGACGTTCGCTAGCAGATGCCGGACTCGGGGCCTTTGGACCAACACTCACCTACAAGGCCAAACGCGCCAAGGTCAAGGTAGTAGTGGTTGATCGGTACTTCCCCTCATCTCAGATCCACCACAACTGCACGGGTGAACTAACAGGAGCCAAGCTCGCCAAGAGGCTGACCTGTGATACGTGCCACGTTGAGGTAGATCGCGATGAGAATGCTTCGTTCAATATCCGTGACTGGTCAGATATCAGTTGTGGTCTCGTTGAGTCCACTGCCCTGTTCGTTCCCGGGCCACTTGTTGGTACAGGCGACAGTTCAGATGATGGGTTGACTCATCACCTGGAGAGAAGTGAACACGAAAAGGCGTGACGTTGAATCGGCTCGGCAGGGTTGTAGTGCAGATTGCTGGGTTCACGTGATGGAGGGACTCTTGAGCAACCTTGACGACGTTCGAGCGGATCTGCGGCGAGGCAACCAACGGGATAGTCGGCGATGGTACGCTTGGTTTATGTCTGAACTTTTCGCCCATATGCCGACTGCCAGCACCCTGGCAGAGCTGATACGTTCCCGTGAGGTCTCACCCCGTGAGGTGCTCAATGATACGGCTGAACGAATTGAGGCACGAAATCCACAGGTGAATGCCGTTGTGTGGTCCGATATTGAGGAGGCCAGACGTCGAGCTATCGTGATAGAGGAACGTCTCGTGAGGGCCGATGATGAGGCAGAGCCAGCCTTTTTGGGCGTTCCTCTGCCAATCAAGGACCTCACCGAGGTCAAGGGTTGGCCAGCGACCTACGGTTCCAACGCGGTGTCCGATGCTTCCAAAGAGGAGAGTGAGTTGGTTGTAGAGGCACTGGAGCGCTCAGGAGTTTTACTCTTTGGCCGCACTAATGCGCCAGAATTCGGACCGATTCCGGTGACAGAGAATTCGCGCTATGGAGTAACACGCAACCCCTGGGACCTCTCCTTGACTCCGGGAGGTTCCAGTGGAGGTGCCGCCGCTGCGGTGGCGGCCGGTATGTTCACGATCGCGCACGGCAACGACGGCGGTGGCTCAATTCGTATTCCCGCCTCGTGCTGTGGGCTCGTTGGTCTCAAGGTAGCGCGTGGCAGGATACCGTCTCGCAACTTCTCCTGGGAGGGAGGATCTGTCGAAGGGGTACTGTGTCGCGACGTCACGGACGCCGCGCGGATGCTCGATGCGCTCGCCGGTCCAGATCCGCTGCAATGGTACAACGCACCACCACCCGAGATACCGTTCGTGAGCGCGCTAACTATGGAGCCGAAGCCACTACGGGTGGCTATGGTGACTACTGCGCCGTTTGGCCTCAGCGTTGACGCGGAGTGCCTCCGAGCGGTGGCGATCACAGCCGAGACGTTGGAGTCGTTTGGACACATCATTACTCCGACGGAGCTGCCAAACGTTGACGACTTCCTCGCTCCCTTTCTCAATGTCGTCAACACGGGACTCGCCGGGTACCGTGAGGTCGACTGGAGTCGCACCGAAAGTCATATCCAACGCAATCGAGAAGCGGCCCTTGCAGTTTCAAGTCTCTCTTATGTCCAATCCGTAGCGGATCTACAACGTTGGAGCCGGGGTTTTGTTGCCCAATGGGGGAGTGAGTTCGATATCCTTTTGACGCCGACGATGTCGATCCTTCCTCCTCGCGCAGGTGCGGTGCTCGAGGAGCTGAGTGCCTCTGGAGAGATGTCGAGCTCATCGTTGACCGTGCTGCAGATGGCGGTCTTCACGGCGGCCTTTAATATGACTGGACAACCTGCCATTTCTTTGCCGGTGCACGTGACCGACACCGGCGTGCCAGTCGGCGCGCAGCTGGTATCCAAACCATGGGATGAGTTGGGTCTGCTAGCGGTAGCCGCCCAACTCGAGGACGCGCTTGCGTGGCCAGCACGTCCGCTGCCCTCCTTCTAGCGAGTGAGGGCCAACAGTTACCTTGGATCAGTTGCTGGTCGTCCTGCGGTAGCCACGTCATCCGTGCTGACAGTATCGGCCCTTCGGTCTGGATCGGCGGCATTGATTGCGTGACGGAGTTGGCCAAAAGCGAAGCGGCTACCCCCGACTACGACAATAACGACATCGACCCTGATCGTGAGCCGGTTGAGGTCGAACAACGTCAGCGAGGCGACATCCGGCCGGTTGGAGCAATGATGTTGACGACCATGTCTACTGTTAATTGCCCCATAGACGAGTCCGAGCAGCGCAAAAGGTACTCCCAACTGCCGAGCTGGAAGGAACCTTTCGCCCGCCAGTCGCGTAGCCGAGCGATCAGGTAGGCAAGTAGCACCATCTGGAATGAGATGTAGATCCCAGAGATGCGCAAACGCACTAACGCGATGAGGGCGGTAGGTAATTAATCCGCGTACACACTGATACTGAGACCTAGGGGACCTTGGAAACTGCTAGGCCGAATGTTGGAGAATGGATGCACTCATGACGAGTTCTGTAACTATGTCCGCGTACCGCGGTACAAGCACCAGAGGTAGGAGGCATACTTGCGTGTACGCCGGGCTGGGATAGTTCGAGGTAGTGTTGATGCGTGGCTGGTCGGAGGATGATTGGGATCGATCGCGGCGAACCCCGAGCGCTGTGGACAATGACCCCTTTGTTGTTGCGCATCGACGATTACTTTGACCGAGTATCGGGCTGGGATGCTGATCGAGTGTCAGTGGGTCCGCTCACGTTGTTCGTGAACCGTGCACCGTGGGCTAACTCTGCTCGTCCTACCCCCACGCGTCAAATTGCCGGTCGTCACCTACGCCTCCTACAGAGGCGATGCGCACACTACGAAATGCCAATGCAGCTTGAATGGATACACGAGCTACATCCGGAACTCGAAGGGGTGGCGTTTCGAGAAGGACTCGCGATAACAGACCACCCCCTGTTGTTCATGAGGCCGGGCGGCCTGGTGCCGCGAGACCGGCACCCGAGCGTACGTATCCTTGGTCATGATGATCAGGCGCTGATGACCAGCCGGGGTGTCGTTGATGTCGCCTTTGATGGGTCGATGCCGACGACGGCCGGCATCGACGAACGCGATCGCTGTGTCGATGCGATGGACGAGGACCTCGTTAGCTACCTTCGAGCGCGGTCGGGCTTGGGCCGAACAGTGACCGCGGCGGCACTCGCGATGCCTGGGGGACCCCTTGCCACGGGCTCCTACCACAGGGCCGACACTACGGCCGAGATTGTCGGTGTCGGGACGCTGCCCGCCTACCGCCGCCAAGGATTGGGCTCCGATGTCGTTCACCTTTTGTGTGAGCATGCATTTGCAAACGGCGTCAACACACTCGTCCTCACCGCAAAGAGCGAGCAGGTGGGCGCCCTTTACCAGGTCCTGGGATTTGCACGCGCTGGAACCGTGATGTCGGCACACGAGTAGGTTTGACCGCGTCGTCGTGGTGGTCTCAACGCATGCTTGGCGAAGAACGGGTGTTGTTCACACCATCGCTTCGATTTTCTTGAGAATCTTGTTCTCTACCTCTGCGGTCCATGCCATCTCAGCAACGTCGACCGGAAGGAATAGATCAGAGACAAACAGCGTCTCAACCGCGGTGATAACCAGATCCTTCTTCCAGTTGCCAATGCCGATAGTCAACGTTGCGTCATCGGCTGGCCCAGAGAGGGACAGGATCAGGGCGCGCTGCGCCGAGATGACCTCACTGAGGAAACCGCCCTTCTTCGCCTGCAGGACGTAGCCCTTCTCGGCGTCACCAGTACTTTCGACGGTGAAACCGTCGCTTTTAAGAAACTCCTCGATCTTGTTCGCAAAGCTATCGAGATCTACCTGCTTGCCCTTGAACGATACCGACTTCTTGCCTGCCATTGGGTGTACTCCTTTTGTTGGACGGTTGTGTTGGTCGATGTTCTTGGCACCACACTGCCGTCACTACTGTGCCACGGGTATCGGCGTAGTGCAAGCCTGCTCCTTCAGGTTGAGGCCGGGCTTGGCTCGATTTCCGGGTCTGGGTAGCGTATGAACGATGGGATAGCGCAGAGGTATTACTCGAGGTGATAGCGAATGGCGCCTGAGTACTTGTTGCACCAGGTCGACCGCATGCTCTTTGGTCTCCGAGGGCCGGCGGATTCGGCGTGACCTATTGTTTGAGGCTTGGCTTGTGCCACGAAGATGTCCAGATGGGTATGAAGTTATCGGTGCATGCGAGTCCAGGCTTCTCATCGAAGGGCCACGGCTCCCACTGGCGTGCAGACAAGGTGGTGGTGTTCTTCTCCCGCGAGTAGAGCGACTCTTACCCAAGCCCTGAACCAGTTCGCCGCACGACTAGCTCAAGGAAATCGATGTTCGCGTCGATCCCAGTAGCATAGGAGCGGGTAGCGAGCGGATACGGGGCCCTACGTTGGTTGCTTCAGTGTTGATGTGGTGTGCGGGCTTGGTTGGAGTTCACCAGGCAGTTGTCAACTGAGCGTCGCTTGAGCGACCCAAGGATTATCATGATTGAACCTCCAGACGCATCCGTGGCCCATCAACCCTCTTTCGAGGACACCTTAGTCGAGTTTCTGCACCCTCCCTGGTCCAACCGAAGGTTCTGGTTGACGCAGGCACTAGTTGTCATTGTCTTTACCCTGCACCTCCTTGGCGCGCTTGCCTACAACGACGGCATGTCGCCGGTGCCAGGCTTTGCCTGGATCCTCCTCCTGCTGGTCCCAGTCGTGTACGCGGGTGTAACGCTCGGCGTTGCTGGTTCCCTTGGAACCGCGATCTTGGGTATTGTGCTGATGCTGCCGGTCGACCTGGTACTGCGGCATACCACAACCGAGATGTGGGGGGCAGGGAGCATTTACCTGATGGCGATTGGGATCGCGATGCTGACCGGTGTCGCCTCGGGTAGGTCTCGCTCGATGGCGGAGATGCAGGCGATCGCGGAAGCAACGGCGGAGGAGGAGCAGCGCTTTCGCCTCGCATTTGATGACAATCCTATCGCGATGGCCGTCGTCGACCTGGAGGGATGCCTCATTCGCGTCAACCCGTCACTTTGTGCGTTGTTGGGCAGGAGCGCTGACGATCTCGTTGGGACGAGTTTTGTCGATTACACGCACCCAGATGATCGAGAGGTCGGAGCCAATCTCAATCGCCGCCTCGAAAGCGGTGAAGTGTCACAGGTGCGCTACACCAAGCGTCTGATCAACAAGGATGGCGAGGCTGTCTACGCTGAAATTGCACGATCACTGGCCAAGGATCGCGACGGTGTGCCACGGTACATTATCGCATCCATTCGCGACCTCACCGCCGAGCGTGAGGCGGCGCGAACCGTTGCCGAGAGCGAACTGCGCTTCCGGTTGGCGTTCGAGAACAACATGGCCGGCATGGTTATCCACGATCAAGACGGACGTTTCATCGACGCCAACGAGGCCTTCTGTCGGCTGGTGGGTTATGACGTTGCTGAACTCGCAGCGAAGGGTTCTGCGTTGTTCCTGTTCCCGGAGGACGCAGAGGCAGCGGCGAGCGACCGGAAGAAGTTGTTTACCGGTGGCGAAGCATCGACGCAGAACGTTCGACGTTATCGTCACAGCAGTGGCAAGATTCTCTATGTGGAGGTGGCGCGATCGACGATCCGCGATGAGGATGGCAACCCTCTCTTCACCGTAACCGCCATTCGTGACATCACGGCTGAGCGGACACTGACGGAGCAACTCTCGCACCAGGCGCTGCATGATTCGTTGACGGGTCTGCCAAATCGTGTTTTGTTGATGGATCGAATCAGTCACGCTCAGGAAAAAGTCGGTCGTGATGGCGGGCTCAATGCCCTCTTCCTCTTTGACTTGGATGACTTCAAGGGTGTCAACGACACGTATGGACACCTCATGGGAGATCAGATTCTAGTCGCCGTGGCTGATCGACTGCGAACGATGCTGCGCTCCTCGGACACGCTGTGTCGGCTGGCCGGCGACGAGTTCGTCTACCTTGCCGAGGATCTCAAGGCCGTGGCGGACGCGGAAGTGTTGGCAAGGAGGATAATCGACGTATTATCTGAGCCATTCGTCCTTGACAACTCGACCGTCGAGCGCAGCGCGAGCATGGGGGTGGTTGTTTGGGATGCTCACGGCGACAAGAACGCTGGCGAGCTGATGCAGGCCGCGGACACCGCTATGTACGAGGCCAAACGGTTGGGCAAGGCACGATACGCCGTGTATACCACCGATATGGGTGCGCGGGTGGCAACCAGTTTCCGCCTCGCACAGGATCTCCCGTTGGCAGCGGCTCATGGTGAGCTGTCGATGCTCTATCAACCCATTGTCGATCTCAACAGCGGTCATATCGTGGGTTGGGAGGCGCTGATGCGTTGGCGCCATCCCCAGCAGGGATGGATCTCTCCGGTCACCTTCATTCCTCTGGCAGAGCAGAATGACCTCATTCTCAAGCTGGGTCGATTTGCGCTCACGGAGAGCCTTGCCCAGGCGACGACGTGGTCCAACCAACCGTCTGCAAGCAGTCCACCATATATCGCCATCAACCTCTCAGCACGCCACTTCCATGACCCTGGTCTGGTACCCATGGTACAGGAGGCGCTCAAAGCCTATGATTTCCCACCAGAGCGTCTAGTGATCGAGATCACCGAGAGCGTGGCACTCTTTGATGTTGACTCTGCGGAGCGAGTCATCAACCGACTCGATCGACTCGGCACGACGTTGTCGCTCGACGATTTTGGCACCGGATACTCCTCGTTGTCGTATCTGGCCAAACTCCACCCCAAGATCATCAAGATCGATCGGAGTTTTGTGAGCCCTCCTACGAAGGGGCCCTACCTCCAGCGAACGCTCGAGGCCATCATCTCGCTCTGTCAGGCCCTCAAGATCCATGCGATCGCCGAAGGAATCGAGACCGCGAGTCAGCTCGGGGAGCTCCGTTCCCTTGGATGCGAGTTCGGACAGGGATTTTTGTTCTCGAGCGCCGTCTCGGCCTCCGAGATCGATGACACTCAAGCGTCGGTGCTGCGGAACTGGGAGCGGGCCGTGAGCGCGATCACAACAGCGGCCTCCATGCAGCCCTAGCCAGCGGCTACGTACCCGGACAACTTGGGCCCTGTAGTCGGTGTTGAGGTACCTCGGCACCGAGTAGGAGAAGGGCAGCATGTGGCTCTGTGTAGTCGCAAACACCTTCGTCGTCGAGACCGTGATGGGCGAATCCGACGTTCGCCTGTGTACCTCCGATTGACGATGGGAGGTTATGAGTCGCTGGTCGGTGCCGGAATGAGATGGCAGACACTGTTGGGTGAGCAGTCATCGGCACGCAATCGGTCGGCACGCATGATCAGCTCCTCGAGGGTCGCAAGCGCATCCGAGAGCTCCGCGATCCTGTCTCGGTACTCACGAGCATGTTGCTCGAGCAGAAGGAGCACGTGTTGACAGGGAACGACACCAGCCCTGCGATACGCCAAGACCTCACGGATCTCGCGCAGCGAGAGCCCGACCGCTTGACTCGCCTTGACAAAACCAACCTGATCTAGGGCCTCGGGCGAGTAGTTGCGGTATCCTTCTGCGGTCCGCGCCGGCGGCGCCAACACCCCGATCTCCTCGTAATAACGAAGTGTCTTAACTGGTACACGCGTCGCCTTGGCGACCTCACCGATTCGCATGCGGTTCATTTTAGGTGAACCGTCCAGTCAACTGGAGGGTTTCTACGCTTGGATACACGGGCCCTCACCGGCGTGGCGTGGGTTACGAGGAGTGGGAGGACTTTTATGACGCAAGTGCACCGATCGCAAGTCGTGGCTGATCTCGCGATTGTTGGAGCCGGCAGCGCTGCCTTCTCGGCAGCGATTCGGGCGAGTGGCCTCGGAGCGAAGGTCGTTCTCATCGAACAGGGAGTGATCGGGGGCACCTGTGTCAACGTCGGCTGCGTACCGTCAAAGGCACTGATCGTGGCGGCCGAGACACGCCATCGAGCAATGACGCAGCCGTTTCCCGGGATCTCGACACAGGCTGGTCCGGTTGTCATGGACGCGTTGGTCGCGGGGAAGCGAGCACTTGTCGATGATCTACGAACGGCGAAGTACGAAGATCTCGCACGAGCGTACGGCTTTACGATCCTCAACGGCCAGGCGCGGTTCGTTGCAGGGGGCGCCCTCGTGGTCTCCGGTGCTCCAGAGCGCGAGGTGGTTGCAACCAACATGGTGATCGCAACGGGAGCGACGCCGAAGATCCCACCGATCCCAGGTCTTGACACCGTGGAATATCTCACCTCTGCCACGGCAATGGATCTCGCAGCGGTTCCTGAACGACTCTTGGTGTTAGGAGGAGGAGCGATTGGTCTAGAGTACGCGCAGCTCTTCGCCCATCTTGGGGCCGCAGTTACCCTTATCGAGGTGCGCGATCGAATCGTAGCCACCGAGGAGCCTGAGATATCGACTGCTCTGGTGCAGGTTCTGGCTGATCAAGGGGTCGAGGTGGTGACGGCTGCGACCATCGGGAAGGTTTCGCGCTTTCAAGGTTCGATCCGAGTTGAGATCAAAGAGGCGACGATGGCTCGTCACTTTGAAGGGGATGCGCTGCTGGTGGCGACGGGTCGCGAGCCAAATACCGCCGGGCTTGGCCTGACACACGTGGGTGTGGAGGTTGGATCGGACGGTGAGGTGGTGGTCGACGAGTTCTTGCAAACCAGCAATCAAAGGATCTATGCCGCTGGTGACGTGACCGGGGCGCCCCAATTCGTCTATGTCGCAGGTCTACATGGCAGCATCGTTGCTGATAACGCGCTCACTGGCGCCAAACGCAGGGTCGACTACCGAACGCTGCCACGTGTGACCTTTACCACGCCGTCGATCGCGTCAGTCGGTCTCACTCAAGAGCGCGCGACCGCAGCTGGCTATCGATGTGAATCCCGTACTCTTGACCTCGCAGTGGTGCCTCGTGCCATCGTGAACCGAGACGAAGATGGAATCATCAAAATCGTGGCCGATGGTGACACTGGCAGGGTGCTCGGAATTCATCTGCTCGCCGACGGTGCCTCTGAGGTGATTCTCGCCGGTGTGTACGCACTCGAGGCGAACTTCAGCGTCGATCAGCTGGCCACCGTCTGGGCTCCGTATCTCACGATGTCGGAGGCGCTTCGTCTTGGGGGTATGTCCTTTACTCAGGATATCGACTCACTTTCATGTTGCGCTTCGTCGTGAGTGGTGGAGAGGACTGGCTATCGTGAGACGTTGCCGCTGCGATCCCAAGTTGATCATCTCGGTGTAGGCAGGGTCACCCCGATCGTAACCGAGCTTTGCCCCTCGGTCGTCGTGCTGTAGGCGTAGGCCGTTCCCCCAAGGCTGGTGATCGTCTCTCGGACGATAGCGAGTCCGAGCCCAGAACCGTCGATCGCTCGCGCCGCCGGCGTGCGGTAGAAGCGTTCGAAGATGCGTTCTCGATCGAGGTCGTCGATCGGGTCAGCCAGGTTTGTCACCTCGAAGTTTGTCGGTGTGAGTTCGACGGTTATGACCGAGTCGGGAGGCGAAAACTTGATGGCGTTGTCCAAGAGGTTTGCGACTACCTGCTCGATGGCTCGTGGTGAGGCATGAATAGGGACGCTGGCGGCGGTGATCGTGGCTGCGAACTGACGTTTGGATCGTGCCTGGAAGCGGGCAATGAGCGTTTCGACGACTGGACGCAGGTCGACCGTGGTTGCGTACTGGTTCTGCTGTTCGGCCAGCGCGAGGTCGACAAGCTCTGTGAGGAGGTTTGTGAGTTCGCGAGTCTCTGTGCCCAGATCTGCAAGAATCCGGCTGCGATCGTCGGCACCCAAAGAGTCATAACGCTGCAACAGGTCGATATTGGTGCGCAGCGAGGTGAGCGGGGTTCTCAGCTCGTGGGAGGCGTTCTGAATCAGTCGACGCTGCTGTGCCTGGGAGTCCTCCACGGCCCGTAGGGCACGCTGGAATGCACGCGCTAGCGTTCCGACCTCATCCTTTCGCTTGGCCTGAGGATTGAGATCTGGGTTTGAGACCGTCGGCAGTGTAGCGATAGTGGTGGCAAGACCGAGGATTGGCCGACTGAGCGCCACGGCGATGAGATAGCCAACTATCCCGGCAACGAACGCCGCACCGAGAACGAGAAGGACGAAACGAGTCCGCAGCGCTGCAAGCGAGTTGAGTACGTCGTTGATGTTGCGACCGATTTCGAGCGCGCGGTGACCATGGAGCGCGATGGTCAAGACGCGGTAGGTATTGGCACCGACTCGCTGTGTTCTTAGCCAGCGTGGTGACGCACCGCGCGCGACCGCCACGTCGTGGGGCGATGCCGCGAGGGTTGGACCACCAGTGATGGAGACGACAGCCCCATTTGATTCGACGATCTCGACGATCACCCGTGATAGCAGTCCCCCGGGATGCGCATGCAGCTTACCGATCGGGGTCGGGGTAGTTGGGGTTGCTTTGGCTGTCACCAAAGCCCGTCGAGTACGTAGTGCTCGGGCGGTCGATCGCAGTGAGATGTCGACTGAGGTCATGAGCTGGTGAGAGGTGGTGGTATAGGCGAGCGTAGCGACCACGAGTCCAGTTGCGATGGCGAGTGCAGCAAGGACGATGGCCAGACGGGTTCGCAGACTCATGGATGCACCAGTGTGTAGCCGACGCCGCGGACGGTTCGCAGCAGTTTCGGCTCTCCGGGAAGTTCCAGCTTTTTGCGCAGATAGCCAATGTAGACTGCGAGGTTCTTGGACTCTGAGCTCAAGTCGTACCCCCAGATGCGCTCGTAGATCACGCGATGAGTGAGGACGGTGCCCGCGTTGAGCGCCAAGAGCTGCAGCAGATCGAACTCGGTTTTGGTCAGCTCGAGCTCACGGTCTCCTCGAAGTACGCGACGACCGCGTTCGTCAATTCTCAGATCTCCTATTACCAACCACTGATTCGCGTTCGCGTGCACCGAACGTCTCAACAGGGCGCGCACACGAGCGAAGAGTTCGTCGAGTGAGAATGGTTTGGTGAGATAGTCGTCAGCACCAGCGTCAAGGCCGAGGACCCGGTCGTTGACCTCGGTCCGGGCCGTCAACAACAGAATAGGCGTCGGGTTGTTGGCGTTTCGTAGGCGTCGGCACACGCTGAGCCCGTCGAGTACCGGCATCATGACGTCGAGGATGATGAGCTGGAACTGCCCCTTGGCGATGGCGGCTAATGCTTCATTGCCGTCGCTGGCCGTGACCACCTGGTAACCCTCCAGCTCTAGAGCGAGCCGAGTCGAGTCACGGGTTGCGCGGTCGTCCTCGGCCACCAGAATAGTGACCGGCTGACCGGCGATCGTAGGCGTCATCACGAGATAGTAGTCCGAAATATCAGCATGGCGAGAACGAAGATGCAAAGCACACTGAAACGCTAACGGAGATCTTACTGAATTCTTACTGAATTGCTACGCGTTTCTTGCCTTGGTCAACCAGACTGTAGCGAGAAAGGTCGGGATATTCAATGTCTCGACGGCTGCGCTGTTCGCAAGAAGGCACAGCAAAAGAAGGCACTGCGAAAGGAGACACCAGATGAAGAGATCTGTTCGTGTGCACAAGAAGGCCATCATTCGGGTTGCGGTAGGGATGGGTGCAATCTGCTTGGTTGGAGCCGGAGTCGTTGCGGTGGGCGGCCATGACAACACCACTGGTCAAGTCGCTGCCACGCTTCCTTCCTCGGTCACTACTGGTCATCGTGTCAGGCCCAATAAGTATCGTCACCATCGTCATCTTGTTGGAGGACAGGTTGTGGGTGTTACCGCACAGACCCTCACCATCCGCACGCCCGGGGGAGTTACTCAAACCTTTGACCTTACGAGTACTACCGCCTATCGCAGAGGCACCAGCGCGATTGGCGCCTCTACCTTAGCCGATGGAGACTACGTTCGTGTGAGGACGACAACGCCATCGACGAGCATCGCGGCTGCCGTGCGGGTGATGGTGCCGACGGTAGTTGGGAGAGTCACGGGCGTCAGCGGCACTGCGGTCACCATTGCGAATCGGTTCGGTCTGGTGCGAACGCTCGACACAAGTAGCGCTACGAACTATCGTGAAGCGGGATCATCGGTAGCCTCGAGTGCCCTTGGCGTAGGCGAGATCGTTACTGCGCGTGGTACGGTCACTGCCAGCGGAGCGGCTCTTGATGCCAGCTTGATCGTTATTCATCAAGAGCGATATGCGGGCGTCGTCACGTCGGTGGCCGGTAGCAATATCAGCCTTCGACTTGCCCACGGACTGACGGCGACCATTGATACCAACGCCTCAACGCACTATCGAGTAGGTAAGGCTGCGGGCTCCGAGTCATCAGTGACAGTAGGAGCCTTCATCGTTGCGCGAGGACAGGTGAGTGGAACCAATACGTTGGCCGCAACCACGATCCGCATTGGGCGTGCTCATCCTCGATCCAAGAGCGCTGGTACTGCATCGGTGCCCGCGGCAATCGCCTGATCTATCCCGCGACTTGAGGTCACCCGTCTCGTTGCGGGCAACGCGGAGGTTGTGCGAGTGTTTTGGTAGCGGAGCAATTACCAGTAAGCCATGGCTATTCGGCAACCACCCGGCGCCAACTGGCCGTCTTGGTGGCCAGGGAGCGGCGCCGATCTCGCTGACACCTTGCGCGATGTTGGCGCCGTCGACATGCTCGACAATCGGATGTCGTCGGATCTAGCGGCTCGTCGGCTTCTCTGCGAACGAGCCAAAGAAAACTCTCGGTCAAAGGGGCGCGTTGTTTGGAGGGTCCTGCTTGGCGCTGCCCTCAGAGAGTTCTCGTCGGCCCAACCACACCGCCACACCTGCCACCACCAAACCCAATAGGGCAGCGGTATCGTAGAAGTGGGCTACCCCTAAGAGACCGACGAAGATTCCGCCAACGAGAGCGCCAATCGTTTGACCAACCTCGGGTAGCATCGCCGCGACAGCGATACCTCGGGCTCTTTCAACGGGCGCCAGGCCGCCAATCACCTGCGTGAAGGTTAGGGATATCAACAGCGTGCTCCCGCCCGCTCCCATGATCTCATATATGGCATACGCGATGACGGCAAACCCGCCTGGCTTGACCACCGCCAGAGCGATCGTCGCTAGTGAGGCCAGAGCGGCGCCGATGAGCGCGCCTCTGTAATTACCCATCCGCGGTGCGATCCAGACGACACAAACTCCAGCCAACACTCCGCCGACGGCTCCGAGACCCCCGATGACGGCGACGATCGCAGATGGAACGCCGGCACCTCTGATCATAAGTACTGTTAACTCGCTGAGGGCGAGCCCGTTTACTACCGTGAGGGCGAGCAATATACCCAAGAGAGGCCTACCACCGTTCACTCTGAAGGCGGCGCCAAAGGCCTTCATCGACGGGATCTTTTGCACTGGTGGCGACGAATCCGCGGGCTTATGAGGAGCTATGCCTGACCTCGACGCACCTCGGACCAGGTGACAGCTGACTGCTCCGATGAGGAACGACGCTGAGTCGACTACTAGGGCAATCGGTGCGCTCACGATCGTGAGGATGGCCCCACCGAGGGTTGGACCGGCGACGCCAGCTATATTCGCCATGCTGCCCAAGAGCCCACTCGCCTGGGGCAGTGACTCTTTGTCGACGAGGTCAACCACCATCGGTGCTGAATACGCACCAAAAACTCCACCCGCCAGTCCGTTGACGGCAATGATGATCCAAAACGCGGCGAGTGACAAGGCCCCGCAGATCCAGAACAGTGGAATCAGCCCAATAACCACGGCCGACACGATGTTGATCACCAAGAGCACACGAATTCTAATGCGGGATCTCTCCGCGAACACGGCAGCCGCAGGTCGGGCTGCAGCGGTGCACCCCAACGATGTTGCCACGATCAGTCCCACCTCCTCGGACGGCGCGTGCAGGACAACTACGGCGATGATTGGGGCCAACGCAACCGTGAGCGTCGAACCGGTGTTCGACACTCCCTGGCCCACGAGCCACATCGCAAAGCGTCGGTTTCCTAGGATGGTCCAGCGACCGCCCTTGCGTTGTCGACCCAGATCACCCCCACCCATCTAGCAGGTGATCTCTGCGTCAACGTAAACTAATGAACGAACATCGGCCTGATCAGTTACCACGGTCTCCTCCTTGACGTTGAGGAATGCAGACAACAACTTGACACGTTGGCTTGAGCATACTGCGGATGGAGGATAAGCCGGGGCCGTGATAGGTCTGGAGGAATGAGTTCGCGTTGCGGAGCCACCAATACCTGTGATGCCTCCGCCGGCTCGTCGGCTTCTCTGCGAACGAGCCAAAGAAAACTCCCGGTCAAAGGGGCGCGTTGTTTGGAGGGTCCTGCCCTCAGAGAGTTCTCGTCGGCCTAACCACACCGCCACACCTGCCACTACCAAACCCAATAGGGCGGCGGTATCTGCTCGAGTGCATTCAGACGTGTTGCTGGAAGTCCGTGCTAGCGGCATGTGTCGGGAGAGCGATGTCCTGAAGGTTGCCTGCGAAATTGGCATCAAGCTGTCGCGCAGCCTTGAGGAGGGTTGCCGAAATGTTCGTAGCAGTGTGGGACAACTCTGACGCCGCAAGAAAGTCGACGCCAACGAGATGATGACCCGCAGCGCCCAGTGCGATCGGACCGAGCGGCGAGTCGATGGTCAGTGCGCCATTGGGTATCGGAGAGCGGATCGACATGGTCTCGTTTCTTGGAAGGATTCCGCCTTGCCTCACCATCACCCTACGAGTGCCGATGCATGGCCGCGAATAGGTCGTTGGGTACATCGCGAAAAGGGAGTTACAACCTACGTAATGACTCCCCGAACCCCCTGGCTAAAGGAGATTAGCGCCCTCAATGTCATGGCCAATTTCTTTCTTTACCCTCAAGGTTGATATCTGGTGATACCCTACTCTCCCTCTGACGAGAGCGAATGGTCCGACGCTAACTGATCGAGAACACCGTCTGCAACCTCCGTCACGACAGACAGCATTTGGCGCACGCCTGAAACATCTTGGATCATCGCCCGATGTGGTCCTTCGACGAATCTCAGCATTTCCTGCTGGAATGCCACGACGGCCGCCTGGCTACTCAGCTGTTTGCCTCTGTTCTGGAGAGCTTGAATTATATGAGATCTATCCAGGGAGTAATCGCGTATTTTCCATTCAATGAACTCGATATTGAGAGTTACCCCGGTTCGTGTCAGCATATGAATATCCCATAAATCCCTTTGCTTGACGTACGGTTGTGCCGCCAGTGCAACTAGCTTGTCCGCTAGAATCTCCTGCTTGGACTCTGACTTTATCAAGATTGATCGATAGGCATATGGCACATTGTCGGACATGGTGCGCACCTGCACCACTTCACTGGAGTACACCGGAATCCGGGCTACTTCAACTCGGATGAGATAACCCTGCTTGGCAGATCGATCCAACTGTGGCAATTGTACTTTGGCCTTCCATCGGCTAGCTGGAACACTGTTCGTCGAATTTGGAAGGTATTTTGACACCTCCATACGCAATCCATAACGGCTACTAACGCTTTCCTTCGTTCGCTCTACAAAAGGCTCCATGATACTAGGGTTGAATTCTAATCCGCCAGCAAAGTCCAGGTCCTCGGAATAGCGGACACCACCGTGACATAACCTCAGTGCTGTGCCGCCCTGGAAAACTAGGCGTGTAGCGCTTCCACTCTCCATGAGAGTGTGCAGGATTTCATAATGGAGTAACTCTTTGATGACCGAGGGTAAACCTGCTTGTCGCTCTCTGGCGATCTGCCGCGCTAAGTCGATCAGCGATGTGAAGTCCGACGCGATCATGACGCCTCTTTGCTGGGGTTTTCTACCATATTCAGATTGCGCCTAACATAACGCAGATCTTGATAGGCGCGCTCTGGCGTGGCTAAGTGGACGCCACGAACCCTATCGAAAACCACCTCTGGCGGTTTCAGATCCCTTCTAGTATGAGTAAACTCTACCGCCCCGATTGGCGTATCGAACGTGGAACTACGTCCCGTACTCATGAAGGTGTAGCAGAACGGAATCTGTGAGATCCACCCCGCATCAGACAGCACGGACTCTAGCGACAGGTAGGAAAACTCGTACGGGCGCATGATCGACACGAGCGCTAGGAGCGGTTCTGCGGGCATGCTACGTGCCCTGGGGTTCACATAGATGCCTCGGGCTACCCGAGTAATGACCCCCGCCTTGGCATGACGCATCAATGCCGTGTTGAGGCTACCTGGTGCCTCGGAAAAAATCAGCTCAAGCCTGGGGAGGTCGAAGGCCCAAACACCCTTGTTGTCCCACTCATCAAGTGACCGCAGCAAGTCCATTGCTTTTATACCTACGAGATAGCAGCTATTGGGTAATTGTGTCTATTTAGTGTTAATTGCTAGCCCCCATTAAGCGCTGCGGCTGGATGGGGCCGGTGAACCTCCCCGAGGGGCTGAAGCTACTCCCACGGACAGGGCACGCTATCGTGGGGCAACCGGGATTTGACTCCACGCTCGGGTGACGTCGGTTGATCGCATTGACACTGGACATGGTGATACTCCAATTCTTAGGGTTGTGCATTGCTTAACATGATGGGTGCTTGGGCGCGCTCCCGGAATACCATTGGC
Organism: Actinomycetes bacterium; assembly: GCA_021806545.1. Classification (GTDB taxonomy): domain Bacteria; phylum Actinomycetota; class Acidimicrobiia; order Acidimicrobiales; family Acidimicrobiaceae; genus Ferrimicrobium. Next base: position 17,226 of record JAJZXI010000002.1, on the reverse strand, counting down.
AAACCCGATGCTCTCGCTGTTGCGCCTCGACGATGTACGCGTAGTCCACCTTGAACCATTCACCCTTGGAGGGCGTGTAGTTTCGGTGTCCGCCACCGTGCAATTATTTGGCCGCATCTCTGCACTACTGCATGGCCGTTAACATGACAGAACAAGCCCGACCTGTCAATGGCCATGTGAACCCGCGAGTGATGCCAAACTCTACCCAACAGCACCTGAGAACGAAGACCTCACCCTCTGTGCGGTTGAGCCGTCGAACGGATAGATCTCGATGGCAAAGCCCTCATATGCCAGGTTGGTCTGCCAAAGTGATCGAGATGCTTGCACCAGTCTTGAAAGGTACGGATCGAGTCTCGTAGGGCTTGGCGTTGGATGGGGGATGAGCCTTTACCGAGCTAGGTGTTCTTTGCGAGCTTGGGCGAGTTTGATCATCTGGCTATTGCAGGTGATCTTCTGTCAGCGTCCGCGAACCCATACGTTACATTGTTCGAGATAGAGCGAGCATCTGCACCGTGGTGCACGAGAGCGCGTAGTCGCCGATAGAGGCGCTCACGATGCTCATGCTATCGGTTGCGGGTCTGACGGTATTGACTTCGCACGGCAATCGAGGTCACTTGACCCCGCCCTTGCCGATGGGGGTTGCGCTCACCTTGGGTCAAAGGGACTCCACTCAGGCTGTTGTTCTCGGTGTCAGCGAGCTAGAAGTCGGTGAGTGGCAACACCATCTGAGGTTTTGCGATGATGTGGTTGTCCCGCAGGGGGTGTACGGCGGTACCGATGGAGAAGAACTCCGTCGTATGACCGCCCCACTGGTGTGGCAGCGCAAGCAGCTTTACACCAACGATACCCTCAGCATGGAGCGCTTCTGCCTCGGCCTGCATGCGGCTCATGGCGAGTTCGCGAGCATCGTAGAGCGCTTCGGTGAAGACGGGAATCTCAGTATTTTGACCAAAATTTCCCATGGACTTTAGCATTCCCTGATGGGCAATGTGATAGACGCACGTGCCCATCACCATCCCGAGAGGTGCATAGCCTGACTGGAGCAGAGTCCAAAAGTCCTGACCACTCAGATCCGAGGTGAAGGGGCGGCCTGCGCTTTGCCAGTTAATCGAGGTGTCGTCGGCCTTGACGGCGGTGCCGACCGCAATGAACTCGGCAATGTCGTTGCCAAATTCCTTGAACTCGACATCAAGGCGGACACCAACAATACCATCGGCTCCTAGCACCTCTGCCTCGGACTGCATCCGCTCCATGGCAAGCTCGCGAGCGTGGTACATAGCCGAAGTGAGCTTGTCAAGCTCTTGGTTAGAGCTCCAGCGTCCTACCTGGATTCCCACGTGATAGATCGAAGAGCCGAACACCAGTCCGAGTGGTCGAAAGCCCGCTTCGCGGACGAGTAGAAATTCGTTCACCGACAGGTCCGACGTAAAAAGGGAGGTTGCCTGCCCAGGCCGCATCTCCTGGAGACGCCGAATAGCGTCTTCAGGCACACCAAGCTGCTGTGGATCGAGGGTCTCGTCGGCCATGTTGTTATGCTCCTGTCTTTCTTGATTTCAAATAGATGATCGGAAGTGGCTCCATGCGGGTCTCCGATGGGCCGGATTGTGCGATGGTCGTACCAACGATTCGCACCTCGCAGAGGTGATCGGAGTGACCCTGGCCCATCTCGTTTCTAAAGATGTTCGCATCGAGAGAGTCAATGATCACCCCAACCTCGGCATTGGGCTTGAGGTGACGTCGCAGACTCTGCCGCGCGGAGGAACGAGCTGAGTTGGAAAGCTCGCTAAAACCCGTCAGCTCGGCATTGGGTGCGAACATCGACCCCTGGTTCAAGGTGTTGAAGTCGTCGTGGCGGACCGCGACAGTGACTTCGACGATGAGCCGAACGGGCATCCAGCCGTGATGGAGTAGCTTGGAGACGTCTTGACCATCGAGGTGGGTGGTAAAAATGTCGCGCCCATGGTGATCCTTCACCACCGTTGAACGCACGGCAGTGCCCATCGCCATGAACTCGATCGCGCCACCCTCAAAGCGGGCCTGGGTGAGCTGTATCCCAACCACCCCGTGGGCGCCGACCGCCTTGGACTCGGCGAGCATCCGGTTCATCGCAACCGTCCAGCCCCGGTTGATCACGTCAACGTAGGGCTCGTAGCCACCGTAAAACTGTTGACCGCTGCCCATGCGTACCCCGGGGTTGTAGCCGAACGGCGATCCGTAGCCCTGGTTGTAAACCCCACAGGAGGGCATGACCGCCCCATAGGTACCCAGCACTACACTCCCCATTACCTCGCTCACTGGCCGATAGCCAACGGACTCGATGCCCGTATTCGAGGTTATCGAGAGCAGCGATGACCGCAGAGTCGAGGCTGCTGCCGACTCAACTCTGCGCTGTGCGGCCGGCGGTAAACCCCGGCCATCCCAATCTGCCACGCTGTTCAACCTCCCTTGCGCACGCCTACCCTATCACACCAGACGTCGAATACAAGGAGCGACTCAGCAAATCGTCAGGTTCTGGTGCCTCCATTGTGACGACGATGCGCTTGCGCAACGAGGCCCAAGTGCTCTGGTAGCGAGGCTCGAGTGAGAACTCACCTCCGTCAACGTCGAGCCGATACTGCGCGTTGCGTGGCGTGCCGATCACGGCTGTATTCTCCCGGTGCAACAGCCTGCGACCAGGTGGACACTCGCTTGGGTGGACGACGACATATCGGCAGCGCCTGGGCGCTAAGGTGGCGTACGCGATCGGATCGGCCCATATTCCGAACCGCGAGGCACCTGATCGAAAGGCGGACAACTGCCACGTTGTGTGCTGCCTTTGCCGGCCAATCGTCTCGCTGGGCTAGCATTGCTGATTGGCTATGGTACCGCCGTTGCTGGGGCGCGAGGGCCGCTCGTATCTGAGTGGTAGTCGTATCCATGTATGAAGACGCGTTCGCTCGTATCCGGTGCTAAACTCTTGGCGTGCTAGCGGCGCCCCAGCAGGGCATAAGACTCTGGCGCATTCTTCAGGAGCTCACGCCACTTGAGCAGGATGCGTTACTATATCTCAGTTCGGCGATCTTCGCCATCGGACAACTCTTCATATCGACGCAAGCTGACTACGTCCAGTGGGCGGAGTTTGCGCTTATCCCCTACGCATTCGTCGGCCTCGTCGCGTTCGCGATCTCGCGACATGCGCGAGCTCGCTCGAGCCGCTACACCCGTGTAAGTCTTGTCTTGTCGCTCCTTGTCCTCTGTTTGGTCCTGCCATTGAGCGTCTCGATCGCCCAACGAGTGAATAACGTGCCCGGGGTACACGCACAGGACGAGGTCGCGGTGATCGAGCGATGTGGTGACCGCGTGGTTCACAACCAAAACTGTTACCTCAACACGCCGCACTCCGTGGGCACCGGAGCTCAGAATTTCTCGACAGCAACTGATTCCAAGGCGTTTGTTCCTTATTTGCCTGGCATGATCATCTTCGGCATCCCCAATGGACTCACTATTCCAAAACCGCTGCGCGACGCACGAGTGAGCCTCACGCTCTTCACGCTCGTCGTGACCCTGGTAGCGCTGGGACTGAGTCGTCTCTCCGCGGACGATCGCGTTCGCCTGTTTCAATTCGTGATCATCCTCCCCACCGGTGCTCTCCCCCTGGTGACCGGTGGCGACGATCTTCCGATTGTCGCCCTGCTGCTGCTCACGCTCGTGCTGAGCTATCGTAAACAGCCCTTCATCGCTGGACTCGCCGGGGGTGTCGCCGCCGTCATCAAGCTCACCGCGTGGCCTCTTGCCTTCGGATTGGCGTTGGTCCAACCGCACCAGCCTGATCGTCGCAGTCGACTTCGTTATGGTGTTGGGCTGATCTCGGTACTTGCCCCCGTCATCGTCGTCGCCGGCCTGATCGATCCAAAGGCTTTTTTCATCAACGAGATACTCTTCCCGCTGGGACTGACCAAGATCAAGTCACCCGCTGAGTCACCGCTGTTGGGTCAAAAGCTCGTCGGTCTCTTCGGAAGCCAGCTGCATCTCTACGTGGTAGCGGCACTGGTCATTATCGGTGCGGAGCTTGCCCTGTTGCTATACCGACGAATCCGTCCAGCGACACTGTCGGTCATGACGGGCTATGTCGCACTTGTCTTGTTCATTGCGATTCTTCTCGCGCCGGCGACCCGCTTTGGGTATCTGCTCTACCCTGCCAACATGGCGGTCTGGGCGATCATCCTGCGAAAACTCGACCGTGATCTGAAGAAAAGTGTGACACCTGTGGAGTCTGTTGCCTCGAGTTCCTCGGTGTCCCAAGGCCGAACCTAGCCCGCCATAGACGTCTGTGGTCGATGGTTGGGCATGCTCGTGCTGGTCCGACCATCTCCCGGCGCCAGCGGATTCTCGTACGTCGGTGCTGGCCTAGGATTGTCGCCGTTCGCGTTGCATTTGCTCAAGATGGCGACCCTGCAACAGATAGCCGCCACTTCTCGGTCAGTGGTCCTGGTCTCGGCGAGACCAGGACCTACTGCGTGCAGGTCTGGAAATGACCCAGTTGGTAGCTCGGCCGAGATCGTTGGATCAGTCGCAACACCCTCCTGGCCCTTTCAGACCAGGCTTGCGCTCCCGCTTGGTCACGTTGACCATGCTCAAGGAGGTGGGCAAAGGGATTGCCCAATACGCTGCGCGAGAGGGAACGACTGGCAAAAAGTGCCATGAGCGATGCGTACGAAAGGCTAGGTAGGGGTCGAAGGCGAGCCGCCAGCGTAGTACTTGTGTCGAGAACAGCTATCATCGATTCAGGTATGAGATGGTTCGGTCGCGGTGAGCAGATAGTCCCCGGCGGTGGACAGTGGGTATGGAGTCTGCTCTTCCTAGGGTCGTTCGCAGCCGCTGTCATCATGACGCTGGTCTACCCTTCCCCGTCCGGTGCTCGCCAGGTCGGGGCTGTGGGTATGGAGCTGGTGGCCGCGCTCGATTGGTTTGCGATTGGTCAGCCGATCTTTGCTCAACTCGGTCGGTCCAAGACTCGGCCGTGGCTGCTCATCATCTCGCAGATCGTCATCTTGGCGACCTCGTCGTCGCTGAATCCCAATGCGGGTTATCTCCTCATGCCTGTGTCGGCCCTGGTCTATGCGACGATGCCGCTTCCCGCGTCGTTGCCGGCCGTTGCTGGGATTGAGGGAATGGTGGGGATTCTCTCTCATACCCTTGCCCGCCCAACCGTCCCCTACATCGTGATTGCAGACTGGTTCGTACCGACCTTCGTTGCCGGCTCGTTCGTTGCGGTGTTCATCTCGCGACTGCTTGAGCAGCAAGCAAATCTGTCCAAGAGCCTAGAGGAACTTCGTAAGACGCAAGGGAGGCTGTCAGAGCTCTACCGTCAGATCGGCGAGAACAACGAGCGTGAACGGCTTGCGGCGCGGATACATGAGACCATCGCGCAGCAGCTCATCGGCATCGTGCTCATTGCGCGTGGCGCCAAGGACGGCTCGATCGATGCTGAGTTGATCGAAGAGGCGGCACAGACGGCACTAGAGGCGGCACGCGCGGTGATTCGCGAGGGTCAGCTTCCCACGACGACGCTCGCCTCGGTAGCTGATGAGGTGGAACTGCTCAAAGATAAGCTTCACTCCAGCGGCGTCAACCTTATCGTCGAACGGTTTCCCTCGACGGAGTTTCTCCTCGATGCCAGTACCACCGAATGCATGACACTCATTCTCCGTGAGGTCGGTAACAACATCATCAGACACTCGAGGGCGCACACTGCACGCCTTGACTTCATCGAAGAAGAGGGGTCCTTGATCGTGGTGGTGGAGGATGATGGAGTTGGATTTGACGCTGCCGTGACCGACGGTCGCGAGCACTTTGGCCTTGAGCTCATGCGTAGACGGGTAGAGCAGGTCTTCGGCGACTTCTCGATTGAGAGCAATCTTGAGGTCGGCACGCGTATCCAGGTACGGTTACCGCTATGATCCGGGTGGTGATCGTTGACGATCACACGATTGTTCGACGTGGTCTGTTGGGAATTTTGGCCAAGGCTCCCGACCTCAGCGTCGTGGGTGAGGCCGGTGGGATCGGCCAGGCTAAGCAGGTCATCACCGCGCAACTCCCCGATGTCGTCTGCTGCGATCTCAAACTGCAAGATGGGGACGGATCGAGTCTCGTCGCGTGGATACGGGATCGCACCGGGGCGAATGCCCTCGTACTTACGACCTACGACGAACCCGCGCTCGTGCGCTCGGCGCTCGGCGCTGGGGCACGTGGCTACCTTCTCAAAGACGTCGAGGAGTCGCTGCTCTTTGATGCGATCCGGCGGGTAGCCTCGGGACAAACCTACTACGCCACGGCGTTGAGCACGCGAATCTCCTATGATCTGGCCCATGATGCCCTGCTGACGCAGCGCGAGCTCGAGGTGATCAAACTGGCTGCTGCTGGCGCGACCAACACGGGAATCGGCCAGGCGCTAGGGATCGGGGAGCCGACGGTCAAGACCTACTTTACTCGAATTTTTGCCAAGCTGGGAGTGAGCAGCAGAACCCAGGCGGTAGTGGCGGCCATCGATCGTGGTTATCTCGACCGCAGCGCGCTCTACCACTCCTAGCGTATTGCGGGCTCTTGGAAGGCGGACTACTGGCGACGCCAAGCCTACTGGCGCAGCTACTCGGTTGCGAGTTACTCCAGGAGGGCTCGTGCTCCAGCGCTAAGGTAGTGCGTGGTCCCAGGTGAGACACCCGCGTCGATCAGGGACCTCAAAGGAGGGTGAACGGTGGGACGACCACGTACGCCGGTGGCGCTGGTGACCGGGACGGCACAGGGTATCGGCCAGGCAATCGCGGATCTGCTCGAGGCCGATGGTCTCGAAGTGCTACGAACTGATCGCAACGAGATGGATGTGACTGACGCCGCCGCGGTTGCGCGCTTTGTCAACAGCGCACCCCCTATTGACGTGCTGGTCAACAGTGCGGGTGGCGTGCTTGGCCAGGTGCACAAGCCCCTTGAGGAGGTGACCGATGAGGAGTGGCACGCGATTGTCGACGTGAACCTGACGGGGACTTTTCATTGCGTGCGTGCGGTAGTGAGTTCGATGAAGCAGCGCGGTTGGGGCAGGATCGTCACGATATCCTCCGGAGCAGGAAGAAGCGTGTCGCTCACCGGTATTCAGGCCTACGCGAGCGCGAAGGCTGCCCAGATCAACTTCACGCGGCAGATGGCCCACGAGCTCGGTCCCTACGGCATTACCGTGAACGCGATCGCCCCAGGGTTCGTCCTCTCGAACCCGACGACGATTGCACAGTGGGAGTCCTATGGTCCGGAGGGTCAGCGTCGACTCAAGGAGGGTATTGCGCTCCGACGATTGGGCGAGGCGAGCGATATCGCCAATGGCGTCTCCTTCTTCGTTTCCGAGCGAGCCAGTTGGATCACCGGTCAGACGCTTTCGATCGATGGCGGCAGTGCGTTGTTCTAGCGAGGACGACTGTTGCCGGGAGATGCCCTCGCGCCACGACGCTAACGAGCGCAACCTCTATTACCAAGGCGGGAGCGCTGATTGTACATCATCGTACAACGATCTTGTTACCTGCACCGAATCGTTCATGAACCACGTAAGGTGGAGTGAGGAGGAGTTATGAACCGTGATGTCAAGGCCGAGATAGCAAGCCTCAACGAGGAGTTCTTCGCGCACAAGCACGGTCGGGACCCACTCACGGCGACGGAGCTCGGTCTCCACGCCTTCGACGGCCAACTCCCAGATCTCACCCGAGCGGGTGAACTCGAGACCGTCGAGGGTTATCGTGCGCTCCAAAGGCGGATTGAAGCACTGCTCGGCGACGACGCTGGTACCGGCAGGCATCTGGCCTTTGAGGAGCGTATCAATTTGGAGGTCATGGACGCCCTCGCCTTTGGCACGAGTACCGAACTCGAGGACGAGCTGTGGGCGCGCAATATTTCAGCCGGCGGCTACGTGGCGCCGCAAGCGCGGATCTTTCAGACGGTCCCAACCGCCCCGCTCGTCGACGCTATCGGCATTGAGGCCTACCTGGAGCGGCTGGCACACTTACCGGAGCTCTTCGCAACGATCCGAGAGCGATATCGCCAAGCGGATCGTCAGGGTCAGTTCTCCACGTCAGCTGGGGTTCGTCAGGCGATCGCGCAGCTCGATGGCCACCTCGAGCTTGGTGACGCACACGATGTCTTTATCAACGTCGAGCTCCCAGCCGCTTCTGAGGGCGAGCGTGATCGGATCCGGTCACTGGTGCACGAGGGCATCTGGCCGGCGATTGCGGCGCTGCGCGATGAGCTTGCCGGCGATCCGCTGAGCCACGCACGTGGTGACCATGAGGTCGGTCTCGGTGCCATTGAGGGTGGCGATGAGCTCTACGCACGGGCGCTGGGGCGCCATACCACTACCGCGATGACGCCGGAGGAGATCCACCAGCTCGGCCTCGAGACACTTGCCAGACTCGATGACGAGTGGGCCGAGATCGGCTCACGTGTCTTTGGGATCCGCGATCGAAGGGATCTTTTTGATCGGCTGCGAGGTGACTTGCGTCTGCGCTTCGACAACGGGCAACAGATTCTTGATGTCGTGACGCATGCGCTCTGGGTCGCTGAACGGGAGCAACCCAAGTGGTTTCTCGACCGTCCGATTGCGCGTTGCGTGATCGAGGAGATCTCGGCTGCTGAGGCTGACAACGCAGCCCTGGCGTACTATCGCGGGCCCTCGGACGACGGTTCGCGGCCAGGCGCCCACTGCGTCTTGACCACCGTTCCCACACAACGGTTTCGCTACGAGTACGAAGCGCTGGCATTTCACGAGAGCGTACCTGGCCACCACCTCCAGATTGGAACGGCGCAGACCTTGAAGGAGTTACCGGCGTTTCGTCGATACCTCGATGCCGAAGTGAGTGCTTTCGTTGAAGGCTGGGGTCTCTATGCCGAGCGGCTCGCCGATGAGATGGGGCTCTATAGTGACGATCTGGCCCGCCTTGGCATGCTCTCCTTCGATGCTCTTCGGGCCAGCCGGTGCGTCGTCGATACCGGGATGCATTACTATGGCTGGTCTCGACAGCGTGCGATCGAGTTCATGTTCGAAAATAGCGCCACCAACATGGCCAACGTCTGTAACGAGATCGATCGTTATATCGGCTGGCCTGCTCAGGCGACGGCCTATCTCGTGGGGCGACGCGAACTGCGACGACTTCGCCATGAGGCCGAACGAAAACTCGGCAGTGCCTTCGATATTCGCCAGTTCCACGGTGTGCTCCTCGGACAGGGGGCGGTCCCACTCGGTGTGCTCGCCTCGGTAGTGGAGTCCTGGATCGCTTCGCTGACCCAAGGCTAACTTTCGCCGAGGATGCGTTCGATCTCCTCGGCCCAGCAGAGTACCTCCCCATCGTGGCCCCTGGCGCCAGCCAGTTGGAGTCCGACGGGTAGGCGTGAGCCGGGAATCGGGATGGAGATCGCTGGCTGACCTGTCAGGTTGTACACCCGGGTCATGATGCCCTCGAGGTAGCCCTCCGGGGTGTCGAGGGAGGGGTTTTGGCCGGGGGCAACCATCGGTGATGTTGGCCCAACGATGAGATCGATGGTATCAAAGACGCCCAGCAGTTCGACCGACGCCGCACGTTTCTCCTCGATGGCGCCAAGATACTGGGCTTGGGTAATCGAACGAGCTTGGCCAAGGACGCGGGCGGTCTCCTCGCCAAAGTGTTGAGGGTCGGCCGCAAGTAGTGGACCGTGGATCTGATAGGCCTCATAGCCAACGATGGGATCAAAGGCCAGCTCGAGGCGGTCAAAGGGGCTTGGCGCCAGCTCGATGCGTTCGTAGCCCGCCATAGTCAGGAGGTCGAGCGCATGATGAATGGCCTGAGCAACGATGGGATCCAGGAGATCGGTAGCGAGCTGTGTGCGAACCACGCCAAGGCGCGGTCGGCGCGAGCCAGGATGAGTCACAGGGCTGCCCATGAGAGCCTGATACCCTAGGATCGTGGTTGCCACGTCCCGGGCCAGGATACCGACGTGATCGAGTGTCGGTGCCAAGGGCGTGATGCCCTGGATCGGGAGGTGCCCGTAGGTTGGTTTGAATCCCACCACATTGCAATAGTGGGCGGGAATCCGTACCGACCCCCCCGTGTCGGTTCCGAGCGCCAACTGAGCGGCGCCGACGGCGACGATCACCGCGGATCCCCCGCTCGATCCACCGGCAACGAGCGCGGGGGCCACAGGGTTTCGAGCCTCGGGGACCCCAGGATGTGGTGAGCCGAGGGCGTACTCGAGCAGTGACGTGGTGGCGAATACGTCGGCGCCGGCCTCACGGAGTGTCGCGACGATAGGAGCGTCAGTCGATGAGGGAGGGCCGGTCATATCGATCGGGTTGCCGTTACCGAGAGGGGTACCGGCTACGGCGATGATATCCTTGATCGCGACCTGATACCCATGCAATGGTCCCGTTGGTGCTCGGCGTGGAGCCTCGAGGTAGTGCACGATCGCATGCAACGGCTCCGCGAGGCGATGAGCCCGGTAGTAGGCGTTTGCGAGGTCGAGGTTGGCGACCTCGCAGGTGCGTTCGTTGCGTTCGATGGCCTCGATGATGCGCCCGATGTGAGTGGTCAGTGGCCCCGACAGATCGCGCAGGAGGTCGGCGACCTCGGTAGGGCGCCGACGCACCATGAGATCGCGATAGATACCGCTGTGGGTCTTGGCACTCGCCGCGTTGAAGGCTGCCAGTCGCTCGAGGGATCCTTCGAGGTCGTCGGGTTCGAAGCCGTCAAAGCCCTCGGCCTTGACGGGTGCCTGATCGAGGACCTCGCGTGCGATCGCGATCATGAGATCGTGGTAACGAGGGTCAGAGAGTGAGTCTGCAATCGAGAGATCCGACACCGCACCTGCGTAGAGCATCGCACCGTAGGCCTCCTTGCCCCAGAGAAATCCGAGGATGTTGGTGGTGCTCTTGGCGTAGGGAAGCGCGTCGACAAGCCGGTTGACTCGCTCAGTAACCTCGTTGAGCAGCGGCTCGCCGACGTAGAAGGCGGCGATGTTGCCTTGACGGATCCGACCGGGTTCGATGACATCGGCACCGATATTGATGAACGCGGTCACGATGTGGCGAGGGTCGATGAACTGGGCAGCCGTGTCGAGCGTGAGCCCATTCTGGACGGTGAGCACTACCCCGTCCGAGCTGAGGTGAGGAGCGATCAAGGAGGCAGCCATCTTGGTGTGATGGCTCTTGACCGCGAGCATGACACAGTCGTGCTGGCCGGTTAGCTCGTCGTCGTAGATCGCCGTTGGATGGACGGTGAAGTTCGCAATCGGACCCTCAATGGTGAGCCCGCTGGCACGGATCGCGTCGATGTGGGCCCGATCCGCGTCACAAAGGGTGATGTCGTGACCAGCTGCCACCATATGAGCGCCGAGCATCCCGCCGATTGCCCCGGCCCCGACAATGGTCATCTTCATCTGTTCTCCTTGGGTGCTTGATTTGTTCGATCCTGTGATAGGTGGATGATCTGGACCCGATCCAGCGGCGCGAGCCTGGGAGCTGGGTCCAGAGCTAGACGTCGTTGGGAGGTTCTCACCAGCACGACATCCTCCCTGCGCCAGTTTATGAAAGGAAAGTAAATTTGTCAATCCGATTTGTAATATTGGTTACATACCTGAGGAGGAGCCGCTAACATCGGATTAACGCGAGCAGGGGTGCTCGTGTGAAGGGGGACGGGATATGCGTTCGAGTTGGGTCAAGTTTGCGGCTGTCTCTGCGGCTAGCGTGCTGTTGCTGGCGGCGTGCGGGTCGACGGCCTCGAGTTCATCTTCATCATCTTCGAGTTCATCGACGACGAGAGTCAAGGGAGGCACTGCCTACTTCGCCGAGCAACCCTTGTCGCCACCGACGTACATCTTTCCCCTTATGAGCGGTGCAAATGAGTCCAACGTCAACCTCTATGAGTTTGACACCCTCATGTTCCGGAATCTCTATTTCTTTGGTGTCAATGGCAAAGCCCAGATCAACTACTCGCAGTCGCTCGCGGACGCGCCGGTGTATTCGAACAACAACAGGACGGTTACCATCCGACTCAAGGGTTGGAAGTGGTCCAATGGAGAGACCGTGGACGCCCGAGATCTTGTGTTTTGGATGAACCTGTTGAAGGCAAACAGGACCCAATGGTTCGACTATGTACCAGGTTACTTCCCAGATAACGTGGTCTCGTACAAGGCGACCGGGCCGTTGACGTTCGTGATGCAGCTGAACAAGTCCTACAGCCCGACCTGGTTTACCTATAACGAGCTGTCCCAGCTCGTACCGCTGCCACTGGCGTGGGACAAGACCTCGGCCACCGCACCGACGCCGAGCGCAACCGATCCCAATGCTCCGGATCTTACGACGGCTGGCGCTCAGGCGGTCTACAAGTTCTTGAACGCTGCAGCAACGAGCCTGTCAACGTATGCAACTAATCCGCTATGGCAGGTGGTGGATGGTCCTTGGAGATTGACCAGCTTTACGACCCAGGGTAAAGCAGTGTTCGTCCCGAACACCAAGTACTCCGGTTCTCCAAAGCCGACGTTGTCCAAGTTCGTTGAGCTACCTTTTAGCTCCGACTCTGCGGAGTTCAACGTGTTGAGTTCAGGAACGAGCATCAGCTATGGCTACCTACCGGTGACTGACCTACCGCAGAAGGCACGGGTCGCGAGCGAGGGTTATCAGTTTGCGCCCTGGCAGATCTTTAGCTTCAACTACATACCGCTGAACTACAACAACCCGACGGTGGGGGCGATCTTTAAGCAGCTCTATGTTCGTCAGGCACTTGAAGAGCTCGTCGATCAGCCACAATGGGTGAGCACCTTCCTCAAGGGTTATGGAACTCCTTCGTATTCGCCGGTCCCGACGGTCCCCCCCAACCCCTTTGACGACAGTGTCTCGAGGACGGCCCAGTACCCGTATTCGCCGACGAACGCGAAGAAGTTGCTGACCTCCCATGGTTGGAAGCTGGTCGGTACGGTCATGACCTGTGTGACGCCGGGAAGCGCGGCCAACGAATGCGGACCGGGTGTCAAGAGTGGGCAGATGATGAACTTCAATCTCAAGTACATCTCAGGTTTGACTTCAGTTACAGAGGAGATGACGGCGTTCCAGTCGGCCGCGGCCCAGGCGGGGATCAAGATCAACCTGAGCCAGGCGCCCTTCGCCGGGGTGATCAGCTATTCGGCGGCCTGCACGCCTTCCCAGGCGTCGTGTTCGTGGCAGATGGCGAACTGGGGAGGTGGTTGGAGCTACTCACCGGACTACTATCCATCCGGCGAGACGCTCTTTGCTGCTGGCGCCGCGTCGAACAATGGAAGCTACAACTCATCGACGGCCAACACACTGATCGCCGCCACCTTGACCGCCTCGGGCGCGCAGGCCCAAAATGCACTTGACGCCTATCAGAACTACATGGCCAAGCATCTCCCGGTCATCTATCAGCCCGCCCCCGATGTGCAGCTCTCTGAGATCGCCTCGAATCTTCATGGCGTAACTCCGCAGAGTCCCTACGAGTACATCACACCGGAGGATTGGTACTTTACGAAGTAGACAGAATACGGTGAGAGTCTGGGTTAAGAATCTCTTGAACGCCTCTGGGGCTAGTCAACCCAGAGGCGTTCGAGTGCATGGAAAGGAGCAAACGAGCGGTGTTGATGATTGCGAGTGCCAACGGTGCCATCGGAATCGATGGAGTCTGGGCGGACGTCGAGGGCGGACTGGATCCGGTGACCGCGGTCGAGCGCGCTGCCTGGTTCGTCGAAGACAACCTCGATGATCACAGCGTGGGAACTGGAGGTCTGCCAAACCTCGAGGGCGTGGTCGAGTTGGATGCCTCGATCATGGATGGCGACACCCGGCGTGCCGGCTGCGTGGCGGGACTTGCAGGCTATCGCCATCCCATCTCTGTCGCCCGGGCGGTGATGGAGCGTTCACCTCATGTGCTCCTTGTTGGCGAAGGGGCGGCGAAGTTCGCCCACGAAGTTGGGGCCGAGGGGGCCGACCTGCTCACGGACTCGGCTCGAGCGACCTGGCAGTACGCAGTTGATCAGCTCGATCCCGGCGAGGCAGCGGATCCACTCGCTCGGGTCCTGGCACTCACCACCGACCCGGAGAAGGCCGCGGGTACCGTGAACTTCCTCTACCTCAACGACGATGGCTCGATGGCCTCGTCGGTCTCGACGAGCGGGTGGGCCTGGAAATGGCCCGGCCGAGCCGGCGATTCACCGGTGATTGGGGCGGGCAACTACTGCGATTCTCGCTACGGCGCAGCCGCGTGCACCGGCTTTGGCGAGCTGTCCATCCGGGCATCGACCGCGCGCATGGTGGTGCGATACCTCGCGGAAGGAATGACACCCGAAGAGGCAGGAGTCACGGCGATTCGCGACCTCGCAGATCTGGTCGAGTCGTCGAACAACTTCATCATGCACATCGTGATCTTGGCTGCCAACGGAGAGCACGCGGCGGTGTCGACGAAACCCGAGGCCACGTACGCGGTTCGAGAGGCGGGTTGGGACCGGGCCAAGCTGGTTCCCCGCACGCAGGTGTCGATAGATCGCTAGTGGCGGTGTGCTGGTTTGGCAAAGCCCTAGCCGAGCATGCCGGTGTGCCAGGAGTGAGGGCTACGGTTGACAAGAGAGAGGAGTTCTGGCAATGAAGGTCTATATCAGCTTCGACATGGAGGGGGTTTCGGGCATTGTCGATTGGGAGCAGTGTACCGGCAGTGGCCCCGCGGTTTCGATGGGTCAAGAGCTCACGCTCGCCGAGATCAATGCGGCTATCGATGGCGCACTGACCGCAGGAGCAACCGAGTTCGTCGTCAACGACGCCCACTACCGGATGCAGAACCTGGATCCGAGACTGCTCCACGGTGACGCTACCTATATCTCCGGAGCTCATAAGCCTGGGTACATGATGGAGGGCTTGAGCGCGGACTTTGACGTCATCTTCTTCATCGGTTATCACGGGAGCATCTCAGGAGTTCCTTCGGTGATGTCGCATAGCTATAGCCCCTCGGTCTTTACCGAGCTCCGGGTAAACGGCATCGAGGTCGGCGAGAGCGGAGTGAACGCGCTGGCTGCGCTGGGCCATCGGGTGCCGATCGGCCTGATCAGCGGGGACTGTGCCACCGCGGAGCAGGCCAAGCCCATCATGGGCCAGGCAATCATGGTTCAGGTCAAGGACTCGATTACTCGATTTGCCGCCTCGAACCTGCACCCACACCGAGCCCACAAGCTCATCGCCGAGGCCGCCGAGCGGGCGGTGGAGATGGCTGCGACAATCGCGTTGCCGGCGATCGAGCTCCCCGCGACCATCACGATGTCCTTCCAGACCGCCGATCAGGCGGAGTTGGCCAGCTGGATCGCGGGGGTGGAGCGGACCGAGTTACGGTCGTGCACGATTCATGGCCAGGACCCGTTGGCTCTCTATCGAACCTTCGTCGGGGTCTGCTACCTCACTCGCCAGGCTCAGGGGCGTTAAGCCGATGAAGCAGCGCTTTCTCACCAGCTCCCTCGAAGCGATTGCACACCTGCAGATTCCGTATCTCGAACTCCATGGCGCCCATGATGGTCCCACTCTCACACTGGTGGCCGGAGTCCATGGTTGTGAGTACACCTCGCAGCAGGCCGTGCGAACCTTCATGAGGAGCCTTGACCCCTCGCGGCTCGGTGGACGGATTCGTGCGGTTCCGACGCTCAACGTGGATTCGTTCTATGAGCGCAGCCCCTTCGTCTCGCCTCAAGATCACAAGAATCTGAATCGGTGTTTCCCTGGCGATCCCAAGGGCACCTACTCAGAGGCACTCGCGTACTTCGCGACCGAGGAGCTCATCAAAGGATCCGATTACTTCATCGACCTGCACGCGGGGGACATGGTCGAGGATCTCTTTCGCTTCACCATCTACGATGACTCCCCCGTCCAAGACGCCTCACGAGCGCTGGCGCAGGCCTATGGCTTTCCATTCTGCATTCACCAGCCCAACGTCGACCCGGCGGTGACCGGGTCGACGTCACAGATCGCGGGAGGGCTTAGCATCCCCGCGATCATCGCAGAGTCTGGGGGTCGAGGCCTGGTCGAGGCTGAGGCGATTGAACACCATCTGCGGGGTCTGGCGCGTGCGGTGGCACACCTTGGGATGTACGAGCCGATCGTGCCGATTGAGGCCGATCTGGCGGTTCGGCACCTCCATCGGTTCGTCTGGTTGCGATCACGCGGACAGGGTTGGTGGACGCCCAAGGTCGGCGTCGGCCAGGATCTGCGCGCTGGCGACACTGTCGGCACGGTGAGTGACCTCTTCGGCGATGTGGTGGAGGAGATCATTACCCCTGTCGATGGGGTACCGGTGTTCTTGACCTCGTCGCCAGCGATGAAGGCCGATGGACTGGTTATTGGAATCGCAGCCGACGAGGAGCGTTGAGCAGACTCGCTACGCGAGGAGTGATGCAGGGTAGGCCCGGCGACGCGCCGGAGGTTGGCTCGTTTGGTTGGGTAGGGGGTTAGGGCTTTGACCTAAGCTGCCCAAAAGCGATGACATATAGACGATCGCGAAACTGACTGGATTTCCTTGATGAGGAGCAGCCGCCGTTTGGGCGCGGGACACCTATTCGCTAGCGCCACGATGAGGTGTTATCTCCGGTTCTTGTCAAGCTGTTCAATAGGCCAGGTGAACCGAGCGGGCGCCTTTGGAGACCATTCGCGTTGTGCGGCGCGAAACCGAACTACGGTGGTTGCCAACGCGCCCGCAGAATGCTAGGCGGAAGGAGCGATCGGGCCCGAGACCTGGAAGCCAAAGGAAGTACTCGCCCCCGGCGCAAGCGTTCCGTTGTAGCTAACGTTCGAAGCACTTGCCCCAGTAGATGTGGAGGTCAACTTTGCATTCCATATGTTGACGATCCTGTCGCCCGAGCCGAGGGCAAGACCGACGTTCCAGGAGGAGACGGTAGCACTCGAGGTATTGGTTACCGTTACCTTGGCGGTGTAGCCGCCGTCCCATTGGGAGGAGACTACGGTCTTGAGGGCAAATTGTGTTGAGCTACCGGTACCACCTCCGGTAGAGGTGGTCGGATCGGTCGGGGTGGTAGAGGTGGTCGGGGTGGTGGCAACGACTGACGCGCAGCTCCCCGAGACCTGGAAGCCAAAGGAAGTACTCGCCCCCGGCGCAAGCGTTCCGTTGTAGCTAACGTTCGAAGCACTTGCCCCAGTAGATGTGGAGGTCAACTTTGCATTCCATATGTTGACGATCCTGT
>JAJZXI010000048.1 GCA_021806545.1 Actinomycetes bacterium | reverse complement strand
TTGCTCGCGCGTAGAGTTCATTCCAACTGGTTCCAGGTTTGAGTTGCATGGGTTCCTTCCAGGGCCGACGACCTCGAGGGTACACGAGTAGCACAGAGGCGTCGTTTACAACGCGTTGGGGCTAGCTCGAGGAACGCAAGAGGTCGGGTCTTCGTCTTGTCACCAGTCTAATCGCTAGGCTAGTGCTGGCGGGGCATGCCCCGTGGTAGGACGGCTGGCGACGATATGCGTTGGCGAGCATGACGATTCGGGCAAGGGAGTTTTGACGCAAGCTATAGATGGATTGGCATTGGTCGGTCCGACCGCATCAGGTAAGACCGAGTTGGCCGAGGTCCTCGCGCGGCGTTATCCGGAGTTGACCCCGATCGCCGTCGATGCTCTGTCGGTGTACGACGGTCTGGAGATCACGACGGCAACGCCGGAGCGTCAGGTCATTGATGAGCTCGGCTATCGTTTTGTGGCTCATGTGCCGTTGGATCAGGAGTATTCGCTTGGGCAGTTCCTGTCCGATCTCGAGGGTGAGTTGACCCGAATCCACGACGAGAATCGCCGTCCGCTGTTGGTGGGAGGCACCGCCCTTTGGATTCGTGCCGTCGTGAATGGGTTTCGCCCCCCTCAAGGTGCTCGCGGCCTTCGACTCTGGCTCGAGGCTCGGCTCACCGATGCGAGCGATGACCGGTCAGCCTACCAGTTGCTCACGCAGCTCGACCCTGCGGCGGCCCAAGGGGTTGACCCACGCAACCGACGAAGGCTCATCCGAGCACTCGAGGTCGCGCTGGCAAGCAACGGCTCCGAAACGGTTGCCGGTGACCGACTCGGTACCGACGCCACGCCACGGTACGAGCAGCTTGGTTTGGCGCGGCCGCCGGAGGTGCTCGCCCAACGGATTGAGGCTCGGGTCAGGGCGCAACTTGCGCTGGGCTGGCTGGACGAGGTTGAACGTGCGCTGGCACGGAACCCGTCGCGGACGGCACGGATGGCGATCGGTGTCAGCGAGCTCGGTGCATTTCTTGCCGGCGAAACCTCCCTGGATGAGGCGATCGAGCGCATTATCCGGCGCACGCGTCGCCTGGTGCGCCGACAGCTTGGCTGGTTGCGACGCGATGCGCGTATTCTTTGGGTGTCTAGCATCGACGAAGGGGTAGCGGAGGCCGATCGTCTGTTGGGACGAGGAGGTACTCGGTTGGGGCACGAACATGGGGCCCATAAGTTGGCTGAGCACGCCATCGTCGATTCGGCGCAGGAAGGTAGCGCTCTCTCGGTGGCGACGAGAGGGCATAAGGCAACGGATCAGATCCCGCGATCCATGACCCAGAAGGAGGCTCTGATGGGATCGACATTCGCCAAGTTCACGGGAGCTGGTAATGACTTCCTGATAGGGGAGGCTCCTACCGGTGCGATGCCGGATGCTGAGAGCATCGCGGCCCTGTTGAATCGGAGCTTGGGCGTTGGTGCCGATGGACTGATCCTGGTCGACCTCGCGAATCGCGACCGACCGGTTATGCATCTGTTCAACCAGGATGGGAGCCGTGCTGAGATGAGTGGGAATGGCCTGCGTTGCCTCGGCCACTATCTGGTGCTGTATCACGGACTCGATCCATCGTTCGTCTTGATGACCGATGCTGGCGAGCGCAAGTATCGGCTGGTCGAGCGTGGTGAGTGGGCTTGGACTGGAGAGACGACGATGGGGGAGGTGACGCTCGTTGAAGATGAGGACTCCACCTTTCTCGTCGACGTCGGTAACCCACATCGGGTCGTGGTGGTGCCGACGCTCGCTGAGCTCGAGGCGCTCGATATCGCTGCCGAGGGCGCGCGCTACCAGGCGCTGGCCACAAAGACCGAGGGGATCAACGTCGAGTGGATTGTGCGCAGCGAGGACGGCTGCGTCATGCGAGTCTTCGAACGAGGGGTGGGGCCGACACTGGCCTGCGGCACGGGCTCGGTAGCCTCAGCGCGGGTGGCCCGGCAACTCGGGTGGGTACAGGACTACGCAGTAGTCGAGAACCCAGGTGGCGAGCTGGCCGTTCGGTTCGTGTCGGTGCCGAACCGGGTAGGTGCCATCGAGGGCGTCGCGGCTCCGGCGAGCAGGGACGAGGCCTGGTCCATCGGTCCTGGTGAGGGTGACGATTCGCCGGAGGAGATTTGGTTGCGTGGTCCATCGTTGTTCGTAGCTGAGATCAATCCCGCACGATGGTTGATGAGCTCATGACGCTGATCGAGCGTAGCTTTCAAGAGCGTATCCTCCTCGTTGGCGTAGCCTCGAGTGGTCGCGAGCGCCAGGTCGTCAACGACCAGCTTGACGAGCTTGCGAGTCTGGTCGATACCGCCGGGGCGTTGGTCGTTCATCGCGAGATCCAGGTTCGTGATCGTCCGGATCCGGCCACCTATATCGGAAAGGGCAAGGTGGATGAGCTGGCGGCCTTGTCAGAGAGCTTCGATGTCGATACGGTCGTCTTCGATGATGAACTCACGCCAGGACAACAGCGTAACCTCGAGAAGGTTCTCGGACGAACCGCGATCGACCGCACTGCCGTCATTCTGGATGTCTTTGCGCAGAACGCAAGGAGTCAAGAGGGTAAGGCTCAAGTAGAGCTCGCACTCTTGCGCTATCGTCTCCCTCGACTGGTGGGTCGACGCACGAATCTTTCACAGCAGGTGGGACGGATTGGCACGCGAGGACCAGGTGAGACCAAGCTCGAGGAGGATCGTCGTCGTATCCAGGAGCGAATCGGTCAACTGCGCCGCGAGCTCGCCGCGCTCGAGCAACAGCGACGTCTGCAGCGAAAGTCACGGCTGCTTGGACGCAATGCACAGGTTGCGCTGGTCGGTTATACCAACGTCGGCAAATCCTCCTTGCTCAACGCACTCACGGGAGCTGGAGTACTGGTTGAGAACCGACTCTTTGCTACCCTTGACCCGCGGACCAGGAGGCTCAAGCTTCCGGGTGGAGAGACGATCTTGATCGCCGATACCGTGGGCTTCATTCGCAAGCTGCCCCACCAGCTCATCGAGGCCTTTCGCTCCACACTCGATGCGGTAGCGGAGGCCGATCTCCTGCTGCATGTCGTCGATGCCTCGAACCCGCACGCGCTCGATCAGATGCGCGAGGTCCGCGCTACCCTCGCAGAGATAGGGGCAGGTCAGGTGCCCGAGCTCGTGGTGCTCAACAAGGTCGACCTCGGCGATGCGATCGAGGATCTTCCGGCTGGCGTGCGCGTCTCGGGTGCGACGGGCGAGGGTATCGAGCGTCTGCTCGTAGCGATTGGCGATCGGTTGCGGGCGCTCAACCAGGTCGAGGTATTGCGTGTCCCCTTCGATCGTGGTGATCTACTCGCTGAGATACATCGAGAGGCTGAGGTGTTGACACAAGAGCCTCACGATGGATTCGTGGAGGTGCGTATTCGAGCAGATGAGGCGGCACGTGCCCTGCTTAGGCGCCATCTCGGGATCCATGAACCAGGTGAGGTGGAAGACGCATGATAGTCAGGTCATCTTGTGCACCCGATGGCGAGCGGAGGCGACTCCCCGCTACGCGTGAGCGCACTGGCGAATTGCCCTTCGGCAAGGCCAGACGTGCTAGTTGTAGACGGCAACGTGGCCAGGTCTGGCTTTTACCCCATACGTGGGCTGACAACAAGGGTTGTCCGCAGGGACTAGCGCGCTGCGCACGCGGCCTAGCTTGGCTGCGCGACAGTGACGTGAAGCGCCTCCTTGTACTGCGCTCCTCTCAATGAGCTTCAAGACGCGGCGCTCCTTCTCGCCCTGGGTGGCTCTCGCGCTCGTCGCCATCGCTGAGATTCTGACTTTAAGCGTGTGGTTCAGCGCTTCCGTCGTCTCTTCGCCTCTAGCGCATCTGTGGCACCTGAACTCCATAGAGGTGGCCTTGTTGACCGCATCGGTGCAATTGGGCTTCGTCATAGGTGCGGTTGTGAGCTCTCTCACTGGTGCGGCAGACAGGTTCAATGCGCGTAGGGTCTTCTCAATAGCGGCGGCCAGTGGCGCGGCGGTCAATGTCTTGTTCATAGTGAGTGGATCTTGGGAGATCGGGATACTGCTTCGGCTGCTCACAGGAGCCGCGATGGTTGGCGTCTATCCCGTGGCGGTAAAGCTTGTGACGCAATGGTCTCCCGCCCGTAGAGGCACCGCCGTCGGCATCTTGGTGGGTGCACTCACCTTAGGCTCTGCACTTCCCCATCTGATCCTGTTCCTCGGAGTTCATGCGCCGTGGCAGTCCATACTCGTCGCCAGTTCAGTTCTCGCACTCCTTGGGGCGGGAATCGTCGCCCTCCTCCTTCCTGACCCACCCAATGAGACACGGAGAGCGCTCTCGAAGATATCGCTGGTCTCCTTGCGATCTGTGCTGGCAAACAAAGCGGCAATGCTGGCCAACTACGGGTATTTCGGACATATGTGGGAGCTCTATGCGATGTGGACGTGGTTCCCCGCGTTCGTCTACGCCAGCTTCGTCATTCACGGTGACCAACGAGGAGCGACCGCGACCGCGTCCGTGATCGGGTTCCTTGCCATCGGTGTCGCTGGAGCCATTGGTTCACTGACCGGTGGCGTACTCGCAGACAAATTTGGACGGACCGCAATAGCGGGCGCGGCCATGGCCATGAGCGGACTCTGTGCACTCGCAATTGGTGTCGCCTACGGAGGATCGCCATGGGTCGTCATCGTCATCGGTATGGTCTGGGGGTTTGCGGTAATAGCCGACTCCGCGCAGTTCTCTGCTGCCGTCACCGAGCTGAGTGCTCCCGAATACGTCGGCACGGCACTGACGCTGCAAACCGCTATAGGTTTCCTCATCACCATTTTCTCCATCAACCTGATCGCAGTGCTCAAGGATCTCATTGGTTGGCAGTGGGCCTTTGTCTCGCTGAGTGTAGGGCCATTTCTTGGTATCTACGCGATGCTGCGCCTACGAGCAAGTGCTGCATCCATCGTCATGGCAAATGGCAAGCGATGACACCCATCACTCTGGGAGACGAATCTTCTGGGCACACGGAGAGCCTGGACGGTTCGACCGCCGCCTCACTATTCGATTGTGGGCCTACCATGCTGAGTGACCCCGATGAGGAGATGCGTAGCTTTTCTCTCCCGCGTTCTGAGCGCTCTGGGTTGGCGTGGAGCAATCGGGTGATCAGGGATGCCTGGGTGTCGGTGCTACGGTGAAGGTGGCTGGTCTTGGTGGTCGAACCTATCTCCTTCGCCACTTCGACGCACACACCATGAGAGTCTGGGCTAGAGCCCGAGCAGGTGGCGGAGCTTGCCTGCGTGGGCACGGCTTACGGGAATCTGGTGCGCGCATGTCCCATTCATCGTAATGAGGAACTGGTCGTGATGGCGATCGATGCCCTCCGCATGCGCGAGATTGACGATGAAGCTCCGGTGTACGCGCACATACTCGTCGGGGTTGAGTCGTGCCTCGAGCTGGCTCAACGGTATCCCGCAGAAGTAGTGTGTTCCATTGACACAGACGTCGGTGTAGTGCCCGTTCGCGCGTAGCAGCGTGATCTGGTCGATTGCTACCAGGGCGGTTCGGCCTCGCGTGGATATCGGAATCTTGGCCAGGGTGCGCCCCGGTGAGCTGGGATCAGCCGGATGCGAGGTCAGATCGGTGATGTCGTAAAGGATGAGACAGTAGCCGGCATTCGAATCGGCGTTGGCCAGCTGCACCAGGCGCAGTTGTAAGACAGTGTCGGGCACGTTGATGAGCATGGAGGCGTAGGCGGATGACTCCTCCCTGCGGGCCTGCTCGATCAACCACTCGACCTTGTCTCGCGAGTGCTCCGGGTGAATCGACTGTATCTGTTGACCCAATGATTTTCGAAGGTTTCCCTCGCCGAAGATCACCTGGGCAGATTCGCTATAACTTACGACGCGATAATCCGAATCGAGCATCACGATTCCGATGGGAAGGTGATTCAAGAGGTACTGAGGGCCGACCATCCAACAACCTTTCTGGGCTTCGCGTTCTCACGCAGCCTCTCCGTCAGTTTTCGGGGCGTCTGTTCGCCATTCGTGCAGCCAGCCTGCGATTCGTGAAACCGGCCATACTCTGGCCTCCTCCTTTAGATAGGCTACCAAAAATTGCAGTTTGCGGGTAAGCCTGACCGGTCAGCAGGTCCTCGCAGCGAGAGCGTGACGACAGGAGGGGAGACTGGTGAATAGGGCTATCTTCACCGTGATCGAGAGGTGCGTCGGGTGCAAGAGCTGCGAGATTGCTTGTGCGCTCGCGCACTCTCATTCCAAGGTGTTGGCTACGGCCAGGGAGGAGTCGCCAAGGCCTCGCCCACGGGTCCGGGTCGAACCAGCCGGCCCCTACACCTTCCCATCGCGCTGTGTGCACTGTGAGGATGCGGCGTGCATCACTGCCTGCCCGATGGGGGCAATGACACGCAACAGCGAGACTGGTGCCGTCACTGTCAATCCGGACAGGTGTGTCGGGTGCTGGATGTGCGTGACGGTCTGTCCCTTTGGTGGCGTGAGCGCCGATCCAGCCACGAACAAGGCCCACAAGTGCGATCTGTGTCCTGAGCGTGTGGCCCAGGGCCTAGAACCAGCCTGCGTTTCGGCCTGTCCGACCGGGGCCCTGGTCTTTGCAACCCCTGAGGAGTTTGCGGACCAGCGCCGCAGGGAGACCGCGCTCGCGAGCGTCGGATCGGTCGGTGAAGTGCCGATGAATATCGCTATCTGGAGATCTCTTAGAGGAGGTAAGCAAGCATGAGTGCTGTCAATGTTCCCGTGGTAGAGTCGGCCCTGTTGCAGATTGCGGACAAGAGGCAGATCAAGACGGGTCGAGAGCGACTCGCCGAGATGTCCCCGCAGTGCGGGTTCGGTGAGCTGGGGACCTGCTGTCGAACCTGTTACATGGGACCTTGCCGGATCGACCCTTTCGGTGATGGGCCCAAGACCGGAGTGTGTGGAATTACGCCCGACGCTATGGTGGCGCGCAACTTGCTCCGAGAGACGGTTGGAGGTGCGGCATCCCACGTTGGCCATGCGCGTCATGTCCTGCTTACCCTGCGCGATGCGTTGGACAAGAAGGTCCCCTACGAGATCAAGGGCGAGTCGAAGGTTCTTGCGTTAGCGAAGGTCTTTGACGTTCCAACCGAGGGACGCGATGTCGTTGCTATCTGCCGTGATCTCGTGGACATCGCACTCGAGGACTTCGGCCGTCAAGATGAGTTGCCGAACAACTGGCTCTCCAAGCGGGCGCCAAAGATCGAGCAGCAGTTGTGGAAGGACCTCGGACTCATGTATTCGAACCCGCACAACGAGATCGAGACCGCTATGCATGCCTCATCGATGGGCAATGACGCGGACCCGATGTCCCTGATGATGCGGGTCTTGAAGATGAGCCTTATCGACGGCTGGACAGGGCTTGCCCTGGCGGTTGACCTCCAGGATATCCTCTTTGGCATTCCGGAAATTGGTGAGACCGAGGCTGCGGTCGGGGTGCTTGAGGCCAATAGCGTCAATGTCGCAACCCACGGCCATAACCCGGTGCTCTCCGAGAAGATTCTGTACTGGGCAGAGAGAATGAACGAAGAGGCTATCGCGGCCGGCGCCGAACGAATCAATGTCGTGGGTGTGTGTTGCACGGGCAACGAGTTGAGCATGCGTCATGGCGTCAAGCTTGCCGCCCACAACTCACAGAGTGAGCTCATCCTGGTGACCGGGGCTGTCGATGCGATGGTGGTCGACATCCAGTGCATCTGGCCCCAGCTGGCGCAGGTGGCCAAGTGTTTCGACACCGCCTTCATCACCACTGATCCGATGGTTCGCATTCCGGATGCGCGCCACATCCCCTTCGAACCCCAACACGCTGACGAGAGTGCTCGCGAGATCGTTGGGGCGGCGATTGAGGCCTTCCGGCGACGTCGGGGCAAGCCAGTCGACATCCCGCAATTGAAGAGCAAGGCGATCGTCGGCCTGTCGCTGGAGGCGATCGTTGGGATTCTCTCGAAGGTAGATCCCGTCGATCCCTTGGGTCCAGTGATCGACAACGTGGCCAACGGCAACATCTTTGGATTTGCGGGAATCGTTGGTTGCTCGAGTATTAGGTTTCGCGACGGTGCGATGACGGAGGAGATGGTCAAGCACCTGCTCGCCCAGAACGTCCTTGTCGTGACGACCGGATGCACAGCGCACATCCTGGGGCAGGCCGGATTCCTCACCGGGGAGGCGACGAACCTTTACTGTGGCGAGGGTCTCAAGGCAGTTCTGAGTGCCCTCGGGGAGGCGGCTGGGCTCGACGGCCCTCTGCCTCCGGTTTGGCACATGGGGGCCTGTGTCGACAATTCCAGAGTGGTTGACCTCCTTGTTGGCGTTGCGGCGCGCCTGGGCGTCAAGGTGGGTCAGTTGCCAGCGGTGGGCTCCGCTCCTGAGCTGGTCCAGGAGAAGGCGATATCGATTGGAGGATCATTCCTTGCGATGGGTGTATCCTGCCATATCGCTCCGGCACCGAGAATCCTTGGGAGTCCAATGGTGACGCAATTGCTGACGTCGGATCTGAGCGATGTCACCGGCGCCGTTGTCCGAGTCGAGGTTCAGGCTGAACGCGCGGCCCAGTGGATGGTCGAGCACATCGCCAAGAAGCGTGATGCGCTCGGCCTGATTACCGCTGGTGTCCGTTAAGTGCATGTCGTTGTTGTTGGCAACGGGCCCGCGGCGATAGGAGCCATCGAGGCGTTGCGCGAGACGGATCCGCTGAGCCCCATCACCTTGATCTCGAGAGAGAGCTATCCGTTCTACTCCCCCTGTCCACTGGCTGAGTATGTAGAGGAGAGCGTTGCGCGCCGGGACCTGTTCCTCAAAGCAGGCGATTTCTACCTCCGACATAAGATCACGACCTTGATGGAGCACTCAGCGGTCTCGCTCGATGCAGCGTCTCGCGTGCTGAGGGCTAAGGGTGGCGGGTGCGTCGTTGACATACCCTATGACCGCCTTCTCATTGCGTCGGGCGCTCGGCCTGTGATGCCGCCAGTGCATGGTCTCGGCGACACACCCGGGGTCTTCCCGCTCAAAACGCTTGATGATGCTGATGGGATCATCACACGATTAGGGATGACCCAAAGCGCGGTTGTCATAGGGTCGGGATTCATCGGACTCGAAGCGGCCCAGGCGCTCAGCCGCCGGGGTGTGGCGGTTACCGTGGTCGAAGCATTGGATCAGGTGCTGCCCATGATGCTCGATGCCGAGTTCGCCGCTCACGTGCGCGACAGGCTCCTACGATTCGGAGTTGACGTGTTGCTCAGCAGTCCGGTTCGAGCGGTCTTGGGGGGAGCGAGAGGCGTCCGCTCGGTGCTGGCGGGCGAGCGGGAGATCGATTGTCAGCTCGTCATCACCGCGGCAGGCGTACGCCCCGATGTTGCGTGGCTTGGCGACAGCGGGCTTGCGATGGGTCGCGGGATCATCGTGAACGACAGAATGGAGACTAACCTTCCAGATGTCTACGCTGCTGGAGACATCATTGAGACGAGCAACTGGATGGGGGCGTCGGACGTCGTCCCCACCTGGCCGAACGCGGTTGCGACTGGACGTACGGCCGGTCACAACATCGCTGGGCACGAGCGACACTTTCAAGGCCTAGTCGCCGTCAATGTGGTGCGCATCTTTGGCCAGGCGGTTTCGTCGTTCGGCGCTCGCTTCGGCGAACGGACGCTGAGTGTGCAGACGCCCGAGACCTTTCGTCGGCTGTTTCTCGACAAGGGCCGGATCGTAGGGGGGCAGTTCATTGGCAATGTCGATGGAAGTGGTATTTATCTTGAGTTGATGAGGAAGGGCATAGATGTCAGTGCCGTCGAGGATGTCTTGCTGTCGCCACGCTTCACGCCTGCACGACTCCTTCCTGCACCTCCCGTGCCAAGGGTGGCGGTGGCATGAGCTCTGCTCTCGTTTGGGGTTGAGGGCTCTCTTTGTGGCGTAGGTTGGCGCATTGCGCAGTTGAGACTGGAGGTCGCGAATGCAGGTATTGGATAGCGGGCATCTCGGGGAGTCGGCTGAGGTCGAGAAGCGATCCTTGAAGATAGCGATTGCTGGGAAAGGGGGCGTCGGTAAGACGACGCTCACGAGCTTGCTGGCAAAACATTTTGTTAGCCAAGGTCGCCCAGTGCTCGCCATCGATGCCGATCCTTCACCGTGTCTCGGTCCCGCATTGGGCTTTCCGTTGGAGAAACTCACGAGACTGATCCCACTGACCGAGATGGAGGATCTGATCGCTGAGCGAACCGGGACCGCACAAGGTGGCACCGGAGGGTTCTTCAAGCTCAATCCGCGTGTGAGCGACCTGCCCGATCGGCTCTCGGATATCCATGATGGGGTACGGCTGTTGCTGCTGGGTGCGGTAGCACAAGGTGGTGCTGGTTGTTTCTGCCCGGCGAGTACGCTTCTCCAACAGCTCGTGCGACATGTGATGCTGGCGCGCAATGAGGTCGTGTTGCTTGACCTGTATGCAGGGGTGGAGCATCTCGGTAGGGCGACGGCGGACTCGGTCGACGTGATGTTGGCGGTGGCTGAGCCCACGTTGCGTTCATTGGGCACCGTGGCCCAGATCAAGACGCTGGCAATGGATATCGGCATCACCGATATTTTGCTCGTTGGCAACAAGGTTTCCAAGGAAGAGGACGTTCAATTCCTGTACGACAATGCCCCCGACGTGCCGATTGCTGGGTTCTTGCGAACTTCGGAGTTCGCCATGGTCGCTGACCGTACTGGCGCATCGCTCTATGGCCTCGACGATGGGTTGACGAGATCTATCGCAGAGATTGCGTCTCGTATGGAGCTCGGAGTGCCAAGGCGCTGATCCGTCGGTGCAGCGGGTTGGGCATCTTAGATACCTCACACGGCCACCAGAGGGCGTGTACCTCTTGCGGGAGGGGAGTCTTGGACTTTTGCGCGCCGGATGCGATGCCGGAGCATTGCGTGCTGCTGGAGTGTTCGAGCGAGCTCAGCGTCGCGTGTCGTTGCCCGAGTGCGAGGCCCTAGCTGGCGCGAAACTGCGTGTCGTGAGACCCAAAGCGAGACGACTGAGCCCTTGCCCTTCCGGTAACATGCGAGGAGAGCTATCAGCTTCGGGGCACCTTGGCACCGAGACCCTTTGATCGGAGACGGCACCACAAGCCGATCCCGAGAACCGACTCAGGGCATTTAGTTGTGACGCAAAGCCAGCAGTGGCCTTCGTGGCTCAGGCACCTCGGGGCTGGCCAAGTCCGAGAGCGGACCTTCATGACCCACGTCCCGTTCGCACGCTTGTTGAGCCAGCTCGAACGCACCACGCTACTCCCGTAGGTAAGGATCGATTCAAGAGATCGAAGCAAGGGCGCTATCATGCGATAGGCCCGGAGTCCGAGGATAGCGATCGTCGCGGATGACTTGAGGCCGATTGGGTGGTTGCCTCTATGCACCCAGTTCGAGACCGTTCGGCATTGTGGGCCTGAGAGCTTTGCGTACCATCTCCGACATATGCCGTTGGCACACTGGGCTAGAGTCGCCCAGTGTGCTCGGCACGAATAATGTGGATCAGGCTATTGTACGATGTCTTCGACTGCTATCCGGGAGGCTCTCGGACCGAATACTGCAATATCAATGACCACGATCAGCACGAAGATCCAGATAACGATGAACGTCACTGCCAGGCCGTGAGGAAGAATCAGGTCAGTAATGAATAGTACGAGGATCGCGGTCGAAATGCGACTCACGCCATAGACAGCCCCGGCGGCAGTTGACCGCACCTTAGTGGGGAAGATCTCGGCTTGATAGGCGTGAAAGAAGTTCGAGAAATTCCAGAGGTCGAAGCAGATCACAAATCCTAAAATGACGACAACGGCAATGTTGGTGATGACTGCGAAGAGTACCCCAAGGACACCTGCGATTATCGCGGTAGCAACTATCCCCCATTTTCGCTCGACCTTGTCGATGATATAGATGCTAAATAGGCTCCCGACGAAGAACCCCGAGTAGATGACCATGGTGAAGAGAAGCGTGGTCACCAGCGTGACACCCTTTAAGTACAGGAATGTGGGTGCTAAGGTTGTAAATCCGTAGAAGATTCCCGACTGAAAGAATTCGAAAACCAGCATCATGATCGTCTTTCGCTTCACGTCTGGTGCGAAGATGTCGCGATAGCGTATCTTGTGAGGTTTCACCGGCAGCATAGGCTTCACCGGTGGCAGTGAGGCGAGCTTCTCATGCTTCATCACTTCGTTTTCGATCGCTGTCATCGCTGCATCTGCCTCGGCTTGGTGGCCATGACTCTCAAGCCAGCGAGGAGACTCGGGCACCTTGAGGCGGATTATCCAGCCAATCAGGGCTGCGCCGCCCATGATCCATAACAGGATTCTCCACGAGTCGGACCCAGCGATATGGTGAGAAAGCAGATAGCCGAGACCGGCGATGATTGGCCCAGCTAGGACGGCTATGGTGTAGATTACCGCGATGCCTCTACCGCGCTTCTGCGCAGGCATCATCTCAGCTGTGTAGGTATCTCCAGCCGCAAATTCGCCGCCCACGCCGATTCCAGACAGGAAGAACAGTGATCCAATGAGGTAGGGTGAACTTGAAAATCCGGCAGCAATCATTGCGAGTCCAAAGATCAGTAGATCGTAAAAGAAGATTTTCTTACGACCATATTTATCAGCGATGTATCCCGAGCCAATAGCGCCGACGAACTCTCCGACAAAGAAGGCATCAGGTACAACCTTGGTGGCCATAGTGGTCGAGAAATGGAGCGTGGATGCGATTAATACTAACACTACGCCGTTGCCAAGCAGCATGAGTGTTTCGATAAACTCTCCTGTCGCTATCATCGCGATGAAGCGTTTATGAAAAATGCTAAACGGCAGGCGTTCTAATCGTCCTGAAATACTGTTTATGGTAGTAGTAGACGGATTGGGTTCGGTGCTCATTGTTGTACCTTTCCATTCGATGGCGGGTAGACGAGGTGTGGTCCTCAGAGCGGCGGTAGGGTATTGCCTGCTTGTCGCGAGGTGGTACTACCATTGCTCTTTGTCCACACCAGAGACCCCAGCCGACTCATTATGCGGATCGTATTGTGGGAAGTCGAATTTCTGTGAATTGGCATTGCGACTATTCGCTGTTCACTACTGATCCTTACCCCCTTGTGAATCGACACTCGTTGTTGGTCGTATCGGATTAGGTCATCTGGCGTCCTCCTTTGCGACGGGGAGATTCTTGTCGATCACGGCGAGGAGTTGATGACGCAGGGCGGTGAGTTTGTCGAGATCTATGCCGGTAGGTACTCCTTGTGCTTCGAAGAACCTCACGAGTTGTTCGGTGTCGATATTGCCCGCTGCTCCTGGGGCATAGGGGCAACCGCCGAGTCCGCCGAGTGCTGATTCGAAGTGTCGCACGTCCCATTCGTATGCCATTGCAACGTTGGCAAGGGCCCAGCCGTGGCGATCGTGCAGGTGTAGACCTAACGGCATGGACGCATCGGCGACATCACGCAATGCTCGGATACGCGCCTTGACACTGTTTGGTGTGGCGGTGCCGAGGGTATCGGCGATATTGAGTGTGGCTACACCCATTGCTCGGTACGCCTCAGCCAGTTCCACCACCTGGGCGATGGGAACGGTGCCTTCAAATGGACACTCGAATGCGGTGCTGATAGCACCGTGCACACGAAGGCCGTGTGCGTGCGCATAGCTGGCCGCCTCGGCCAGTATCGTCAGCATCTCTGTTCTCGAGTGGTTGAGGTTGGCCTGACTGTGGCTTTCGCTCGCCGATGCAACGAGCATGACGGCTGGGATGCCTGCGGCGATGGCACGCTGGACTCCCTTTATATTTGGTGCGAGTGCAACTAAGTCTTGCGAGAGATGTGCTACACGAGGCGCGAGGAAGTCAGCATCGCAGAGCATAGGGATGCGATCTGGATTGACGAACGAAGTCACTTCTATGTGTCGGAACCCTGCTGATGCCAAGCCGGTAACCAGGGCGACCTTGTCCTCTAACGGGACGAAGTCGGTCGCGTCTTGCAGGCCATCACGAGGGGTTACATCGGTAAGTACAAGGGCTTTGGTCATCGCCTGCCTTTCTGTGTGTCGCGCCCACGACGCGGAGATCTTGGGCACTGGGAAACTCCAGCGCACGAGGAGTCTGGCGTTCCAACGTATCTCAGCAACGGAATCTCCTGGTCGTGCGGTGGCGCGATGGTTGCGACGTCACGCAGTCGCTGGGCCGATATGCCATGACGGTGACAACGTTGATGGCCGATTCAGTGTTACGAGGCCACCAAGGCGCCGCGAGACCTAACCAGCAAGGTTCGCCCCACCCCCGATATTGAGTTACCGTAAGCAACCGAGAACGGCCCGACCAAAGGCGCTGGGCCCGCCGGATGAGGGGGATGCCGCGGTGTATCATGCCCGGCTGCCTGCGGCGGTCGATGACCGTCGCGAGACGGGCAGGTGAACGATATTTTCGCCAGAGCCAGCATCCCATCCCACCTCGCGCCACTGAGAGTCGGAGATGTCTTGACCATGGTGGTCGTTGAGGAGAAGCGCTCCTAGCCGCCGGTGACCCAGGTGCACGAGAACCTGCTCCGAGCGCAGTGCCATGAGGTTTATGGGTGACCGGAGAGCGTAGTCGTCGACGTGCATCAAGGGATAGTTCCGCGATGCGTTCGCGATCCGAAGGGTAAGGGGTGCCCCACCATGGGTCCGACGGTGACGCTCTAGGGATATTTCGGCAATGAGAGCGGTTTGAAATGTCTGTTGTGGCCGCAACGAAATTGCTGACACGCTCTGAAGGTGAGATGCGATCGGGTAACCTGTCGATATCGCTGACATGATCGGTACCGATCGTTGAGGCACGGGTTCCACCAATTTGTTCATGGTGTGGCCGTTTCTCCTCTTTGCGGCGGTTGGATCGGTGGCACTTGTCCTGCCGACTTCCCAGCGCGTTCGAGCGCTGGCACGGGCACAGCAATCGCGGTCGTCGTTGCAACATGGGCTCGTCTCGGACTGGACGCCGATGATCCTTCTCGTGATGGTGTTCTTGCTTTTGCAGCCTGTCGACCGCGTCGCTCGAAGATGCGCCTCCGCGGCGACAGCGGCACCTCGCCCAGACATGCCCTCCCCCCTCCACGGTATAGCCCCCCTTACCTGATCGCACCGACGGTGCGGAGGTGGTTGATTGTATCCGGTGAATACTCAAGAACCTCGCTCAGTACGGTGTTGGTATGCTGTCCGATTCTTCCGCCAGCCCACCGAATCTGGCCCGGCGCGTTCGTCAACTTCGGAACAACGTCGAGCATCCCAATCGTCTGACCGTCTTGGGTCGACGCGTAGCGAACCATATTGCGAGCCTGGATCTGGGGGTCCTGCGCGATCTCTGGCGCACTCATGACGGGGCCCGCAGGTACTCCAGACTCGGCCAACAGATTGACCAAGGTGCGAAGGTCATGTTTTTGGGTCCAGTCCGCGATATCCGCATCCAACTGATCAACCCGTGCAACCCGGCCCTCATTGGTTGAAAGCCTGGTATCGGCTTTCAGATCTGGCCGACCCATAGCCTCCGTCAATTTGCTAAACGTACCGAACGTGTTTGCTCCGATTGCGATCCACTTCTCGTCGGCAGTCGGATAGATGTTCGAAGGGGCAGCGCGCAGGAGCTGGTTGCCGGTACGCTCTTGGACCAGCCCGGCATTGAGATACTCGGGCAGCAGTCCCTCAGTGATGCTGAGCACCGCCTCTGTCAGCGCCACATCTACGAAGTCCCCGCGATTGTCGGGATCCTGGTTTCGCCGATTCAACGCTGCGAGAATCCCGATGGTCGCCTGGAGCGCGGCCAGCTCATCGCCGATCGATACCCCTGTTCGTACTGGAGGTCGATCGGGAAATCCGCTGATGTAGCGGATCCCGCCCATCGACTCGGCTATATTTCCAAAGCCAGCCCGATCTCGATAAGGACCAGTTTGGCCGAATCCAGAGATACTGGCGTAGATAATCGACGGATTATCAACAGCGACCTGCTGATAGTTCAGACCCCATCCCTCTAGGCGCCCCGGGCGAAGATTCTCGATGAGTACGTCACAGCGCTTTGCTAGCTCTTTGGCTACCCCTTGACCTTCGGCCGTTTTGAGATCGATGCTGATCAGTCGTTTGTTTCTTGCTTGCGTATACCACCACCAGGAGTCTGAGCCCGGAGCGCACTCTCCCCAGTGGCGCAATGGGTCACCATCTGGTGGCTCCACCTTGATTACGTCAGCTCCGAAGTCGGCCAGGATGCGCCCCACGGACGGAGCTGCCACCAGTTGCCCAAACTCCAAGACCCTCAAGCCTTCGAGAGCGTTCATCTGCGGCTGTCCGCATCGTAGAACCGTACGGTCATTGACTCACCTCGATCTGGACACCGAGTTGCGCCGCCTCATGCTTCAAAGCTTCGACAGCAGCGGTGATTCGTTCTTCGCTAAAGCGCATCCGCGGCCCAGAGAGCGACAGCGCCGCCATTACCTTTTGATCAGGACCAAACACTGGAACGCTTACTGATGCGAGGAGTGGATCGCGCTCGCCGGCGGTTGCCGTCCAGCCCTGGCGACGTATCTCTTCCCAGTTGGGAGGTGGTTGTGCGATCGCTACCCCAGACAGTCGGTGCGAGTTCTGGATAAGGGATTCCCGCTCCTCGTTGGCGAGCCACGCCAAGAGAATTCGGCCGGCTGATCCGACGTGGATCGGAACGGAGGCGCCGACGTTGATGTTGTGTCGCACTGCTTGCGTGCCGTCGTGGCGTGCGATGCAGATCCGAGCTGCCCCACTGGGAACGAAGACGCTGGCCGTCTCCCCAAACTCTTTGACCAGACGGTCAAGGATCGGACCACTCCTGGTGCGAAGCCCTCCGAGAGCCCTATGGGACCAGTGGAGGAGACGCGCACCTGGCTCGTGGTCAGGTGTGAGTATATCCTGTGAGACCAGCGTCTGAAGAATGCGATGGGCCGTAGTCCGCGGCATACCCAGGCGGACGCCCAACTCCGATGGTGTCAGTGCCGGATCTCCAGCCAGCACGTCCAAGAGCTGGGCCATTTTCGCGATGACTGCGATCTCTGAGGCCCTCTCGCGTGTCCGTAATGCGGGCGCAGTGTCCATATCGTGCACGAAAGTGAGTCTAGCCTTCTATCGTAGGGATGTCAAGGGGTTGTATTCAGCGAGAAGGCGGCGGGGCACCGGCTAGTTTGGATGCCAAGATCCAGGCTGGTGCTGTCGATGATGATCCAAAGGATGTCGGATCCACAAACCCAAATACGGCCAAACTCGCTCCGGCCTAATCCAAGGCCCAGCACCCTTT
>JAJZXI010000047.1 GCA_021806545.1 Actinomycetes bacterium | reverse complement strand
AGTGCCTCGGTCTCGACTTCAAGACGATCAACTTCATCGATGAGAAGGATCTTCTCTGTCGATCCTCGCAACGATGCCAATAGCGGGCGCTCCAGCAGGTACTCCGCGGAGAAGATGGATTGGACATCCTGATCGGTATGCGCCTGTAGGGCAAGCAGTTGCTTACGATAGTCCCACTCATACAGCGCCCGGGACTCGTCGAGACCCTCGTAGCACTGGAGCCGAATCATCTCAAGTTCGAAGGCGCGCGCAAGAGCCTTCGCAAGCTCCGTCTTGCCAGTGCCCGCAGGCCCCTCGACCAGAATCGGCTTGGCGAGCCTGGTTGCGAGAAAGACCGTGGTGGCAATCTCGGTGCTTGGCAGATAGCCAACTCGAGTCAGCGCACTCGAGACCTCGTCTTGGCTCTGTAGGTATAACACCCCTCCAGGCTAGCGACGAATCTGACCCTCTCCTTCGATCACAATCTTCGTCGTGGTAAGTTGTTCGATCCCCATCGGACCGCGAGCATGTAGCTTCTGCGTGCTAATACCAATTTCGGCTCCCATCCCCAGCTGTCCCCCGTCAACAAACCTCGTCGAGGTGTTGACGAGCACTGCAGCGGCGTCAACCTCGTGGACAAAACGCTGCGCATTTGCATAGCTCTCGGTGATGATCGCCTCCGAGTGGCCCGAGCTATAGCGCCTGATATGGTCGATTGCCTCGTCGAGGCTACCGACGACCTTGACCGCAAGGATAAGATCCAAGAACTCCCTCGCGTAGTCATCTTCGGTTGCTGACACCGCCCGCTTGCACAGGGCCCGCGTGGTTTCATCTCCACGAAACTCCACCTCACCAAGGACGGTATCGAGTCGGTCAAGAAGTGCGCCCGCTACATCGACATGGACCAATAATGTCTCCATCGCATTACATACCCCTGGCCGCTGTGTCTTTGCGTTCTCGATAATCGCAGTCGCCATCTCGAGGTTCGCACCACGATCGACATAGACATGGCAGTTCCCATCACCATCGATGATGGTGGGGACGCTCGCGTGTTGACGCACGGCATCGATGAGCTCTGGACCTCCCCTCGGTATCAAAACATCCATCGCCGAGCCAAGCTGCATGAACGCGAGAGCACCCGCCCGGGTTGTATCGTCGACCATCGCAACCAGATCAGGCTCGAGTCCGACCTCCCAGATAGCACCTTTGAGGACCGCAACGATGGCCTGATTGGAGTTCAGAGCGAGCGATGAGCCGCGCAGCATGATAGCGTTGCCGGCATAGAGCGCGAGCGCAGTCGCATCCGAGGTCACGTTTGGCCGGTTCTCGTAGATAACCCCAATGACCCCGAGAGGTACGCGTACCCGACGCACGCGCAAACCATTGCCGAGCACCCAACCATCCACGACTTGCCCAACGACATCTGGCTGACGTGCGATGTCGCGGATCGAGGATACCATTGCAGCGACGCGGACCGCATCGAGCCTCAGTCGATCTCGCTGAGCCCGAGTCAGCTCTGCGGCCCGCTCCATATCAAGCTCGTTCGCCGCGAGCAGCTCATCGCAATTCGCATGAATCCCCGATGCCATCGCCTCCAAGACTTGGGCGCGTATCGCGCCGGAAGCCGTCGCCAGCGACCGCTGTGCCGATCGTGCTCGCTGCGCTAGCTCATGCAGCCTCGCGTCCATTCCAGCCGGGTTCTGAGTCGTCATTCGTCTAGCGTAACGGCTCCGCATGATCATCAACCTCAGCGGCGTTGAGCAGTGCCAGATCGTCACGATGTACCGCAATCGCGCGACTCCCAAGAATCGCCGATGAGTCCAGACGACACAGGCCTCTGGCGAGAATCTCCCCATCAGCCGCCACGATCTCGACACTCGCGCCCGCCATAAAACGGCCCAGCACCTCGCGAACGCCCACCGCCAGAAGCGACGCCGTGCCCGATCGCAACGCACGTCGGGCACCGTCATCTACCACTAACCTCCCCTCAGGGTCAGTGGCGTAGGCTATCCAGAGGCGACGTGCGGACTCCCTGACACCAAGCGCGGGAATATGGGTCGATGGGTGCGGACGCCCCTGCACAGCGTGTTCGATCACCGACGCCGTCTCTGCTGAGGCGATGAGACAATCCACGCCGGAGCGCGCCGCAATGCTGGCCGCAGCCAACTTCGACGACATACCGCCGCTCCCGCGACCCGAGATCGAGCCCAGAGCCTGCACGCGCTCAAACTCGTCGACCTCCAGTCGTTCGAGGAGGCGAGCACCACTGACTCGATGCGGATCGGCATCGTAGACACCCGGCAGATCGGTAAGCAACAGGAGCAGGTCCGCATGGACAAGGTGGGCCACCAGCGCCGCCAGTCGATCGTTGTCACCAAAGCGGATCTCCTCATTCGCCACGGCGTCATTCTCGTTGATCACGGGCACCACGTCAAGTCTGAGCAGTTCCTGGAGCGTCGCCCGAGCATGTAGGTACTGGCGTCGATCCCCGAAGTCCTGGGGAGCGAGCAGGATCTGGCCTACCTCCATCTCGTTGGCATGAAACAGCAGAGCGAGTTGCCCAAGGAGTTCGATCTGCCCTACCGCGCTCATCGCCTGCAAGCGTGTCGTCTCGGCCGGTCGGGCAACTGCTAATCGGCGTACACCAAGCGCAATAGCCCCCGAGACGACGACCACTACCTCCACGCCTATCCGCCGAACTGCCCCGATGCCCTGGACCAGCGCCTGTGCAATCCCCGCGCGAAACTCTCCATCCGCCGTCGTCAGCGATGTCGTGCCGATCTTTACCACCAGGCGAGAGACCGGCATCAATCCTCCTCAAAGGTGAATTCAAAACTTCCTATCTTCACAAGATCGCCTTCGCGACACCCCAAGCGTCGCAGCATTCGAAAGACACCCATGCGCTCGAGCCGCGTGTGCACGATCGCGAGGGCATCCGCCTGACCGAGATCACTCAGGCCTACGGCGTGCAATGCATCGCGACCTTCGACAAGAAAGCTCGTGTCTCCGGACCGCGTCACCTGAACCTCGAAGTTGGGTCGCGGCCGATAGATCATCCTCTCTACGGTCGTCGTCGACGTAGCTCTTGCCTTATCGACGATCTTGGCAAAACCATAGATCACCTCAGACATGCCCCGACGATCGATGTTTGAGACTGCACCTACCATAGGGACCGAACAGCGCTCACCGACTCGATGCAGGCGAGCTCTCGCACCATTCTCATCGTCCACCAGATCGAGTCTGGTGCCTACAAGAACTCGTGGTCGAGCACCCAAAGTCTCTTGGTAGTTGGTTAGCTCATGGAGCAGCTGCAAAACCTGTCGCTCCATGGTCTGTTCATCCAGATCTGCTGGAACCACGACGGCCAAGGCGACCGCGCGCTCCACGTGCCGGAGGAAGGCGTGTCCCAACCCACGCCCCTCGCTTGCGCCTTCGATCAGGCCAGGGATATCAGCGACGATGTACTCGGTTGCATCAGGTGGTCGCACTACCCCAAGGTTGGGCACCAATGTAGTGAACGCATAGTCGGCAATCTTGGGGCGAGCCCGGGAGATATTTGCAATGAGCGACGACTTTCCCACATTGGGTTCGCCAATGAGGCACACATCAGCCTTCAGCTTGAGCTCCAGATTGAACCAATACTCCTCTCCAACCTCACCCTGTTCCGCAAAGCCCGGGGCACGGCGCCGATTGGAGAGAAACCGAGCATTGCCGGCTCCTCCTCGACCACCCCTTGCCATAACTACCGCCGCACCCGGCTCAGCGAGGTCGGCGAGGAGCGTTCCGTCGAGGCCTCGCACTACCGTCCCCAAGGGGACGCCGACGATCTGGTCGCGCCCGTTGGCACCATGCATCTTCTTCCCTTGGCCGTGAGCGCCATCACCGGCTCGTCGGAACGGCTGATCCCGGAACACAATCAGTGACGAGAGCTGTGGGTCGACCTGCAAGATCACGTCGCCACCCTTGCCGCCGTCGCCCCCGTCCGGTCCACCTCGGTCCACATGGGCCTCACGCCGAAACGAGACGGCCCCAGCCCCACCGTTACCGGCTTTGACATGAACCTGCGCGGCATCTACAAACTCCGCCATGCATACCTCGTTATTACCGGGAAAAGGTGGGGCCATTGACCCCACCTCTCCAACTTAGCGCCCCAGACCCCTCAACCGCTAGCGCGCACTCCGCCCCGGGCTCGATCACCAACCCGGTGCGACAAACACCAACGCGCTGCTCCGCCCTCTTGGATCGACGATCACCTCACCATCAACGAAAGCCCCGTCCCGATGACTCACCGCAAGCAATTACGCATCGCCATCCGTGCAGAGTACTAACCCTCGCTAGAGTCCGATGCGATGGGAATGACCGAGACTACCTTGCGTCCACGATGATTCCCATAGACTACTTCGCCAAATTCCTTGGCAAAAAGGGTGTCGTCGCTGCCTCGGCCGACATGGTTACCAGGATAAAACTTCGTTCCACGCTGGCGGACCAGGATCGAACCAGCCGAGACCTTCTGGCCCCCATATACCTTCACTCCAAGACGTTGTGCATTCGAATCACGACCGTTCTTGGTGGATCCACCGCCCTTAGTCTTTGACACTGTCTCCTCAGTCTCCTTCCAATTCTCACGACCGCACCCGACAGCCTTACCGAAAAACGCTCCAGAGCCAACCCATCCGCAACATCAAGGTCACCCGGCAACAATCGCGCCGACGAACTCAATCGGCGACGATAGAGGTAATCCTCACACGAGTGTACTTCTGTCGGTGGCCGAAGTGCTTACGCTCATTCGCCTTTGATTTATACCGGAACCCGATGACTTTAGTGCCCTTGACCTCATCGACAATCTCGCCGCGAACGTGCACCCGTGCAAGCTCATCTGAGCGTGCAAGCACTCGATCATCATCGACAAAGAGAACGGGTCGAAGGACCACCTCGTCACCACTGTGCGCCTCAAGACGCTCAACGAGAACTGTCCTACCCTCAAAAACCTTGGCTTGCTTCGAGCCTACGTCAACAACTGCATACATACCGGAACCAGTATAGGACTTATTGGGTGATCATCGGGTCAATACAGTAACCGCTGCCGCCACAGGTCGGGCAAATCTCGGAAAGAGCCTCTACCAGCCCCTCGGCAATACGATGCCGGGTCATCTGAACGAGACCAAGCTGGGACATCTCATAGACATGGGTCTTGGTCTTGTCGCGAGCAAGGGCCGCCCGAAAGGCTCGCATCACGTCCTCTCGGTTCTGTGCCTCGATCATATCGACAACATCGATCACGATGATACCGCCAATATCGCGCAGGCGCAGCTGCCGCGCGATCTCTTCGACTGCCTCGAGGTTGTTCTTATGAATCGTCTCCTCGAGCGATACCGTACCAACGTTTCTCGAGGTGTTCACGTCGATGACGGTCAGCGCCTCGGTTCGATCGATCACGATCGAACCGCCAGACGGCAGCCAGACCTTATGCTCGAGCACCTTCTGGAGCTGTTCACGGACGTGGAAATGGTCAAAGATCGCGAGCTTCTCTGCCGCAGGATCGAAATACTCAACACGGTCAGCAAGCTCTGGTGAGATCGCGGCTACATAACCCGAGATCTCCTCGTACAACGCGACATCATCGATCGTGACTCCACGAAACTCGCGATTGAACTCCTCTCGGATGACCCGAACTGCGGATGGTGGCTCTCGGTAGAGCAGTGCCGGAGCGTGTGCAGACTTGGACATCTCCTCAATCTTGCTCCAGGACTCCATCAGGCTATCGATGTCGCGCTTGAGCTCCTCTTTAGTCGATCCCTCAGCCGCCGTTCGCAGAATCACCCCAAAACCTTCAGGAGCGACATCGTCAAGGATACGACGAAGCCGTCGCCGTTCATCATCGGGTAGTCGCTTCGAGATGCCGAAGCTTCCCCCGCCCGGAAGGAGAACGGCAAATCGACCCGGCAACGAGACCTCCTGCGTTAGCCGCGCACCCTTCTGCGCAATCGGGTTCTTCACCACTTGGCAAACCACCACCTGCTTGGGGCGCAACAGTTGCTCGATCCGCACGCTGCGATCGAAGGACTCGAGGTCCTCACGATCAAAGCGGACATCGCCGCGATAGAGGACGGCGTTTTTGTTGGTGCCAATATCCACGAAAGCGGCCTCCATACCCGGAAGCACGTTCGCCACTCTGCCAAGGTAGATGTTGCCACTGATATTCGACTGCGAATCCGAGGCACGAGACACGAAGTGCTGGATTAGCGTTCTACCCTCCAGGATCGCCACCTGTGTGACATCACCAGCCACATGTACCACCATCTGATAGCGTCCTACCGGTCGACCGTGACGCTCGCGCGGTGCGCGCTGCGCGAAGCGACGTTTGAGCTTCGCTCCCGCATCAAGGGTCTCTGCGACCTGACCCTGAATCTCCATCTCGACCGGGGCCTGCGGCTTTGTTGGCCGTCTCCTCGCTTGTGGGCGCCGCGGCTTCGCCGGCGCCTCGCCACTGGTGGGGGTCTGACGAGAACGTGAATTCGACCGTCGACTTGGCGACTTCGGGCTGGTAGAAGGCTTAGGTTCGCTCGCTACTCCATCGGTCCCGGACCCTGCCGGGTTGACATCTTCCATTTAAAAACCTTTCAAAATCATTCGTGCGGGCCCCACGGCACAGTTCAGGATGAGGTAGAACCGATGGCCAAAAATTCAACATCTGTTGATCGCACGAAGCAGAACGGACTCCGCAGTACCCCTCACCCGTGAGAATGCGTCCGTCAACGAACGACAGTCCGACACTGTCCATCAATCGGGTACGTAGTAGGCACTGCAACATCTCATAGGTCAGTGTAGTAGGCCAGCGATCCCTCTCCCCTCGCCCACTCCAGGGTCCCGATCGCTTCGTGCGGCTAACGCTAACCCCCAGAGCTGGCACCCGACTTCGCCGCAGTCGCATTAGACCCACCCTTGGCGGACCCAGTCGACTTGGCCGGAACCGACCGATGATGAGGGGCGTTGAGTGCAGCGGTCGATCCGGCCGCAAGGTGCTTGAGACCGTAGGTCGGTGGACCAACCGGATGATCTTTGAGGTATTGGAAGATCTTGCGAACCACCGGAGCAGCTCCGGTATCACCGAATCCACCCTCCTTGATCACCACCACCACCACATACTTCGGGTTTGGCTCCGGGCCGAAGGCAACGAACCATGCATTTGGCACCTGACCCTGCACCGACGCCGTTCCGGTCTTACCAGCAAGGGTATAGGTGCTCTCCGGCCAGCCAAGAAAAATACCGTGTGCCGTCCCGAGCGGATTGGAGATCACCCCTTCGAAACCGGCAAGGATGGCTGCGCGGACTGCGGGACTCAACGGTACATGGCCAGCCACCTTGGGGGCGAATCGTTTGACAAGGTTACCATTATCGTTCACGATTCCTTCTGCGATTCTTGGCACATACCGAGTACCGCCATTGGCGAACGTCGCATAGGCGTTCGCCATCTGAAGAGGTGAGATCTCGGTCAAACCTTGACCAAAAGACATCTCGAGCTGGTCAGCGACGTACCAGGTGCTGTACGGGTAGGCCTTGGGATACAGCGCGTGCAGTTTTCTGCGTAGCGCTGGGGAGTCAACCATACCAGCAGCCTCACCCGGCAACGCAATGCCCGTGGGCGACCCCCATCCATATTTTGCGGCCATATTCTGAATCGGCGTTGACCCGAACTTCGACTGTTGCGTGTAGAAGCGATACCCAAGCGTATAAAAGAACACGTCATCCGAGGCGCTAATAGCCGTGCTGATGTCGATGGGCCCCAACGTCTCTCCGCCCGAGTTGTGGAGGCTACAGAATGATCCGTAACAGTTCGGGATCACAAAATGCCCCGTGTCGTTGATAATCGTGGTCGGGGTGAGCAGACCGTCCTGCAGCGCCGCCGACGCCGTCGCGAGTTTGAACGTTGAACCAGGCGTATACACCCCCGAGATCGCACGATTCAGCAGCGGGTTGTGGGAGCTGGGGTTGGTGAGCTTCGCGTAGTTCGCATACGATATGCCCCCGACCCACTGGCTCGGTTGATACGTCGGGTACGAGGCCATCGCGAGCACCGAGCCGTTTTGAACGTTCTCGACCACGGCGGCTCCGGTCACGTCATTGGAGTACCGACCGAAATAACTGTTGTAGGTGCCTTGCAACTGATTCACACGCTGGGCCAACAACGTGTCGACATAGCGCTGCAGCGGCAAGGAGATCGTCAA
The DNA here is from genome assembly GCA_021806545.1 of Actinomycetes bacterium. Classification (GTDB taxonomy): domain Bacteria; phylum Actinomycetota; class Acidimicrobiia; order Acidimicrobiales; family Acidimicrobiaceae; genus Ferrimicrobium. Next base: position 9,120 of record JAJZXI010000047.1, on the reverse strand, counting down.
CTGGACATTACCGCCCGGTTTGGGTCGGGTCTTTGAGGCGACGCCGACCTCTTGGCCAAAGGAGTTGACAATCAACTTTTCGGCACCCGGCGTACCGTGGAGGTAGTTCTGATAACTCGCCTCGACACCGGCAAGTCCGATCTGGTCACCAGGCGCGTACCCCTTGGAGGCAAGCTTGGCGAGTTGTTGTGGGCTAATCGCCCCGACGTATCCCAAGACATGCGCGGCAGTCGAGCCGTAGGGGTACGTTCGCTGAGTCTCGAATGTCGTCGTGACACCAGGAAACTCATTCGCATGCTCCGCAACGTAAAGCGCCGTCGCCTGGGAGATGTTCGATCCAATCGGGGTCGGAACGTAGGCCGAATATTCAGAGTTCCGCAGATCAGCCTTTACTTGCGAGGTAGGGATCCCCAACAGGTGTGCGACACGCCCCTCGACCTTGGGATGCAGGGTCGCCTCATAGGCAGACAGACCCAACACGTCAACAACTTTGTTGCCCGCCAGAACATTCTGCTCCCGAGAGAGAATGAGGCCCCGTGGTGCAGGGACAGACACGACCCTGGTGGAGTTCTGCACCGCTGCCTGCTGGAACGTCGGTGCCTCGAGTACCTGGAGCGCGTAGAGTCTGGCGAGCAGTCCACCCATCAGCGCGACTCCCGTCAGACCTAGCAGTCGAGCCCGAAAACTCAACGAGACCCTCTTCGTCTTCTCTGGCACGCTCACCTCCGTTCGAGCATCGGAGTTCGCTCCTGGGGACCAAAGACCAATCGACACAGTCCGAGCGCGATCGGTGCGAGTACAAGGTTGATGCCACCGACGATGATCACCTCATCGAGTGTCTTGGCTCGAAGCGGGTTCCCGAGCCCAAGCAAATAGAGTACGAGCGAACTCAACACCTCCCCCACGACGCTAGCGGCCCCGACTATGAGAATCTTGAGAGCCAGCGGTGTTGTCGCTCCCATTCGCTCGATCTCGCCAGCGAGATAGCCAACCACACAAAGCACCAGTGCAGAGATTCCAAATGGAGTCGTGAGAAACGAGTCCACCAAAAGCCCCCCGAAGAATCCTGTCAGCGCACCGATCTCCCGACCACGATAGACACCAACAGCGGCAACCATCATCATCACGAAGTCGGGGTGCACGCCGACAAGCGTCAGATCACCAACGCCCGACCGCTGAACCACTACCGCCGTGAAGATCAGCAGCGGCAGCCCCAACGCTCGCACCCATCTCATGTTCCACCACCCGGGGTCCACTTGAGGACCGCGACATACTGGAGCTCCGAGTAGTTCACGAGTGGAACAGCACGAATGCTCTCTTGGAGATCCCCCGATGGGTTTGCGACCTGAGTGACCCGTACCGCCGGTAGCCCTGGCGGGAATAACTCGCCCTGGAGGCCAGAGGTGACCAAGACCGCACCTCGACGAATCGGGGTGCCCGGCACTACGAGGTTGATCGTCAGCGGTTGCCCAGCTCCTTGACCCACCGCAGCCCCCACCTGTCCCGACTTGGGTATACGAACCCCTACCGTCGATGACGGATCGGTGAGCATCAGGACTGTCGCGGTGTGCGAGGTCACCTGGACGACGCGCCCCACCAAGCCAGCACCACCAACCACCGGATTGTCCACCTTGACGCCGTCAGCTGAACCACGATCGATGACGAAGGTCAGCTGGAGGTTACTCGGCGTCATCTGCACCACCTCGGCCGGTATCGACCCGATCGTGGTTGCGAACGGTAACTTGGTGATCCGGCTGAGCTGCGTCATCGCATTCAAGGCACCGACCTGCTCGTAGTGCAAGCGCTGGAGCGTACCGATTCTCGCGCGCAACAAGGCGATCTCATGCTGATCTGACGGGTAGCTGACGACACCGTGATACGCGTTGGCCAGGGGTCGAAAAACACTGTCAAGCGCCGACCTCGTGGGGTCGACCACATCAGCCACCACCCCTTTGAGCGACCCTATGTGAAATCGAGTTGCGTTGAAGTTAACGGTGATCAGTGAAACCGACAGGAGAATCAGTGCAGCAAGCGTAACCCTAGGGCGCTCGAGTAGCCGTGACAAGTCGTTGGACGACCTAGCGCGAGGAGGTGATCAAGACCTGCTTGAGCGCCTCGAACTCCTCAAGGCATTGCCCAGAGCCGAGAGCAACACACTGGAGCGGGTTCTTGGCAACGACGATTGGCATACCGGTCTCGTCGTGCAAGCGCCGATCAAGACCCGCAAGCAAGGCTCCACCACCGGTCAGGACGATGCCCTGATCCATGATATCCGCTGCTAGCTCAGGCGGCGTGTTGTCAAGGGTCACCTTTACCGCGTCCACAATTGCATTGATGGGCTCGGCAATTGCCGCACGTATCTCCTCGGTCGTCACCGAGATCGTCTTGGGCAACCCGGTCACGAGGTCTCGGCCTTTGATCTCCGCCCGAAGCTCCTCCTCGAGAGGATAAGCCGAAGCAAGCGTCATCTTGATCGACTCAGACGTTCGTTCACCAAGGGCGACCGAATACTGCTTCTTGATATAGGCAATAATCGCCTCATCCATCTCGTCGCCGCCGACGCGAATCGAGCGCGACGTTACGATACCACCGAGCGAAATAACCGCTACCTCGGTGGTGCCACCACCGATATCCACAACCATATTCCCAGCGGGCTCATGCACCGGCAAGCCCGCCCCGATTGCTGCGGCCATCGGCTCCTCGATGATGTAGGCCGGCTTACGGGCGCCAGCATACTCCGCCGCCTCTTGGACGGCCCGTCGCTCAACACCAGTAATGCCACTCGGAACGCAGATCACCATCCGTGGCTTGCCCATCTTGGATTGGCTCACCTTATGGATGAAGTAGCGGAGCATCTTTTCGCAGATCTCAAAATCGGCGATGACGCCGTCCTTCAAGGGGCGAATCGCCTGAATATTGGAGGGAGTTCGGCCAATCATCCGCTTGGCCTCTGCACCCACCGCCAACGGACGTCCATCCTTGATGTTGATGGCAACAACGGAGGGCTCGTTCAGAACGATCCCCTTGCCGCGCACATAGACAAGCGTATTTGCCGTCCCTAGATCGACGGCGATATCTCTTCCAAACAAACCGCTGCTATTTCTTGCCACTGGACCTCCTCCTGCCGCGAAATCACCTACGCTAGGCGAAACTCTGGGAAAAACAACCCGATCTCACGCTCCGCCGCCTCGGGAGAATCAGAACCATGGATCAAGTTCTCATCAACGAGCATAGCAAGGTCACCACGGATAGTGCCCGGTGAAGCCTTGCCAGAGTCCGTTGTGCCCATCATCGCTCTCACGATCTCCACAACTTGCGACGGTCCTTCGATCACCCCGACTATAACCGGACCGCGCGTCAAGAACGTAACAAGATCATCATAAAATGGCTTGTCTTTGTGCTCGATATAGTGGCGTTGCACGACCGCCTTGTCGAGCTGACGAAGCTCGAGCGCCAAAAAACTGAGTCCTCGGCGCTCAAAACGACCGAGAATCTCGCCAACCAACCCGCGCTCAACCGCGTCCGGCTTGAGAATGATAAAAGTAGTAGCCATACGAATGCTACAGGCTACCGGTTCAGGGTGTACCAAGCAGCAGCGTCGGGGTATCTTTGCAAAGAACTGCCCCACACGCGCAGTGCGATCCAGTGACAAGCACGATCTCGGTATCCAGAGAGCTCAGAAGTTCCCCAACGGGACGTAACTCAACGGACCAGTCCATGACCTTGATATCTGGATAATGGGCAACAGCCGCGTCCACCAGGTCCTTAACCGGCACACCACAATCAAGCAGTCCAATGGAGTCGACCGACGCGATTCCAAGCGCCAAGAGAAAATCACTCGGATCGCGGCCATGGCTCATTCCCATCACCAGTCCAATCGAATGTCCCGGACCAAATGTCTCGATCAAGGTAGCGCCCAGCGCTTGTGCCGCTTCGCGGTTATGCGCGGTATCCACGACGACGATCGGCCGGCCTCTGAGCACCTCAAAGCAACCTGGGAGGTGGAGTCGCGCAAGCCCGGTTTCGATGCGCTCACTGCTCAAACGGCGACCTAGGATCGCCTCCACGGCGTAGATCGCTAACAGCGCGTTCCACGCGCTCGTCTGACCAAAAAGCGGGACGAAGAAGGAGCGCTCCCCAAGGGCACTATGCTCCACGATCTCCTGACCCCCAACTCCGGGGAATCGCTCGAACTCAAGATCATCGATCCATATCGTGGGGTTGAGAGCCAACCGATCGGCCGCCTGAGCCCGAAGCACTGAATCAAGGGGTCCGAGGCACACGGCTGCACCATCATGCACGATCCCGAGCTTGTGGTCGAGCACATCGGCAAGGGTAGGACCAAGTTCGACGAGATGATCATGTCCAACCGAGGTAATCACCGCCACGTCGGCATCAATGATATTGGTAGCATCATCGCGGCCCCCCATCCCGGTCTCGATGACCGCAAGTTCGCAGCCCTCCAATGCGAACACGGAAAGTGTGGCGACAAAGAGTGCCTCAAAGTGAGTAAGGCGTGGCACTAGCTGCTGATCGGTCAGCGTAGCCAGCTGGACGAGCTCCTGATCGAGTCGCTCCGTACTAATGGGCGTGGCATCGATCATGACCCGCTCCTCAATGCGGCACAGATGCGGCGACCGGAACAGACCTACCCGGAAACCCATATCACCGAGTAGCACGGCCGCGGTGGCCGCGACGCTACCCTTGCCATTCGTACCAGCGACATGAATAAAGCGCATGCCTGAATTCGTCCCCACCAGCACTGTCGCCGCCTGGCGGACTAGATCAACTGGCGAGATCGCTACTGAACGATCAGCCTCAAAGTTCGCAAGGCTCTCCAACCACTCGATTCCGCGCAACTACGAGGCTTGTCTCGTCGTCGACCCATCCTGATTCGGGGTCGACGGAATCAGCGTCGGGGCAACGTGCTCGAGCACCACCTGCTCGTCAATCACACACTTGGTGACATCGTCTCTCGATGGTACCTCATACATGACGTCGAGAAGCACCTCCTCGAGAATAGCCTTGAGACCCCGCGCACCCGTTCCGCGGAGCATGGCCTGGTCGGCGATAGCGTCCAGCGCCTGATCGGTGATCTCGAGCTCCACGCCGTCGAGATCGAGCACCTTCTTGTACTGCTTGACTAACGCATTCTTAGGTTCGGTAAGAATCTCAATCAGCGCCGGTCGATCGAGGTTGTCAATAGTGCCAACGATGGGGAGGCGACCAATGAATTCAGGCAAAAGTCCGAACTTCAACAGGTCTTCGGGCTGCACCTCGCGCAGCACCTCCGTCTCCCGGCGCGCCTGCGCCACAGCTCCGGCAAAACCAATTCCGCGACGCCCTAGGCGACTTGCGACGATCTCCTCGAGGCCGACGAACGCGCCTCCACAGATGAAGAGTACATTGGTGGTGTCGATCTGGATGAACTCCTGATGAGGATGCTTCCTGCCGCCCTGCGGAGGGACGGATGCAACGGTACCCTCAAGAATCTTGAGCAGCGCCTGCTGCACACCCTCCCCTGAGACATCACGAGTAATCGACGGGTTCTCGCTTTTGCGAGCTATCTTGTCGATCTCGTCGATGTAGATGATTCCCATCTCGGCTCGCTTGACATCAAAGTCCGCCGCCTGGATGAGCTTGAGAAGGATATTTTCCACATCTTCGCCCACATACCCAGCCTCGGTGAGGGCCGTCGCATCCGCGATAGCAAAGGGGACGTTGAGCATCCTCGCGAGTGTTTGGGCGAGTAAGGTCTTGCCACATCCCGTCGGGCCGAGCAACAAGACATTCGATTTTGCCAGCTCGACATCGTCCTTGACACCACTGCGGATCCGCTTATAGTGGTTATACACCGCCACCGAAAGGATCTTCTTGGCCATCTCCTGCCCAATCACGTAGTTGTTGAGGAACTCCATGATCTCCTTAGGCTTCGGAAGTTTATCGTCAGCCTGCGGCTCCGGCTTGGCGCCCAGCTCCTCCGAGATGATGTCATTGCACAGCTCGATACACTTGTCGCAGATATAGACGCCCGGACCGGCAATCAGCTTGCGCACCTGCTTTTGCGACATGCCACAAAAGCTGCACTTCACCATCTCTTGGCCTTCACCTATCTTCGCCATGGCCAACCCTCTCCTTGTCCTCTACTGCCCACCATATCGCAATCGCCGAAACGATCAGCGCCCTTCGGTGAGAGTTCCTACTTGCCTATTGCATCCCGAGAGGAGAAGACCTCATCGATGACACCGTACTCAAGCGCCTGCTCGGCCTCGAGAATGAAGTCCCTATCGGTATCATGAGCGATCTTCTCAACTGTTTGACCCGTGGAATCTGAGAGCATTTGGTTCAACAGGTCGCGCATACGAAGTATCTCCTTCGCCTGGAGTTCGATATCGGTCGCCTGACCTCCAACGCCACCATAGGGCTGATGCAAGAGGATCCTCGCATGTGGAAGCGCGTACCGCTTCCCTTTAGCTCCCGCCGAGAGCACCACCGCGGCAGCCGAAGCGGCCTGGCCAAAACACAAGGTCGAGACGTCAGGACGGATATAACGCATGGTGTCATAGATAGCGAACAGCCCGGTGATCTCGCCGCCTGGTGAGTTGATGTAGAGGTTGATGTCTCGATCCGGATCCTCATACTCAAGATACAACAGCTGCGAGCAGACAAGGTTGGCTACCGCATCATCAATTGGGGTTCCCAGCACGATGATTCGTTCGCGTAGGAGCCGTGAATAGAGATCGTAGGCCCGCTCGCCCCTGGAGGACGTCTCGATGACGGTAGGAACCAAATAATTATACGCCTGCATGCAACCTCTCGATCTCCGATATCCGCACCCCGCTCTACGCGAGGGCGAGCACTGCATCTATTCTAGCGGTGCCGCTATCCCTCTTCTTCTGGAGCGCCGGTTACCTCGACGCTTGGCTCAGTGGTCGAACCACCTTCTACGATCGTCGGGTCACTCACGTCATCCTCAACGAGCTCCTCGAGGCCCAACTGTGACAGTGTCACCTCATTGCCGTCCACGTCCTTTATCGCTACAACGTTGGCAAGGCGACGATATGCCTTCTGTTTGATCAGCGAGGTACGTACCTGAAACTCCTGCAGCGGAGAGACCGCGCCCCGACGCTGTTCAAGTGCGCCAGTCGCGGCGAGCCTTTCGAGCTCAGCCTGCACTTCGTCTGGATCAACACTCACCGCTTCGGCGACCGCGATCGCCCGCAGGGCGAGGTCCCACAGCACTGACTGAGCCGCCTTAGCACTGAGCTGACCGGCGAGCGCGCTCTCATCCTGTTGGCTCATCTCGAGATACCGCCGAAGCGAAATTCCTGATCCATCTAAGGCATGACCGAACTCGTGCAACTCCTGCTGATAGGCGGAGTTCAAGAGAGATTCGGGAATCGTCTTTGGCTCAGCAAGCTCTAATACTTTCTGGAACAACTGCTGCTCAAAGATCGACCGGGCTTCCGCAATCCGTCGCGTTGCCATACTGGTGCGCACATCCTCGCGCAGCTCGTCTACGGTCGAGAATTCAGATACTTGTGCGACAAACTCAGCATCAAGCTGAGGAAGCACCAACTCACGAATTGCGAGGACCTCAAGGGCGGTCCCTCTGACCCCATTTTCCTCATCCTCCGAGGGAGGCGTGTCCGCTTTGTCATCACCAGTTAGCGAGGCTTCTTGACTCGCAGGCTGTGCAACCGTCACCTTGTCACCAATGGCCGCACCCAGAAGCGCAGCCTCAAACTCAGCCGATACTTCGCCTTTGCCTAGTCGCGCCGTCAAGTATGGAGTCACCACCTCCTCCGTGTCACCATCGAGCGCAATGACGTTGAAGGTGACCTGATCGCCAGGCTGCGCGGCACGCTCTACCTCGTTCAAGGTAGCCATCTGCTCCCTGATGCTATCAATCACGGCATCAACATCTGCATCACCGATCTCGACTCGAGGCACTTCGATCTCGATGCCGCCTATGCCTTCGACCTTGACGACTGGCCGCAATGCCACGTCAAGCTCGACGGTAACATCACCAGCATCAGCGCCAGACACGATCCTAAGGCTTGGCGACTCGATGACGTCGAGTCCGTTTTCGACGACAATGTCTTCGTAGGTCTCCTGGACTGCCTCTTCAACGGCCTCTCGTCGCACTGTCTCCTGGCCAAGTCGCGAGACAAGCACGGAGGTGGGGACGTGACCCTTGCGAAAGCCGGGGATTCGAACTTGAGACCGCAGCCTTCGCACCGCTTGATCCAAGTACGGCCGAAGCTCCTCGTCGCGGAGCTCGATCGTTACCACAGCAGAATTGGACTCTTGATGAAATTCAGCAGATGAGCGCATAGCAACCAAAGCATACAAGGTCTTGGCTTGAGGTCCTCAAGGTACTAGCGAAGTCGTCCCAACAGCCGACGTAGCTCGTCCAAGGAGGTTCCCTCCTCAAGTGCACCTTCTGGGTTCTCAATGCAGTAGACAAGGTGCGCGGTCAAGTAGTTGATTGCAGCGCGGTCCAGCGCCTTTGCAACGGCTGCAAACTGCATCGATAACTCTGTGCAATCGCGACCCTCCGCAAGCATCCGCCGAATTCCGCGCACCTGACCCTCGATGCGCGATAGTCGGCGATCGAGATCCGCCTCTTCCTGTTTTAGGTCGGTATGTACAGCGTCCGCAGTACCCACTCCCCTGGGGGCCTCCACGCCTGCATCGCTCTCCATGAATCCTCACTTGCTGTCTGTGACGACATCACCCAGGCGAACCCTCGATCCGACAACGCCGTGGTGACTACATAGTTTAACTGGGATCAAAGGCGATACCGTAGGGGGTTGTGACATCCTCTCGGCCCTGAAGGACCGAGCTTCCCAAGCTGCTTACGCAGCTTTAGGAGTGGTGGTGCGCTTCACTGGGTCGCTGTGCTTTGTCTTGGTAGACGCAGCGTGCGATATGCCTCCACGCTCTGCGACCGCAAGCCCTGCGGCAATGATATTCTTGGCCGCATTCACCTCCCTTTCCGCGGGTCGACCGACTGATATCTCGGTAATTATTCTGCGGTAGTTCGTGCCAGAGAGTCACTGTTTGTCCCGTTGCCGAGCAGGGTTTGCCGGTGGGCGCTCATCAGTGTTTCGAGGG
>JAJZXI010000046.1 GCA_021806545.1 Actinomycetes bacterium | reverse complement strand
CGAATGGATCATAGCTACCAACACGCAGGGCGATTCCACCGTGTTCAGCAATCATTGCTGATCGAACCCGTTTCAGGAATCTCGTCTTGCGATCTAGCATCGAAGTCAAATCCATCCAGAGCGTGATCCACCTCAGCACCCAAAAGGACCATGATAAAAGTGAGATAGAGCCACAAAAGGAGGACCGCCACCCCGGCTAGCGGCCCATAGGTTGTCGAAGTGCCGGCTGAATGTGTTAGGTACAACGAGTATCCAAAAGATGCCAACACCCAACCCACCGTTGCGAGGGCTCCACCCGGCGAAAGAGCCCTCCAATCCCTCCAGGATCTTCCAGTCGCCGCCCCATAGTAGAGCGAGAGCAACAAGGTGATGGCAGTGAGTGCACCAACGACGCGCACGAGCCATCCAAGAACATCAAAGACCCCACGTAGCCCTACAGGAAGCTGAGTCCCGATGGCCTGCTCCACCGCGGAGCCGAAGACAATCAATGTCACTGCGATTCCAGCCAAGACGATTGTCGCCCCAAGTAGCGGGATACCGCGAACTCGGCGAGCCACAAAGCCATGAGGTTTGACGACATCGAAGGCTGCGTCGAGGGCCTGCTGGAGTGCTGCAATCGCCTCGATCGAGGACCACGCTGCCACCAGAAAGCCAGCTACCACCGCGATGAGGTCTGCCCGCCGCGATCCACTGCTGTGTAAGGCACCGATGAGGATCGCCGCCACCGCATGAGGGAACAGCACAGACAACTCTCGAATGACGGTCGTAAGAGCCGACGAGCTAAGGCCAACTAGTCGAGCAAGTCCAATCGCGGCGATCAGCGCCGGGTAGATCGCCAAAAAACCATGAAATGCGAGCCCAGCTGCGGCGAGCGTCATCCGGTTGCGCGCTGTGGCTGTCCCCACCTTCCTCCCAAATCGCACCAGGGTGCCCCGAATGGATGGAATCGAAACCGCCAAACCTAACTTACCCGTCGCTGCTCTGTGTGCGTCGTGGAAATCCCAAGCCCTTCCTGAGCGATAACGCCAACACGATCACTACAAAAACGGGAACCAGCAACCAACCAGTGGCCACCGTCCGCACAAGTAGCGTCACCAGCGCCACCAACACAACTCCGAAGGCAAGCCAGGGCTGATCCCCAACGATAAAGTGCCACAGGAACACAACGATGCGCATCAACCAACCACGACCCAATGCTCGCACAACTGCACTAACGAGCCTGCGCCACAGTGGCACGCCTTCCCCACAGGACGATCGTCAAAGCTGCAAAAGAGAACCACAACACCAGTGGCACAAGAAATACCGTCCCTCCTGGCCAACTGAGGCCAATGCCTTCAGCCATCCAAAATGTGCCAAAGCTCGTCAACATCACCCCTACCACCATCTTGAGCTTGTTCTCTGGTACCTCTGTCAGTGCACGCGAGAGCATAACCCCAAAAGCAGCCACAACCACTATGGCGGCGAACGCCGCAATCGATGCTTGTCCCAAAGCGTGTGCACTTGACCCAAGTGAGATGACGATTACCGCCACCTCAAGCCCCTCCAGTACCACTCCCTTGAACGCAATGAGAAACCCTTGGCGGTCGGCCATCGCGTCGCGGTGACCTCGCATTAGCGTCACCTCACGCTCAAAAATAGCTGCCTCATCGTGCATGGCCTTGACTCCAGTCGCCCGTAGAATCGCCTTACGCAGCCACTGCAGTCCAAAAATCAGCAGCACAAGCCCCACGGCTGTCCGGAGTATAGCAAGAGGGACATAATCGACGATGGCTATGCCAAGGAATCCAACCAAAGCGGCAAGCAGCACGAACGCCAACGCAGCCCCACGCAACGCGACCCGCCAGCCCCGAGTGAAACCCACCGCCAATACAATCGTCAATGCCTCGACCGCCTCGACGCTGCAGGCAAGAAATACCGCAAACAGCAGTGCCCAGTTCATACACGCGCCAGTCTAATGACGAGCGTTAGTTCGCTATCAGCTTTTCCAGGAATCCCACGTCGATGAGGCCACTGCCCTCGACACCGGAGGCAAGGCGCCACCGTGCGGGATCACCGGGATCACCGAGACTCGAGGCGACGCAGGCCGCCTCCGAGAAGTCCTGGCCTCTGGTATAGTCACTCGGCGTCACCAACGTAGCGATTCCAGCCCCGACGCTCGCCAACAGCCCGGCGCGAGTGTCCTCGAGCGTTACCACCGAGCGTGGATCTACCCCGTGTTGTTCGAGCAACCAACGATAGATGGCTGGATCCGGCTTCTTGACAGGGACAACGTCGCCGACACCCAGGAACCGAAATCGATCCCGCCACTGCGCACCGAGGTTGTGTCGCAAAAGTGCATCGAGCCCCTCCAAGGTGATCGTCGAGGCGATCGAAACCGGAATCTTGCGCTCATTGAGTTCATCCAACAGCCGCCGAACACCGACCCGTAAGCCGATGCCACCATGCTCCATCAGTTCGCTAAAGTGTCGGGCCTTGACGGAGTGAATCCGCTCAACCTGCGCATCACTGAGCAGTGGCAGCTCCGGGTGTTGAGCCCAGTAGTGTTGAATTCGCTCTTTGCCACCCATAACGGCGAGCAACTCGCCGTAGAGCTCTGGATCCCAGTGAACCGGGTAGCCAAGCTCCGCGAACGCGGCGTTATAGGCGACACGATGACCCTCACGCTCTGTCTCGGCCATCGTTCCATCGACGTCAAAGAATACCGCTTCAAGTGTCATCGTCCACCCTCCTTCTCACACGGAGACTAGCGCGACCTCCGTGAATACTGTTGCTGAGCAGGTCGTCGCGGACGTCGGGGTCCGCCTCGACCACCACCACCGTAAGAACCACCGTCATTGCCTGGTACCCCGGTCTGAAGCTGATTTTCTATTGAGCGGGCCTTCGAACGATCACGGTCGGACACGAGCGAGATCACTACGCCAGTGTTGCCAGCACGACCCGTTCTACCAGAACGATGGAGGTAATCGGTGAAGTTATTTGGGAGATCGTAATGCAGCACGAGAGCAACCTCGTCGACATGGATCCCACGGGCAGCCACGTCAGTCGCGATCAGCACCTGCGTTCGCTTGGTCAAGAACTTACGCAGCGCCGCATCTCGCTGACGCTGGGACAGACCTCCATGTACCGCTGATGCCTCCATCCCGAGGTCGGCAAGCTCGTCGTCAAGCCGATCAACCTGGTCGCGAGTATTGCAAAAGACAATCGTCGGACCATGCCCGAGCGCATAATCAGACACAAGAGCTGCCTTCTCGTATCGACCGGCCGGCACGAAACGGTGCTCGAGCTTGGGCTCATCAGCCTCGATAGTAATAAACGTTGGATCCTTCAGGTAACGCTGAACCAGCGAGCGCACGGGACCATCGAGCGTCGCAGAGAAAAAAGCGGTCTGACGGCGCGAGGTCAGCGATCCAAGAATCTCGGCTACCACCGGTCCAAAACCCATGTCCGCCATCCGGTCGACCTCGTCAAGGACGACATGCGAGACGGTATCAAGCGATACCGCTCGGCGATCGACAAGATCCATCAATCGACCCGGCGTGGCGACTAGGACGTCAACCCCACGCTTGAGTTGTTGGATCTGCTTGCCATAGGGTGTTCCCCCGTAGACTGCCATAACCCAGAAGTCGCGCGGAGCGAGACTCACCAACGCCTTTTGCACCTGTTGAGCAAGCTCCCGAGTCGGAACAAGGATGAGCCCCAAGGGACCCGCCGCACGCCCTCGCACCCCTTCGAGCAATGACACTAGCGGTACTCCAAAGGCAAACGTCTTTCCCGAGCCCGTTGGAGCCTGGGCGATAAGATCGTGACCGGCTAATGACGCCGGAATAGCCTGCGCCTGAACGGCGGTAGGTTCCGTAATGCCGATTGCAGACAAGCGCTCTTGAATCTGGGCATCGACGCCCAAGGTATCGAAAATACTGGACAATGAAGTCTCCTCTGTTTACACGCGGAACTCCCACGTGCGTAGAAACTCCACATCCCTCGTGCCCGAACGGGCAGAAGCCGTTCGACCACCGAACAGGCTGTGTTCAGTCTACACGGGCGACGGACACTCCCGGTCCCCCGATCCGCGAACTTCCGCGAGAACCGCTAACGAACCAGCCATTCGAACAGCTTGAGCTGGATCGGATCGAAGTCGATCAGTCTCTCCGGGTGCCACTGCACCGCAATCAGCCCAGGCCGCTCCATCGCCTCCACCACCCCATCGTCGGCAACAGCCGTCACTTCAAGACCATCCCCTGGGCGGTCGACGGCCTGATGATGGAGCGAGTTCGCCTGCGTGACCGACGGAATCAGGCGATCCAACTGCGAATCTTGCACGATCGAAATCGCATGGGCATACTCGTACTCCTGCTCAGTGAGCGAATGGCTCTGCTTGCCATCCGATTCGAGATCCTGGATAAGCGTTCCGCCAAAATACACGTTGACCAACTGAATACCCCGGCAAATCGCGAGCACCTTGCGCTCTTGGCGCAGCGCCTCCTCGAGGAGCGCCAACTCTATCCGATCGCGGTTTTGCTCTATGCCATAGACCTTGTCGGAGGTCACCGGCTGTCCATAGCGTTGGGGGTCAACATCACCGCCGCCCGTCAGCATCAGTGCATCCGTCGACCCCACGAGCTCCTTGGCGACCATCTTGATCTCCGACTCACTGAGGTCACCAACCTGGCCCGGCACCATCAGTCCGTAGGCCCCAAGACGCGACAGTGCATTGAGGTAACCTTCATGCACCCCAGCACGACGCTTCGGCAACTGTCCCGCACTCACCAGCACCCTCACCATCGAAACCTCCGCTACTCCCGAGATCTGATTACGCAAACCGGTCGACACAACGTTTGCCCTGTTACATGGATGGCTACGAGACAATCGACCTAAGGTCACCCGGTCGCTGGACGCGCTGTGTATGAGCCAAGTAGACCGAACTCCCGACAAACCGTGCCCTGTCAGCCTATCTGCTCAACGCCTGTTCAGCAACACTCATCCTGAATCGAGACTCGAAGGGTGATGAATACACGAGCAACCACGGAGCTGGTCTTGCTAGGTACCGTAGGGCTGTGAACATCACCGATGCAAGGTTATGACGACGCACCGGAGCTAACGACCGCGGCCAGAGTCCAAGCGGGCCAGGACCGGCAAGCCAATCGTAGAAGGTGCACACGCACCGACTCACCGTGGCACCGTCCCTTTGGGTCAAACGGAGGACAGCGAGCTGGCCACAGAGCCGTACCCATTGCCCGCAGGTACTTTAGGTAGTCAGGTCCTGGCCAGCTTTTCTGGTCCACATCTAAATGTTGGGTTAACAATGGCGCCAGAACGACAGCGCCAGCCACACGCCGACACTAACCTCGTATGTCATTATGGAGCACCTCATCTCGACATGGGGCTACCTGGCAATTTTTCTCCTTTCGATTGCACAGTCAGCCTGCGTTCCCACGTCATCCGAACTCACCTTTGGCTTTGCCGGATTCTTGGCCTATACCGGGCACTTCAACATCGCCGAGGTCGTCGTAGTCGGTGCGTTGGGCGAACTTATCGGAGCCTACATCGCGTGGGCCTTTGGCATCACCGGTGGGCGTGCCCTCGTCCTACGCTATGGGCGCCTTATCCGGGTCAATCAAGACCAACTCGACCGCTTGCAAGCGTGGTACGAACGCCATCCCCGCTGGGGCGTCTTTGCTAGTCGACTCCTCCCCGTCGTGCGCAACTTTGTCGCATTGGCCGCTGGACTTGCCGAGGTTCCCCCACTTGCGTTTGGCATCTTGACGTTACTGGGCTCACTGGTCTGGGACGGAGGGCTCACCCTCTTGGGGTACTCCGTCGGGTCAGCGTGGCAACATATGGTACATACCGTATCCGAAGCCGGCTACGGCGTGGTCGTCGTTGTCGTGGTAGTGGCCGCTGTCCTCCTCTTGATGCACCGCAAAGCGTCGCAGCCGCGATCCAAGCCTGACCCGCACGATGAGCGCGTCGCACAGTCGAGTTCTTGGAACACAACCGGCGAGGTCGCAACGGCGCCAGCCACTGGCTACTCAGCCCGGTCTGAGTACGATGATCCCACCGGGTACCTCACCGCTCTTGCGAAGCTGGCCCACGCCAAGGCCGTTCACAACCCCAACAACGAGGCGAGTTAGCTCGCCGAAGCGGCTTGTCGTGGACGAGCGTGCTGTACGACGCTCTTCACGACACCGCAGGTGCTCTACCAGAACCGGAGGACTCCCAAATCACACGCCGGAGTAGCCCTGTAGGGGATCCCTCCCGTATTTCCGATGTACTGTCCGTTCCGTTTGCCGGCCGTTCCTCAACCTAGGATGAACGCTCGAGCGACAAAGTGGCAGTGGCGTGGAGGTCTCGGCGATCACCACAAAGTAGGGTGGGTTGCGCAGCCCGTCTACGCACCGGCTGTCGAGTCCTATGGTGCGACGACCCTATGGTGAATGGAGGAAAGGCGTTGGAGATCCAAATGGCGCTCAGCACCACCTCGATGCTGCATCGCCCTTTGCTCTGTATCGCCACTGACGCCGTCACGCTATCAACACACAATTGGAGATCGCAAAAACCTCAAATCCCGGCCCGGACTGAACGTGACCAATGCCCAAATGCACACACGAAGGAGGCAGATTGAAGGCCAAGCACCAACAAACCCGCATCACGTATCGCAGGCGGATGGTCGTTGGCATCGTGGCGCTCGTGATTGTCGTGGTGGGTGCCACCTTCGTGCTGGGCCGATCAGCGCCGACGTCGAGGGACAGTAGGTCGGGATCTACTCGACCGAAGGTCACCCATCACCTCCCAGCGGTCTTCAACGGCCCAGACGGTGTTGAGGCTCGCTGGGTAATCGAGCAAAACAAACTCCCAGGCACCTCGGCGTGGAAGATCACAGGCACCCAAGCCCCCGGCGCAATCATGGGCTACACCAACCGTCCCCAGGCACGACTTGGACAGACGGTCAACGTCTATGTTTCAACGGTGGCTCCAACGTTTCGCATCCAGGCGTTCAGGATGGGCTACTACCAAGGCCTCGGTGCCCGTCTTATCTGGACGTCGCGACGTTTGAGAGGGGTCGCCCAACCAAGTTGCGGCGCTAGCGCGCCCCTGTATATGGTCCAATGCAACTGGTCACGCAGTACCACCTTCACGATCACCAAGGCCTTTGTCCAGGGAGACTACCTCCTCAAACTCGAAGGTTCTGGTGGTCAACAGAGCTACATACCGCTCACCGTCTGGGATCCCAGCTCGACTGCGACGTACGTCGTGATGAACGCCGTGTTCACCTGGCAGGCGTTCAACCCATTTGGCGGCTACGACCTGTACCAGGGTGCCACACCTGAACCTGGCTACCCCCCACCCAATAGGTCGCGGGTGCTGTCGTTTGACCGCCCTTACGGCTACGGCAACGGCGCCGCCAACTTCCTCACCAACGAGTACCCGTTGGTTCGTTACATGGAGAAACACGGCCTCAACGTCACCTACTGGACTAATATCACCCTCACCGTCCACGGAGGCCTCCTCACCGAACACCGGGCGCTGCTCTCGCTTGGCCATGATGAGGAATGGTCGACGCGAATGCGCGCCAATACGGTCGCCGCCGCAAACCGGGGGGTGAATCTCGTCTTCTTCGGCGCTAGTCCGATCCTGCGTAAGGTTCGGCTCCAATCCTCGCCGCTTGGCCCAAACCTAGAAGTCGTCAACTACCGCGATCCACAAGCCGACCCACTCTACGGGGTCGACAATGCCCGGGTGACTCAGAACTGGTGGGGGCAGCCTCCAGCGAATCTTCCGGCTGCTCAACTCATCGGCAACACCTATATCGGCTACAACAACAACCAGAGCTTCCCCTTGGTAGTCACCGACCCCCACTCATGGCTCTATGCAAGAACCGGGCTCACCAAGGGTTCCACGATCCCCAACCTGTTGAAATATGACTTCGATGGTTATGACCCATCGCGCCCCAATCCACCGGGTGTCGAAATTCTGAGCCACTCACCCGTTGTCATCGGCTTTGACAACCAGAAGATGTATGCCGATACCACCTATGTCACCAATCGAACCAGCCAGGCCGGGATTTTTGAGAGCGGAACGAACAACTGGATCGCCGCGATGCAACCGTGTGGATCATCCACGTCCTCGTGTCCTTCCCATCTCGTTCGAATCATGACTGGGAACATCCTCAAGCTCTTCGGAGCCGGTCCAAGCGGGATCACCAATCCATCGGTCGCCAATTGGTCCACATATTACCCCTAGAATCCGACTTCGATCGATGATCTCTGTGACACCTAGCCTTTAGTGGGGGCAAATTGGCTGACACCTATATTCATGGACATGACGACAGCGTGCTCGCATCGCATCGCTGGCGCAGCGCGAGCAACTCGGCTCCCTATTTACTTGCATCCCTTCGCGCCAGCGATCGCATCCTCGACGTCGGGGCTGGCGCTGGGACAATTACCAGGGACTTCGTGCAACTTGTACCAGAGGGGAGCGTCGTCGCGGTCGATCGCACGACCGCGATCGTCAACGAGGCTGCCGGCCACGACAGTGGTGTCATTGGCATCGTTGCAGACGCATACCAACTACCGTTTGCTAGCCGAAGCTTTGACATCGTCCATGCCCATCAGGTGCTTCAACACTTGCGCTACCCAGCTCGTGCGGTCTCAGAGATGGCGAGAGTCGCCCGCCGGCATGTCGCCTTTGCTGATGCCGATTACGACAAGATGTTATGGTGGCCCACCTCACCGCTGCTCACGCAATGGATGGCGATCTACCAACAGATCGCCTCGAACAACCACGTAAACCCCAACATCGGGAGGCAGCTCAGTGAACTCGCTATCGAGTGCGGTTTGCCCAAACACTCGGTTCACACGATCTGCTGGACGTATGCCACTCCCGAACTTCTCCAATGGTGGGCAAGCTCCTGGGCCGACAGGGTTCTCCATTCGACATATGCGAGCGAAGCACTCCGACTAGGGCTCGCCAACGAAGCTGAACTCAGCGAGATCGCTCACGGCTGGCGAACATGGGCGAACACCCCCGGTGCCGTCTTTGTCATTACGTCAATCGCCATTCTGGCCGACCTCGACGCAACTTGAACCCACTAAACCGTGCACGAACGCTCTCGATCACCTCTCCCGCCTTCGCAGCACTAAGATAGCGTCTTGAGCCTCGATCGTTGGATCCGTAGAGATACCCATGTGGACCTGGCCATCCTTGACGACACCTAGGAGCAGGCCTTCTTCGAGAGACCGAGCTTGGCTCAGCGTACGTCCCACCAGCGCGACTGGAGGAGCAAGCTCGCTAAAGATCACATCTGGAGATCGCACCATCTCAAGCAGGAGGTCGCCGGCGTGAGGAGTCTCGATGCTCTTGGCGAGCGTGTGCCCCAGCAGATCCTCTACCGAAACTGTAGTCTCTACTCCGAGGTCGGTAAGCGCGGTTGCTATCCGTGACGAGTTCGCTACCGCAATCATCGGGACTGAAGGCGCAAGGTGCCGCAACATGACAGCAATCAGTAGCGCATCCTTCTCGTCCTCGACCGCAATCAAGAGACGAGAGGCGCGCTCGGGCTCTGAACGCCGAAGCACCGCCTCGAGGGTTGGGTCACCCTTGATGGTCTCGACCGTCATCGGAAGGCTCTCGAGGTTGCTATCGGCGACCACTACGACACGTTCGCCCGCCTGAGCTACCTCCTGGGCGATCCTGCGCACCGCATCATGCATACCGTAGATCGCGACAAAGCTACCTCGTGGCGGTCCATCCTCCATGTGCAAGAGCTTAGCGAGCCTCGTCGCGGTCAGCGCAGCCGCCAAGAATGCGAAGGCAGCACCAAAGAGTGGGATCGCCGTCACCATCTCGAGAATCGCAATGACCCTCCCCACGGTGTTGTGCGGGGTAACATCACCATAACCGACTGTCGTCGCTGTCGTGATCGCCCAGTACAGACCGATCCCAAAGCTAACGTGCTGGGTGGCTGCAAAGGCAATAGCACCCGCGACCACGCATACCAAGGATGCGACCAGCAAGACGATAACCTGGCTCCGTTTGACTCTGGTCAACAAGATGGCAACAAGGGTAGGCATCGAAGCCCCAGCCTATCACCGGCAACCTCGCCAAGGACACGCTTATTTCTGACCCGAACCCCCCCAGAAATCGGGCGTCAACTGCACCTTGCCGGGACCACTGCGAAGGTCAAGGACCGCGCCCTCAAATGCCCCCAGCTCCCGAAGCTCACCACGACTCAGACGTGGTCGGCCTACCCTATGGGTACTCGTCGTCACTCGCCAGAGACCGCCACGCTGCCAACCGACCTCCGTCTGATCGACAAGGCCAAATAGCTCCTCGAGCATCCGCAACGTCTCGACGTCACCGATACCGCCAAGCACCACCGTAGTGCCAAAAAGTGTCAAGAGTCCACGCATGAGTTCTGGCCAACGCAACCGTGCCTGCGATAGGTCCTGCAACGCGCCGAGCAGATAAATGCCTTGCGAAACGCCCTCAGAGAGCAGGGAGCCAAGCGACGGTAAGGGTGCAATATTCGCCATCTCATCGAGGATCAGGGCGACTCTTGGGCAAGAACCCATTGCCGTCGCCCGGTAGGCGGCTCGGCGAATCTCGTCGATCAGCGATACCACGATGGGAGCGACAACCGCTTGAACCACGGCCGGCGAGACGATCAACAAGAGATCATGACCGAGCACAAAGGTCGATGGATCAAACGGCTCGCCGTCATCAGGGCCGCGAAATCGGTAGGCCCCAAGCGCCGCCGAGGCCGAGGAGATAATCGCGGAGCGCTCCCTTGTCTCCGTGGCAAGCACTCCCTGGAGCACCTCGAGTGCGCGATCGGCGCCATTGAACTGGAGCGTATCGATCGCCTCGGCGAAGTCACGCCGATCGACCCAGCTCGCCACCACCGTCGCCGAGGCTCCCAGCAGATGGGCCGCAAAGAGTAAAGGGGCCATCAATGCCTTCGTTCGGTCGATCCAGTGGCGCTCTGACGGGCCACCAGCACCAAGAGCCACGCCGACGAAGCCCTCTGCCACTAGCACCGCCTCCTCCAAGCTTGCCGCGGCAGAGACCGGTGACCAGTTTGCCCTACGGACTTGGGCCGACACAGACACCTCGCCACTCGGGTCGAATACCCACACCGTTCCAACCTCACAACGGCGCAGGTAGATCGAGTCCAGGATGTCATTCTTCGTCGAGGTAACGACGACTGCACCAGGAAACAGACGAGCATTCGGTATCACCAGTGACGAGGTCTTCCCCGACCTGGGTGGACCCAGGACCAGTAGATGCGAGCGCTCCGAGCTGAAATACGGCAGCGAATCTGGCCTGCGCCCGAGGTAGAACACCTTAGCTACTCAATGACAAGCCCTTGGGCACAGAGCTGCTCCGCTTCGTCTTCGCTGAGACCGATCTCGCGAAGGATTCCGCGAGAATCGTAGGCTAGCTCCGCATGAGCACCCCGATCCTGCTCAGCGTGTAAACCGAACCGTGGCGCGGGTCCTGGTTGAATCAAAGGACCGACCTTGACGAAACTGCGGCGCGCCTGGTGCAAAGGGTGCTCCAGCGACTCCGCCATCGTGAGCACCGGCGTCACGCATGCGTCGGAGTCCTCAAAAAGCTGCTCCCAATCCGAGCGAGTCCTACTCAAGAACTTGGTCTCGATAGCGACCTGCATCTCGGGCCAAAGGCGATGGTCGTACTGGTTGTTCGAGTTGAAGCGATCTCTAAGACCAAGCTTTGCAACCAGTTCGTCGAAGAACTGGGGTTCAAGTGCTCCGACGGCAATCCAGCGATCGTCTCGGGTTCGATACGTCCGATAAAACGGGGCACCGCCATCGAGCAGGTTGCGCCCCGGTTTCCCCGACCAGCCCCCCTCCTGAAACATCGAGTAGATCATGGTCATGAGCAGGAGCGAGCCATCGACCATCGCGGCGTCCACCACTTGGCCATGACCCGTTCGGTGCGACTCAATAAGGGCAGCCAGCACGCCAGCGACCAGCAGCATGCCACCACCACCAAAGTCTCC
The DNA here is from genome assembly GCA_021806545.1 of Actinomycetes bacterium. Lineage (GTDB taxonomy): Bacteria > Actinomycetota > Acidimicrobiia > Acidimicrobiales > Acidimicrobiaceae > Ferrimicrobium. The sequence continues at coordinate 5,315 of JAJZXI010000046.1, read as the reverse complement.
CACGAGGTTCAATGGGATCGAGGGGCCGTGCATCTCGTCGCCGATCGACCCAAGCACACCAGAGAGCGCAATGTAATTGATGTCATGCCCTGAGCGAGAGGCCTTCGGTCCGTTCTGTCCCCAGCCGGTCATACGGCCATAGATAATCCTTGGGTTCACCGCCATCACCTCAGCCGGACCAAGCCCGAGCCGCTCCATAACGCCGGGACGGAAACCTTCGATCAAGATCGACGAACGATCCACTATTCGCATGATCACGTCGGTGGCGCCCGGCTGTTTGGCATCGATGGCGATCGCACGTTTGCCTCTCCCCATGAGGTCTGCACCGATCCCAGGACGCTTGGGAGGATCGACGCGAATCACGGTCGCGCCAAGGTCCGCAAGCACCATTCCGGCGAACGGCGCAGGACCTATCCCTGCCATCTCTACGACTCTGATACCCTGCAGCGGTCCCACGTACTACTCCTCCCCCTGGACAATGGTCGCCAGCAGCTCCGGCGCCAGCCTATCCCAACACCACGCCGGAAGGTCATGACCGAGTTCGGCGAAGAGCAATAGGCGAGATGCCCGCAACACGCGAAAGGTGTCAAAGCCGCCAGAGACGTGCACAAGAGGATCGATGACCCCATGCACGACCAGCGCGGGCAGCCCGTCGAGCGAAGCGAGTGCCGTCGATCGGTCTGGCGAAGCCAAAATAGCCGCAAGCTGTCGAGCGCTGCCGTACGGATCGTCGATTCCCGCGTCCCGGATCCGCTGCTTGCCGCGTTGGATCCGGCTCGCGACCGCCTGGCGCTGGGCCAAAGAACGCGGACGAGCGACGACGACCTCGAGCGGCTCTTCTGGATTGGGGTTCAGCAACGCAGCTAGGGCGAGTTCGCTCGGCTGACCCACGCCAGCCCGACCCGTGGTTCCCAACATGCTCACGATCGACCGTACCCGATCCGGCTGGGCGATAAGAAACTGCTGGGCAACCATGGCCCCCATGGAGACCCCAACGAGATGCACGCGCCCGATGCCAAGGTCGTCTAGGAGCTGAACAAGATCGTCCGCCATATCGGCCAGCGTGTATGGCGCAAGCTCTCGGCGCCCGATCGAGATCGAAAGCACATCGGGGACTCCGGCCTCGATCAACCTCGGCGAGCGGCCACTGTCTCGCTGGTCATAGACCAACACCCGAAAGCCCGCATTAACAAAGTAGTTGATAGCCCAGTCGGGCCAGTCGATCAACTGCCCCCCCAAACCGTGAATCATCACAACAACCGGGTCGCCAGCGGCGCCATAAAGCTCGTAGCACAGCTGCGTCGTCGCGTGCTCAGGCATCGAGAAGCTCACAGACCAACGTCACGGAGGGGTTGGTGAGTACCAGTCCCTCGTCGAGTGCCTCTTGAATTGCCACGTCATCGCTGGGAGCAAGGCAGAGGCGACGGCGGGTGGAGACGATCCGCTGAGCTGGCTCCTCGATGCGTGCCAATGGGGGTCCGACGAAGACCCGCGGCGTCACCCCGAGGATAACAAGAGCCTCAATCACATCGGTGGCATCAGGGGTCGTCGGTCGCTGGAGCTGATGAAACCTTTGCCATAAAAGATTGAGTCCGTAGTGCGGATGGTGCAGCGTCATCTCCAAGACGACGCCGGTACGCGCATGCGCAATCAGTCCTTCGAGGAAGCCAAAGAGATCGTCAATATTGTAAACCACATTCTGTGAGGTGACCACATCGTAACGGCCGAGACCATTCTCGAGCGCGAAGAAGTCCCCTACCCGAGTCTCCACCATCGCCTCTGGCACCGACTCGCTCGCAAGCGCAAGTTCCCCCAACATCGCCGCATCTTGGTCAAGGGCCACCAGCGAACGTATGGACCCAGCGATCGGGAGCACTCCAGCGCCTGCTCCAGCGCCAACATCGAGGACGCTGCGTTCTTCACATCGATCGAGCAAGGTGAGGATCGCCAGTTGGGTTTGATTGAGCGGAGCGTTCGGCACCGGCCGAAACGCCTTAGGGTCGAACACCCATGGCGAGGCCGGCGCCCCGACAAGCACATCGTCGGGTATGGCCCACCTCGAAAGCTCCTGTGACCAACGCTGTGCCACCACTCGGCGACCCGCCTCGGTCGCCGTCATGATTGACCATCGGCTTCGCGCAACAGCGAGGCCTTCGCCTGCTCGAACTCCCTCTGAGTCAGGAACCCGCCGGCATGCAGGATAGCCAGGCGCTCGAGTCGACTCAATCGATCGTCCCCGTCGCCAGGCAACGTGGCTGGAAGCGAGTAGTTCGACCCTCGGTCCTCGAGGCTTGCAAGTAGCTGCTGAAGTCGTGCAGGATTGGGAATAAAAGTTACCAGTTCGTTGCCACTCGCGTTGCCCGAATCGATTCTCAAGCGCCCAAAGTGGAGTAATCTTCCGATGATCCCCTGCTCGGTGGTGATGTCATTGACATGGCGCAGCGGGATCTCACTCGTGCGACGCAGCACCACACCCCTGGCGAAACGCACCCGACGATCGGTGACCACCAGCATCTCGAAATACCACTGTAGTCCTCGAACCACCATGTTGACGACGGCCACCCCGAGAATTACGAGACCCACGAGGCTCAGTAACGGATAGTTCAAGGTCGTCAGCAACACGGCGATCACGCTGGCGGCGACGAAAACCGACGCTGGGCCTAGTACCAACCACCAGTGAGGATGGATGACGGCGACCAGGCGTTCGTCCGAGTCAAGCATTGTACCCACAACGCGTTGGGTGCGACTCGAAAGCTGGTCGAGTCCTGGACTCTGTGGTTCGTACTGGCCCATGCCAACTTCCTAGGCGAGCTTCTGGGCGATCGTCGCAGCCGACTGCAACACCGTACCGTCGGCTCCTTGTGTGACCGGGGTATACGTGGATCGCTCCCGGGCCTCGCGGATGTCCTTGGCAAGCTGCTCGGCCAGGCTCTCCCTTGGGTCGACGAAGAGATAGTGCGAAAGCGAGCCAGGGATCGTATTCACCTCGTTCAAGTATAGCTCACCAGCATCGTTGGCGAGAAAATCAATCCTCGCTACCCCTCGGCTTTGAATCAGGTTTGCCGTCTTCACTGCGACATGGCGAATCTGCTCTGCGACCTCGGGCTTAATCTGAGCTGGCAGCTCACGCGGTGCCGATGCCATCCCAGTTCCCGGCTGGTACTTATCCGAATAGCTCAAAATCGAGGCTGCCCCCGCAGTGCGCATCGGTCGCTCAATCGCAGAGAGTACCAGTTCGGGATAGCTGCGCACTGCGACCTGGAGATCATAGAGATCCTCTCGAAACGGCTCGACCACCGCACCAGCACGCAGATGGACCGAGCTACGCACTCGCTCGAGCAAGGTTGCGCGATCCCGAACGACCTCGATACCAATGGAAGAACCACCAAAACGTGGCTTCACAATGTAGGGGCCTTCAAAGTCGATGACACCATCAGCCACGACGCGTGGTAGCGCCGGGAGCCCGGCGGCGCTCGCGAGCGCCCCAAAGCTCAACTTGTCCATGCCGAGTGCCGCCGTCGCCGCCGATGGACCGGTGTACCGAATCCCTGCCAGATCCATGGCCCCTTGGAGGGATCCATCCTCTCCAGGGCCGCCGTGACAACAGTTGACCACCACATCGATGGGCAATAACTCCAGCTTGGGACGCAGCCCAGAGGTCAGGCTCCCAAAACCGGACTTCGTGCCGGTGACCAGCATCAACGGCTCCGCCCCTGCTGGGACGCCTTGAGCAAAGGCAGGTGCCTCAAGCGTTGGAGGCACCCGAAAGAACTCACCGGTTTTGGACCAGTAGATCCCAACGACTCCACTCTGCGTGCTCAAGAGCGCGCGCGCTGCCTGTAGGCCCGTCAAGATTGAGATATCGTGCTCCGGTGAGGGACCCCCAAAAAGGACCGCGGTCATCGTCTCCATATCAGCTCCACCACTTCGACGGCCGCCGCGGTGATGTGCGCGTCGGCCGCAACAACCACAGCGACACCGACCACTCAGCCATCCGGCTCATCCAGGCCTGTGTCCCTGTCCATCACAACTACTACCGTACTCACTCTATCCGCTCCAAAATGCCAACGCATTTCTCTATCACCCTTTCTCGGCGCTCACGTCTCCCACGAGGTTCGGACAGAGCGCATCGCCCCTCCTGCTTGTCCCTAGCCCAGGCCGCCGCCAGTGCGCACGCTCATGTCAGCTCCGCCTCGCTCGGTTGGACGCAAATCACCGAGGCAGCTGGAGCATGAGAGACAAGGGAGTACCAGGTATCTTGGAGGGCAGGAGGGTCTGTGGACACTCCGATGACCGTGGCTTTGGCAAACCTTAAACGAGCCTGGGAGCACTCACGACTCCAAGCCTCTCAAATCATCGTTCCAAAGAGAAGAACTACCTGCGATCTGCTCCAATGTCGTACATCTTGATCGCTGTGCGTGCACAATGCTCAGTTTCCAAGGCACGAAGAATACCACAGCGTTTTAGGGTAAGGCAGATGAGAACAAGTCAAACCCATAACCAAGGAGCCATCGCAACACCCCACATTCCACCTCCGTTGGTCGTGGCTGGTTTAACCGCCGCGGGCTTGGGTGTCGATCACCTTCTCGGTACAACGGCACCCTCCCATCCCAGGCGACGGGTCGCAAGCTGCGTCATAGGAACGGGCGGAGGAGCCTTCATTGCATCAGCCGTTCTCGCCATGGTCCGGACCGGCAACAGCCCCAACCCAAGAAGCCCAGTCCGCTTGCTCAACAAGCATGGCATCTACCGAATCAGCCGCAACCCGATTTACCTCGGTATGTTGTGCGCGCAGGTTGCCATCGGCGTTGCCCGTGGGTCATTCGCAACCCTCGGACTAACCCCGGTCACCGTCGCGATCCTGCAATCGAAGGTCATTGGCGTGGAGGAGTCCTATCTCGAAGAGGCATTTGGTGACGAATATCGCGAGTACCGCGCCCACGTAGCTCGTTGGTTCGGTATCCGAAGGCGTTCAGTCGAAGGGGACCATTCCAGCCGTTAGTGAATTCGACGGAGGGCCCAGGAGATGGAAATTTAGGTCAACGAGCATAAGCGGGTCACAAAAGCTAACGGACGCAATGTATTACCTTCGGGTGATCTCATGACCTTTCACGAGTGCGGGCTGTCTCAGGGTTGAACTCCACCGAGGGCCTGCAGAAAGTGACATCCTTCCCGACCTTACGGACGAGGCTTCCTAAGTTGCTCACGCAGCTTGAGGATTGGTGGTGCGCTTCACTGGGTCGCTGTGCTTTGCCTTGGTAGGCGCAGCGTGCGATTGTCCTCCACGCTCTGTGACCCCAAGCCCTGCGGCAATG
>JAJZXI010000001.1 GCA_021806545.1 Actinomycetes bacterium | reverse complement strand
ACCAAGACCAGCCACCATCGCAGAGCCAGCATCGAAGCCCAACCATCTCTGACTACCAGATTGCTCCACGTCAACCTTGCGCGCTCTGAACGCGGGGGGCACAGTGCGCTCTACATCCCAGCCCGGGGGTTGAAGGTCGTCCATCCCAGTCGAGGCAAGATCCTGCACTGGGGAGTCAATCATGGAGGTTTCAGGGTATTTGAGGGGCTGTTGCTCGGGCCAACACTATCGTTAGGGTCATTAATTGGAGAGGTCAGATGTAGCGTGTGGAGGGTGATGCCGTAGTGGGAGTGACACGAGGAACGACGAGCGGCGATACGGGGTTCGTAGCGTCGCAGTCCTCTCCAGATGGCTCAGTCGATCCGGTGATTGAGGTTGTCGTTCGCCGCAACGTGGGCGTCCATACTCGGGATGGGACTCGCCTTGCGACCGACCTCTATTTCCCCGCTAACGCCGGCACGGAGCTGCAGGGACCATTTCCCGTCGTACTGGAGCGCACGCCTTATGGTCGCGCCCGACAGACCACGGTGGAGCTGGCAAGCCAACTCGCGCGTAAAGGATATGTGTTTGCGTCACAGGACGTGCGAGGGCGATTCGACTCGGCCGGTGAATTCGGGCTGTATATGAACGATCCTGACGAGGGCTCAGACGGCGACGACACCATCCGGTGGCTCGTCGCTCAGTTGTGGTGCGACGGGCGCGTTGCCACCTCCGGAGGCTCTTTCGCTGCGGCCAATCAGCAAGGCACCGCGCTGAGTCATCCCCCGGGACTGCGGGCGCAAGTCCTGCGAGATGCGGGAACCGACTACTACAGACGGGCACTACGCACTCACGGAGCGTTCAACGTCGGGCTCTGCTTGGTGTGGGTGGTCAACCAGGCCGCCGACAGCCCCAGAGCACTTGCACAGCCGGACATCGCTGCAGAACTCCAGCAGATGCAGCGTGACCTGCCTGCGTATGTCGCCCAATTCCCGCTACGCCGCGGCCAGTCCCCGCTGACACTGTTTCCAGTGTATGAGTCCCTGTTTTTCAGGATGTATGAGACGGCCGACGATACCGAGTTCTGGGATACCCCGACCTCAAGGCTCGCCGGTCGGTGGGACGATTATCCGACCGATGTTGCTGTGCTCATGATATCGGGTTGGTATGCACATCACGTGGCGGCTAACTTCACCAAGCTAACAGAACTTACCCCTCGTTTGCGTCGGCCAGTCAGTCTTATCGTCGGGCCTTGGGTCCATGACCCCGGCATGTTGGAAGCGACGACGGCCGGTGACGTGGACTTCGGCGCAGCTGCAGCGCGGTTCGGCCCTTGCGACGACCTCGTAGTGGCGTGGCTGGATCGGTACTTGCGCGGATCAACGGATGACAACAGCGACCGCATTCTCCCGCCTGTGACGTACTTCCGAATGGGAACCGGCGATGGCCACCGCACGGGCAATGGGAAACTCTTTCGTGGCGGAGACTGGCAGATCACGGAACGCTGGCCCCCGGTGGATACGCGTCTCACGAAGTACTACCTCGGACCTGGTGGGACATTAGCGAGCGACGCTCCCACCGGAGGCGCTGGAAAGACACATTACGACTATGACCCGAGGTTTCCAAGCCCCGCAATTGGCGCCACAAATCTTCAAGAGGTCGGTCACCCTGCGGTCTTTCTTGCCGGACCACACGACCAACGCGCGCCGACGCTCTTTCTTGGAACCACCGACACCCGGGGATTCCTCGGCGAAAGGGCAGATGTCCGGGTCTTCGAGACAACGCCCCTTACCGCGCCTCTCGAAGTGACGGGTTCTGTGAGGTTGACGCTGTGGTGCGCATCTTCAGCACGCGACACTGACTTCGTCGGCAAGCTGATCGATGTCTATCCACCCAGCGCAGACTACCCGGAGGGATACGCGATGCTCTTGTGCGAGGACATCTTGCGTATGCGATACCGCGACGACCGTCCCATCGGGGAGCTCATCGAACCGGGAAGGATCTACGAAGTGCAGATCGACCTTGGTCCGACGAGCAACCTTTTCAAGGTCGGGCACCGGATCCGACTCGATATCACGAGCTCCAGCTTCCCCGAGTACGATCCGAACCCCAATACCGGCGAGCCGATGGGCCGCCATACACACACTTTGGTGGCGTATCAGACGATCTACCACGATACGGATAGGCCATTGTGCCTAATCCTTCCCGTCCGCCGGATAGACGACGGTGAGTCTCGGACACTGGCCGCAGGACAAATCAAGACTAAATACGCGTTCTTGGAGGAGACGCTGCGGTGAAAGTAACAAGTCCCGGACAGGAGTCCATGCGACCGTCAGGACAAGCCGTTAGCGCCTTGTCGCCGAATGGCCGCTATGCCGCATGTGTGGTAACAAGTCTGGGGGGTGTTAGAAGTGCGCATCCATGGATCCTTGCGTGGGGGAGGCTGCTTACTGTCGGTGCGCTGCTGTCAGACCGCGGCAGTGCTGCCAGCGGCCGACCTGGTTCGGCCAAGTCCACCGGTTCGGCGGCGAAGCCTGGTATTGCGACCTTCGCTGTTGGTAGTCCATCCGCGATCCTGCACACGGGCATGGACGCATCCTTCGCCGGATACAACGTCGTCGGAGCTCTTTACGATCCACTGGTGACCTTCAACCAGACAGGGAAGGTGGTCTTGGACCTCGCCACTATCTGGACGGCCACCGTTAACTCGGGCACCTGTCATACCCGCACCGGGGTCACCTGCTCCGAGGGGATCACTCTCACTCCCGCCGATGCTTCTGGCCGGTTGGTAGTAGGGTCCCGAAGGCCCGACGCGAGCAATGGCCTACCATTTTCCCGTAGTCGAGAGCGCTGCGGGCGTTATGAACTCTAGCATCGAAACTGACTGGTCCGCGGTCGGCGGGAACGCGAACCTTGTCTCTCAACCCACCGCGACGCTACCGCTGGGTGTCCTACCACTCTTTGAGTTCGGCTGGCTGCACAGGCTCGACGCGATTAAGGGGCATTTCTGCAGACATCGAGGCCAGCGCCGCTCCGCAACTGGGCTGGAGTCGACGGATAGACGGGATAGTGGCTTGATTCTGGGACCACCTAGGGGAGGCGCCATTAGCCATAGCTAAACCGTTTATTGCCGCAGACAAACAGTAAGATCCTGGAGAGAAAGGCCGTGATGAGGAAAGTGAAGTTAGGGTGCGCATGCGCGCGAGTCGGCATAGAGGGTCGTTCGATCATCGCTGATTTGGGCGAGTGGAGCCGGAGAATTGTTGGTGAATCATGCGCGTCCAGGTAGACGGCGGCGAGATCGGCTACGACGAGGCTGGCGAGGGCCCTGCGATGATCTTTTCGCACGCGGGCATTGCCGATCGAAGGATGTGGAAACACCAGTTTCGTGACCTGGCGACCGATCACCGGGTGGTCTGCTACGACTGGCGGGGTCGTGGTGAGTCCAGCAGTGCCCAAGGCGATGTTGTCCACCACCGAGACCTGCTGGGTTTAATGGACGCGTTGGATATCCCCACTGCTCACCTGGTGGGTTGCTCAATGGGAGGGGGATACGCCTTGGAGGTCGCTCTGGTGGCGCCAGAGAGGGTACGGTCGCTCACCCTGGTCTGTTCGGGGCTGCCGGGTCATGTCTGGCCACCGGCGATGATCCGTGAGGTAAAGGAGCAGGTGCACCGCTCGGTGCCAGTGGATCGACTGGGGGCCTACCAGTCGCACACGTCAGATCGCATCAACCCGGAGGACGTCGCCGCTATGGCCGAGGCACAGGCCCGTTACATGGTTGCCGGGCCGAGTCGGGACCCGGCGCAGGTTGACCCGGAGGTCTGGCAGCTGGCTGTGGACATGCTATACAGGGTCTTCGAACGGCAATGGACGGACAGGCCAGTCGTCGAAAGACAACTCGAACCACCTGCGGTTGGCCGCCTGGGAGAAGTAAGTGCCCCCACCTTGGTCATCAACGGCCGAGACGACGTACCCTGGATCCAGGATGTCTCAGATCTGTTGAGTGAGAGGATCCCTCGTGCACGCCGCCTTGACATTGCCGACACCGCCCACCTGCCCCCCCTCGAACGTCCAGCCCAAGTCACGGAGGCGATTCGAAGTCACTCTTTGGCGACTGAGCGTAGTAGAGAAAGTTGTAGCAATCCGTGCGAAGATGGCATTTGAGAACCATGGTGCATGGATTCAGCTCGTCGCGACAGCTTTAGGATGCGGTCATGGAAACTCCTCACGAGGCGATGACCCTCGCCAAGGGGCTGCTCGACGGCTTGAAGCGAAGGTGGCCGCATGCCTTGAGGATCGCGGCAAGGGCCGAGGAGCTTGCCGCGATCCCCTTTTGATGATGTCTTCAAAGGCGAAGTCCTGGTCATGGCCCCTTGGCTCCAAGGTATTGGCTACGGCGCAACCCTCGCCAAAACTGGGTTCCCTCATCTTGGGGGAGCATCACTCTACATGGAACGGCATAATATCCTGAATCACTCACGCGATTCCGATGCCAACAAGGGTTTGTCGGGCGTTGGCGCATTTTAGATACGTACCGCTGCATACATGTGAAGGCCGACATTGGGAGATTCGTTCATGAGATTCCACTTGGTGCATATGTATGTGCATGCCAATGTTGGACAAGATTATCGGTAGCACCACACGGAGCGGTCTTGGGGCGCACGGCACAAAGGAAGAACTGGTGGCGTCGATCCAAGAGTTAAGCGATGCTCAGGCTCCCGGGGGCCGGCAGCGGCTATACGATGCCCAAGCCCAGCTCTTTGTCCAGAACGCGGGTCTAATCATCAAGATCGCCACTCGCTACTGCCGGGGCAAGGCGCTCACACCAGACGAGACCTCCGAGGTAATGATGGGCGTCTTCGTAGCCGCGCGTCACTACGACCCAGAGCGGGGCAAATTCTCATCGTGCCTGCCTTGGTACATCCAGTCAGCTCTACAATGCGAACACGCTTTCACCCACGACCGTAGTCAGTCGGTGTACGCGCGGGCAACGGCGAAGTTGAATAACGCTAGTCGATACTCACGACCGGACGTGGAGTCGGCAGCGAACATCCTGCGTCCCGCGGCCCGACTCTCGTTTGAGGATAATGGGCTGGCTAACACGCTAACTGACCACTTGTCGGCAGAAGAGGTGGTTGTCTCGGGCATCGAGGAGACCTCGGCAGCCGAGAAGCGAGATCGTCTTCTGGCCTGTGTGTTCGAGGCAGTCGAGGGCTTGAGCGAGAAGCGACGGACGATTCTCACCCTGCTAATTGAACCGCGAGGCGCCAAGGATGATCTCGGTATATCCTCGACACGCGCCATAGCAATGCAGCTTCCCATGCCAGAGGGCCGGGTCGTCGAGGAGACGCTCAAGATCGTTTTGGCGATACGGCGCCAACTGACGGAGAGGGAGCCGGAACTGTGTTCGGTGAGGTGGGCAGCCGATTGCAACCACCGATCTGGAGGAGGGATTCGTTCTTAACCTCTTCGGAGAGCCGGTACGGGCGGTGCACCGAAAACATTCCAGACGGTACCTCCGGTAGAGGTGGAGGTCTCCTGGCAATACACGGGAACTCAAACTCCCTCGACTGCTTAAGTCGCGCGCGGTTGTCTGCTGCTTGGCGTGATACGGATTTTGTGGGAACCGGGTATCTCTACCACATTCGCGCTACCCCTGGCCCTGCGGGTTCCAGATCAGTGGGCGGAGACTGACCTCGAGCGGGGTGGCTGGGCAGCACCAGAGTTCGCGACAAACGTTATTGTGTGGGAGTCGTTCGAGCCCGATGCAGTGATCGTGGTGGTCGAGCCTCGCCTGTGACCTGGCGACCCCTTGAGGCTGTTGGTGTTCCGATAAAGGTATTGTCGCTGTGCCCAACGGATGAGACTGTCGACCTGCTGAGTTTTTGCTGCTGTGTCTCATGATGCATCAGGGATAACGAACTATCCCGCCCACAGGATAACGGCCGGTGAACGGTGCCGGACTGTGGTAAGGGCCGCTGTGGTGCCGAACCTGTCAACACGCCGCCACGGGAATGGCGCTCTCCGGCGCTGGAGGCCATAGTTGTGGATGACCGGCCTCATCAGCCACTGCTGGAGAATCAGCAAGGAAAATTGCGAGTTTTCATATTTCCGCCGACAAATAATTTGGCACTTTGCTATAGTGAGGTGAGCGTCAGCGTTGTGGCGCTAGCTTGGTCGCGATCATGAGTCGTAAACTACCGCATGAGGGGGTTCAGTTGAAAAAGAGGTTTATGCGCCATAGTATTGTTTTTGGGGCGGCCGGAGTACTTGGTCTCGCGACGATGGCGATGGCGTCACCTGCTGCGTCCTTGACCGCCGCTCAGGCTCCGGCACCAAGGGTGACGGTGCCTGGTGGATTGGCACCGGCGATAGCAGCCAAATCAAAGCCGACGGGAAAAACGGCTGGGTCGACCCGAATGCGGGTCTCGTTCATCCTCAAAGGCCGCGATATTGCGGCCCTTGCTCACAAGGTTGACGCGGGTTGGACCGGTCCGTACCTGACGCCGATGCAGTTCGCCCAACAGTACGGCCAGACACCTCAGTACGTCGGTGCACTGATCGCCTACTTGGGGTCATTTGGGATCCATGCACAGGTCATGGCGGACATGCTCGATGTCACGTCCCAGGGGACCGCTGCGCAGTACCAGAACGCGCTTTCGGTGCTCTTCGACAACTATCAGGTGCCGGCTTCTCCTGCAAGCGCGAAACTGCCTGGCGCATCTGCAACGGTGCAGAATGTCTTCGCGGCGCGGACAAACCCGCAGCTCCCTGCGGACTTGGCAGGCAATATTGAAGCGGTCCTCGGTCTCACCAACTATGCGCCCTATGAGTCGTTGTCGGTTCCGGGCAAGGCACAGGCATCGCCAGGAACGGTCACGGCCACCGGTGCTACGATTCCGACGGGAACCGCCCCGACCGCGCAGTTGCCCCAGGCCTTTGAGAAGGACTATCACCTCACATCGGTACTCAACGCTGGCTCCCAGGGCCAGGGGCAGACGATGGGTATTGTGACGCTAGCCAGCGTCAATCCGAGCGTTCCTGCCTACTTCTGGAGGAACGTAGCCCACATTCCCGTCATGCAAAATCGGCTGACGTTGGTCAACATCGATGGTGGGGCGGGGCGTGTGAGTCTCAACAGTGGATCTGACGAGACGACGATCGATGTCGAGCAGTCTGGGACGATTGCACCGCGAGCTCGCATTGTTGTCTATCAGGCGCCAAATACCGATTACGGCTTCGTTGACGCTTTCTACGCAGGAGCCAGCCAGAATATCGCCGGTTCGCTGTCGGCTAGCTGGGGTGAGTCGGAGACGGCTATCCAGTACTCCGTGTTAGCTGCCCAAGAGTCCCCGGGCTACGCTGCAGCCTTCAACCAAGCGTTCCTTGAGTCAGCCGCGCAGGGCCAGTCAACCTTCGTTGCCTCGGGGGACCAGGGTGCCTATGATCCAACGGGTGATATCGGAACGTATAATCTGGGGGTCGACAGCCCGGAGGACTCGCCCTACGTGACATCGGTTGGGGGAACGACTCTCCCTGGGAGCCAGGTCTACCCGATCACCACGACATCGTCATCGGGCACCACCGCGACGACCGGCTACGAGGAGGTCACGATTCCCAAGCAGTTGACCTGGGGCTGGGATTACCTGTGGCCAATGTATCAGGCGCTTGGTCTCTCAAGTGAAAGTGCTGCAGCCGGAGATCTGATCGTTGGCTCTGGCGGTGGCTACAGCGTTCTGTTCAAACGGAGCGCCTATCAGCAAAGCGTGGCGGGCGTAACGAACTACTCGGACTATGAGTTCATCAACCCAACGAAGTATCAGGCGATAGCTCCAACCAGCCTCGTCTTGCCGACGAGTTTTACGTTGAATCCTGCACCAACATTGAGCACAGGGAGCAATAGCTTCTATCGTGCGACGCCAGATGTAGCCTTTAATGCGGATCCCCAGACCGGATATATCACCTACGACCCTCAGTTCAAGTCGGTGTTCGGTTCGGACTACGTTGACTTCGGTGGGACGAGCTTTATTGGACCACAACTCAATGGTGTGACTGCTGACTACGAGAGTGCGCTGGGGCACCGGATTGGGTTCTGGAACCCGAACATCTATGCGTTCGCGAAGTCGACGAACTCACCGTTCCATCCGCTGGATTCGAACACGGTCTATGGCTCCAGCTATTACTCAGGTTCGAACAACAACTCACCGCTGTCAATCACCGGTGAGTTCATGAACACGAACGATTATTACACCGGCACACCTGGAGCGATCTACAACCCGGGATCTGGACTCGGATACGCAAACCTTTCCAAGTTGCTGGCCGACTTTGCGTCCGTCACTCCATAGCAGGAAGGATCTTGAGTGACGTTGGGCTATGCAGTTGTTCCTGCATAGCCCAACGCATTTTTTGCTCAACGAGTGCTGACGTGCCGCAGCCTTGGCACGATGGCGGAGGGAGTAGGATTCGAACCCACGGGGCTTTTGGCCCAAAGCATTTCAAGTGCTTCGCATTCGTCCGCTCTGCCATCCCTCCGCGTGCGAAAACATCCTAGGGCTTGCGCTATGGGATGGGGCTCATGCGCTACGAGTTTGCAGGCTCGATCTGACCGAGGAGTTCCTCGACCAATGGGTCGGCTCTTGGTGTCGACTGGGACGGTCGTGGCGCGTCGGCAAAGGCCGGATACGAACCCAGGAACTTGACATGGCCAAGATGACGATTCAGACCGCTGATCACGTCTTGGACGGGACGGTCCGCAATATGACCTCCGAGATCGATGGCAAAGCAGTAGATGCCGATGCCGGTTTTGGTAGGTCGCGACTCCAACTTGGTGAGGTTGATGCCCCGGGAGGCGATCTCGGCCAAGATCGACAGGAGTGAGCCGGGTCGGTCCTCGACCTGAAAGCATACGAGACTCGTCTTGTCCCTACCCGTCGGCGCGGGTATTCGATCGTTGTTGAGGAGCAGGAAGCGAGTCGAGTTAGCTGCGTGGTCGTCGATATCGGCAATCAGCACGTCAAGCCCGTACAGTTGGGCGGCTCGCCTGGGACCGATCGCCGCCATCGAGGTAGCTCTCGCCTCAGCAATCAGTCGTACCGCCTCGGCGGTCGAGTCGGTGTGATGGAGCTTGGCCTTTGGAAGTCGGTCTCGGAGAAATCGACCCACCTGTGCCAGTGCGTGGGCATACGAGTAGACCGATTCGATATCGTCGAGGCGTGCACCTGGGGTGGCAATCAATTGCTGGCGGACAGGGAGGATGAACTCTGCGTAGATCTGTAGTCGAAAGCGGAAGATCAGCGCGTCAAGCGTTGGGGTGACGGTTCCTTCGATTGAGTTTTCGATGGGTACAAATCCATAGTCCGAATTTCCGATAGCGATATCGGCAAGCACATCTTCGATGGTTGGCTGAGCGACACCCTCGTACTGCCTGGCCCCCATGAACTCGATGAGCGCCTCCTCGGTAAAGGTTCCCGCAGGACCAAGATAGGAGATACGCATGGGGGTCAGTTCTTCCATAAGAGGAGACTAGCGGACATCGTCTTGCCCGGTAGGCTCCAATTGTGCAAGAAACTCCGAAAGATGGACTGCGTCGTGGTGACCTGGGTTGGTTCGATGCTGGGCGCCGAGCGCGCATCGGGATGCCAGAGGCGATCTACGCCGCCGGTAAGAGCGATGCTGCGCTGGTCGAGATGATTGATTTTGCTCTCGAGGGTTCTGGCCCTGTCCTGGTGACCCGTTTCGACCCATCACGATGGGAGTTGGTGGCTTCGCGAGCTCCTTGGCTGGCCTTCCCGGGCATCGAGGAGAACAGCGACTATGTGACCTTGGTCGCACGCCCGCTCGATCAAACGACGACTAAGTACGTTGCTATTCTTGCAGCTGGCTCGTCCGACCGGGTGATGGCGCTCGAGGCGCGTGCGGTGCTCACCGCACTCGGGGTTCACTCGCACCTTATTCTCGATTGCGGGGTCTCGGCGATCGAACGAACGATGGTGGCACTGGACGAGGCTCACGAGGCGGAGATCTTTATCGTGCTCGCTGGCTTCGAGGGTGCGCTCGCGACCGTGGTCGCCTCGATGGTCTCCAAACCGGTGATCGGGGTTCCAACTTCGGTTGGTTACGGAGTAGCTCGCGGCGGCGAGACGGCGATGGCCTCGATGCTGACCTCGTGCGCCCAAGGGTTGATGGTCATGGGTATCGACAACGGCTTCGGTGCGGCGTGTGCCGCCCTTCGCATTTTGAGTGTGAGGTAACGCTCGGTGCGCACCCTGGTAGTCAACCCGGCCAATGGCGTGGCCGGTGACATGTTGATGGCGGGGCTTGCCCACGCGACGGGCTCGGCGACTGCGTTAGCAGGCTTGCTCGAACCCCTGACGGTGCGAGGATGGTGTACGCTCGATCTTCACGAAGTGACACGGTCCTCGGTGAGAGCGCTGCGTTGTGAGGTGAAGTTGGGGAGAGATGCACCGGTGCTCTCGCTCGAAGAGCTTCGCTGGTGGGTAACCGAGCTGATGGGTGCATCACAAGGGGCTGAGATCGCTTTGCGCGCGCTCGATCTGCTCGGTGAATCGGAGGAGGAGGTCCATGGGGGTGGGATCCACCTCCATGAACTCGCCTCGGTCGATACACTTGCCGACCTCGTGGGTGTCGCGCATCTGTGTACGGTGGCTGGTATTGACGCCGTCTCGATTATGCCTGTTGGTGTTCGTTTTGGCGCCTTCCCCATGGCGCATGGCCAGCTCCCCCTGCCGGGTCCTGCGGTCGCATCGTTGCTTGCCCGGGCAGGACTCACCATAACGGCAACACCGGGAGCAGAGAGCGTCACGCCGACGGGAGCAGCGCTTTTAGCGGCGCTGGCGCAGGTCTTTCCACAGGCTGCTGCGATAGGCACCATCGACGGCGTGGGTTACGGAGCCGGTGCGCGCGACATCGCGGGATTGGCAAACGTATGCCAGGTGATGGTGCTAGCAGATGCGGGAGTTGGGTTTGCCCGTGCGACGGTGGAGTCGGTGGGTGTGATCGAGACGTACCTTGACGACGTCAGCGGTGAGGCTCTCGGAGCCTTTGTCGAAGAGAGTCTGAGTGCGGGAGCACTTGATGCGTATCTGGTGCCGGCTACGGGTAAGAAGTCGCGACCCGGGGTATTGCTCACCGTGCTGGTGAACCCTATTGATGTCGATAGGATGGTCGAAAAAGTCCAACGTGCATTAGCGACCCCAGGAGTCAGATTCCGGCTTCAACAGCGCCAGCGACTCATCCCTCGCTTTGTGGAGGTTTATGTCGAAAATCGGGCCGTGACCGTCAAGGTAACCTCGGCAGGGGCCAAGCCGGAGTTTGAAGATCTTCGCAGGGTTAGTGGTGAGACTGGAATCCCGATTGGCGAGCTGCATGATCGGGTAATGGCTCGATTTCGCGGTGCAGAGAGCAATGTTTGACGATGTAGACAGGAGATACCATGAGATTTCGTCAGCTAGGTAATTCAGGACTTCAGGTGTCTGAGGTAGGGCTCGGCTGTAATAACTTCGGAAGGAGGCTGGACTTCGAATCGTCGAAGGAGGTCCTCGTTGCAGCCTACGAGGCGGGCATTACCCTTTTCGATACTGCGGATATCTATGGCGGCAGTGGCGCCTCTGAAGAGATCATGGGCGAGGTCATCAAGCCGTTTCGCCATGAGATCGTACTTGCCACCAAGTTCGGCATGGATATGGGTGATCGAGATACCGCACGAGGATCACGACGGTACCTGATGCGGGCGCTCGAGGCCTCATTGCGAAGGCTCAAGACCGATCACATCGACCTATACCAGCTACACCAGCCCGATCCGTTGACTCCCATCGAGGAGACGCTGATGGCGCTGGGCGACGCCGTCCATCAAGGAAAGGTCCGGTACCTCGGCTCATCGAATTTTGCGGGGTGGCAACTCGTCGAGGCTGAGTTCACAGCGCGCTCTTCGGGTGCACCGCGGTTCATTTCGGCTCAGAACGAGTACTCGTTGCTCGAGCGCTCTGTCGAGGCGGAGCTGATCCCTGCGGCTCACAAGTTCGGAGTTGGCATACTGCCGTTCTACCCCTTGGCCTCGGGGTTGTTGACTGGGAAGTTCCATCGTGGACACACACCCCCCGAAGGAACGAGGTTGGCATCACGACCGGAGCAGCTGGAGCACGCAGCTTGGGATCTCATCGAAGCACTTGAGGGCTATGCCGGTGATCATGGCATGGAGCTGCTCGATCTTGCGTTCGCATATCTTCTGGGCGAACCGAGCGTGAGTTCAGTGATCGCAGGCGCGAGTTCGGGGGCTCAAGTGGCGCGCAACGTTGACACGCAGCGTCACGTCCTCACGGCGGCGCAGGTCAGTGAGGTGCGCGCGATCATTGGTGCGATCCTGTAGTCCAAGTGATCGGGAGCTGTGTAGAAGAGGACGCCTTGGTTCCGGTGACGGTGCAAAGTTGTGGTTGCCAAGGGGCCATCGGCGGCCCCTTGGCGTAGGCGCGGAGGAGGTGGGATTCGAACCCACGGTGAGTTGCCCCACACGCGACTTCCAATCGCGCCGATTCGGCCGCTCTCGCACCCCTCCACGGCTCAGAGCCGTCAGGCTCGGAGCGTGCTACACTAGCTTATAGTTTCCAAGGGCCGTGTCCATCACGGAGGTCGGGCCCCACGTGGCGGGACCTCGTGAACCGGGTCAGGGCCGGAAGGCAGCAGCCCTCAGCAAGGTATCCCGGGTACCGTGGGTCGCCTGATCTCCGTGATGGACACGGCTACGATTGTTCTTCGCAGGCGTTCGTACACGTCCGGCTGCGCCAGATTAGGATGGCCTTGTGTCCGCGAACTATCAGTCCCTCTATCGGAGGTTTCGGCCTCAGCGCTTTTGCGAGGTGCTTGGCCAGGATCATGTGACGCGGGCGCTGCGCGCCGCGGTGGCCTCTGATACCGTCGGCCACGCGTACCTCTTCTCAGGGCCACGAGGGACGGGCAAGACCTCGACCGCACGCATTCTTGCCAAGGCGTTGAACTGCGAAAACCTTGTCGACGGCGAGCCGTGTTTGACCTGTGATTCGTGTATCGCAATCGCGTCGGGTGCCTCAGGTGAGGTAGAGGAGCTCGACGCCGCCTCCAACTCCGGCGTCGACGCCATGCGTTGGCTGATTCAGACGGTGGCAACGGCAGGGACAGGGCGTTGGAAGGTCTACATCATCGATGAGGTTCATATGCTCTCGACGGCTGCGTCCAACGCCTTGCTGAAGACTCTCGAGGAACCACCACCGCACGTCATATTCATTCTGGCAACGACTAACCCGCAAAAGGTCCTCCAGACCGTCGTTTCACGGACCCAGCACTTTGAGTTCCATCTGTTGGATGCCTCGACGGCCGGTGAGGTGGTCGATGACATCGCCAGCAGGACCGGCGTGGAGCTCAGTGCCTCGACGCGCCAATGGGTGCTGCGTCGAGGGCGTGGCTCTGCACGTGATACGCTCTCGGTACTCGAGCAAGTACTCGCTCTTGGCCAGGTGATCCCCGAGGTCGACGCCTCGATCGAGCGTGCCGTGGAGAACCTCTTGGAGTTGGAGGCCGGCGCGGCCGTTCTGGCGATCGAGGATCTCTTGCAAGCCGGAAACGACCCTCTCTGGGTGGTGTCTGAGATGTTGATGCGCTTGAAGGATCAGTTCCTGGCCAGCCTGGGTGGCCAAGGAGGACACTACCCCTTGGCCCGGGTAACTCGCATCATGGAGACGTTGGGCCGCCTGAGCGTCGGCGTACGCGATGCACTAGACCCAGGCGTCGTGCTCGAAGCTGTGCTCGTGCAGCTGATCGCGGAGATCAGCGAAGGGGCTAGCCTCGAGGAGCGTGTGCGCCGACTCGAGGAGTCCCTGCACCGCGGGTCGCCAGCTCGCGCTGGTGGACCGGAGCAAGAGAGTGCACCCAAACCACCCCGGCCTAGCCGCGATGAGTCCTCGGGTGCTCGATCCGCCAGCGCGGATCTCGCACGATTGCGAGGAGCGATCGGCCGACCCGGTATAGGGGCTGGTGGGACTGCGTCCCCGGATCGTTCACAGCCAGCCGTACCCTCGCCAACCCAACCGCAGGCGGACCCACGTCGGCTCAGCCCAAACCCTGAACCCCCTTCGAGTCCAGCACTCGGGTCACATGATGAGCTGTCAACTGCTGGTGAGGCACCCGCGTCGCAGATGCCAACGACAGACGCAAGCGACGAGCCAGCGTCCCCGGCGAGCCCTGCTCATCGCTCGCCGGTACAGGGGGAGGTGGCAGCAGGTCGCTCCCAGGACCAGATTGCGCCACAAGGCGATAGTGGACCGGGGTCAGCCAAGAAGAGCGCAGAGTCTTCTGCTCGAACGCCTGGCGGCGAAGAGCTTGACCGAGCAGCGACGGAGCGCCTACGTTCGGTGATCCAGGCCGAGTGGCTTGATCGTTTCTTGCTCGCACTCAACCAACGCAACATTCGGGCCTGGATCCGCGATACCCGGCTGGTGGTCGTCGATGCCGGCGAGATTGGGGTCGTACTCGATCATGAAACTCGGCGTAAGAAGCTCGAGCCGTACCTCAACGAGATTGCAAAGACGTTGCGCACGCTCTATGGGGACGGCCTCCGCGTGCGCCTGATGCTCGAGAGTGAGACCAGCGACGACAGCTCGCCAGCTATTGTCGAGCCTGACGAGATGGCGATGGTGGCCGAAGACGAGTCGACCCAAGCCGAGCCAACCGAACGCTTTAGCGACGATGCGGTCGTTGCCAACGTCATCGATGTCTTCCCGAGTGCTCGACTGATACAAGGGGAGTTATAGGTCGTGTATCCTGCGTCGCTGTCAAAGCTCATGGATGAGCTGTCGCGGTTGCCTGGTATTGGCCCCAAGTCCGCCCAGCGGATCGCGTTGTTCATGGTCAAGCGCGGCCCTCAGGATGCACAACGACTCGCGGAGGCGCTCCTCGCCGCTGCCGCAAACACCAAACGCTGTCGAGAGTGCTTCTCTTTGAGTGAGGAGGATCTCTGTGGCGTCTGTGCCAACGCCGGTCGAGATCACTCGGTGATTTGTGTGGTGGAGGAGCCACGAGATGTGCTTGCCTTTGAGCGAGGCATGTCCTTTCGGGGGCTCTATCACGTCCTGGGCGGGGTGATCAGTCCTATGGATGGCATCGGTCCTGAACAGCTACACCTTGGGGAGCTGCTCAATCGTCTGCGAGGCGACACCGTGAAAGAGGTCATTCTCGCAACTTCGTCAACGATCGAGGGAGAGGCAACGGCGACCTATCTCGCCAAACTCATTGCGCCAGCAGGGGTCAACATCTCTCGGCTCGCGACCGGGGTTCCCGTTGGCGGCGACCTCGACTACGTCGATGAGGTCACCCTCTCACGTGCCCTCGACGGCCGCTATCGCGTCACCTAGCCTGGCTGGCGCAGTTGCTCAGCGCTCCTGGACCAGCTCGATGAGGGTGCCGTTCGTACTCTGAGGGTGGACGAAGGCGACAAGAGTGCCTCGCGATCCGGTGCGGGGTTCAGGATCGATGAGAACGAACCCCTGCTCAGTGAGTTCGCGCACCGCCCCAGCGCAGTCAGGCACGCGAAGGCCTAGGTGGTGGAGCCCCTCGCCTCGTTTGCTGAGAAACTTCGCGACGGTCGAGGACTCGGTGAATGGCGACAGGAGCTGAATATAGGAGTCTGCCACCTTCAAGAGGACCTCGTCAACCCCGTCTGACACGATGCGCTCGCGATGCACGACGGTACCGCCAAGGGTCTCGTAGCGCTGGACGGCGGCATCAAGATCGTTCACCGCGATAGCGACGTGGTCGATTTCAGAGGTCTTCATCAACCCTCCATGGTCTTGTCTCGGGCGAAGCGTTCAAACAGCGTGATCTTGTCCTCTCCGACCCTCGCTCGAAAGTCTGGGTCGCTGATTCCCAGGCCATTTTCGGGGCTGAGACAGCGGATTGCGACCTTTCCTTCGTGCAGGTTGGCCCGAACGACGCTGACCGCCTCCCCGACTTGTTCGAGTTCGTAGGTAGCGGACAACACCGGCTGGACCATACCCTTTGCGATCAGCTTGTTCGCTTCGTAGGACTCGCGATAGTTGGCAAAGTGGCTAGCTTTGATGGACTTGAGCTTCATCCAGAGGTGTCGATTGTCGTATTCGATGCGATAGCCCGACGTAGCGGCACAGGTCATGATGAGGCCGCCACGTTTGGCGACGTACACAGAGGCGCCCATCGTCTCACGCCCAGGGTGCTCGAAGACGATATCGGGGTCTTCACCTACCAGTGCGCGGATGTCGGTGCCGAATCGACGCCACTCGGTCTCGTCTTGGGTGTTCTCGTCTTTCCAGAACCGATAGCCATTGGCCGATCGGTCGATGATGTATTCACAGCCCATGGCGCGTAAGAGTGCAGCTTTTCGCGGGGAGGAGACGACCCCGACGGGGATGCCGCCACCGTTGAGCACGTACTGGACGGCGTAGCTACCGATGCCTCCTGTGGCTCCCCAGATCAGCACTACTTGCCCTTGGGTCATGTGCGCTCCATTTTTGGAGACGATCATCCGGTAGGAGGTGGAGTTGCACAGAGGGTTGATCGCGGCCTCTTCCCAGGTGAGATGCGCTGGCTTTGGCATAATCTGGTTGGCCTTGACGATGGCGAAGTCCGCGAGGCCACCGAAGTTGGTTTCGAAGCCCCAGATTCGCTGCTCGGCAGCCAACATCGAGTCGTCATGGGATGAAGGATCTTGGTCATCGACATAGTTACAGTGAATCGTCACCCGATCGCCGATATTCCAGTTGCGTACCGCGGACCCCACCCGAACGATGATGCCGGAGGCATCCGAACCTAGGACATGGTAGTCGAGATCGTGTCGCCGATTCCAGAGATTGTGTGAGCGCCCTAACCTCTTGAGGAAGTCGAAGGTCGGCACGGGTTCAAAGAGTGATGACCAGACGGTGTTGTAATTGATTGACGATGCCATGACCGCGATGACGGCCTCGTCAGGTGCGAGTTCCGGCATGGGTACCATATCGACGTGGAGCGACCGCGAGGGATCTCGTTCGGCCGAGGGCACGCCCTCGAAGATGTTGATCTCCTCCTTGCGCAGGAAGGCAGCTCGGTAGTGAGTTGGCAGCGGCAGTTTTGCCAGATCCTCGCCGGTGGCGTCGGCGTTGATTGCGTCGATGAGCTCCGTTGTCATGGAGGTATGCTACCAGTCAGAACGCTCTTGTTCATGCCGGTCGGGGCGTCATCTGTGTCTTTGCCCCAATTCCAGTGGCTTGGGTCCGACTCGTATACTGTTAAGGAGAAGAAAGGATGCACCATGGGAAGAACTGTGATCGTATCAGGGGCTCGTACTCCGATAGGCAAGCTGTCGGGGGCCTTGGGGTCGCTGACTGCGATGGAGCTTGGCTCGGTTGCGATCAAAGGGGCTCTCGCGAGAGCTGGACTAACACCTGAGGCGGTTGAGTACGTGTTCATGGGCCACGTACTCCAGGCTGGTCAAGGTCAGATTACGGCTCGACAGGCCGCATTCGGCGCTGGCATTCCGATGTCGGTTCCGTCCACGACGGTCAACAAGGTCTGTCTATCTGGCTTGAACAGCATTCACTTGGCCGATCTGATGATTCGAGCGGGTGAGGCTGACATCGTGGTCGCGGGCGGGATGGAATCCATGACCCAGGCTCCGTATTTTCTTCCCGGCGCACGTAGCGGTTTTCGGATGGGCGACGTGCAGCTGATCGACTCGATGCTCTACGACGGACTGTTCTGTGCCTTCGACAAGATGGCCATGGGACTGGCCACTGACAACTATCTCAAGGTGAGTCCCATCTCCCGGGAGCGTCAGGATCACTTCTCTGTGCTCTCGCACGAGCGTGCGGCCAAGGCTATCAAGAACGGACGTATGGCCAAAGAGATCGTTCCGGTATCGGTTCCTCAACGTCGCGGTGATGACTTGACCATCGAAGCCGATGAGGGCGTTCGTCCCGAGACGACGATGGAGTCGCTCGCCAAGCTTCGTCCAGCCTTCGACAAGCAAGGTACCATCACCGCGGGAAATGCCTCCCAGATCAGCGATGGGGCAGCCGCGCTGGTCGTAATGTCCGAGGCCAAGGCACGAGAGCTCGGACTGATGCCTCTCGCTGAGATCGTCGGTTATGGACAGGTTGCTGGCCCGGATACCTCGTTGTTACACCAGCCATCGAATGCGATCAACAATGCCCTGCAGCGCTCGGACATGACGGTCAAGGATATCGATCTTTTTGAGATCAACGAGGCATTTGCAGCGGTCGCGGTCGCGTCCATGGACCACCTGGGGGTTAGTGAAGAGGTCGTCAATGTCAACGGCGGTGCCATTGCGCTGGGTCATCCAATCGGGGCATCGGGGACTCGACTCGCACTGACCCTGATCACTGAGCTGGTGGAGCGTGGGGGAGGCGTTGGTGCTGCTGCCCTCTGCGGCGGTGGCGGCCAAGGGGACGCGTTGCTCGTGAGAACCCTGTAGAGATACTTGGGCCTCGCCCGTTGCCGCGGGTTGAGCGGCTATTGGTAGTTCATGGGAGCGAGCGCGAAGATTTGTAAGATGAGGACGAAGGCCGATGCGTACGGTGGTGTGTTCCGTTGGACCCCTCGGATTCGCCGTGAAGTCTATCTGCTAGGTTTGGGCCGTGAGGGAGCCTGCGGCGCGTGAGGAGTCGCCTTTCCAGACCCGAGACTTTACGATGACCTCCAAGGACGAACCAGAAGCACGGTAGCTTGAGCACCCCGGTTCCGGATGTTTACCAGCCCGCGCCCTGTGGGTGGCTCGATTTATCGGGTTCAATTACCGAGCTCCGCCGTTTGGCACTGTTGATGCATCTGGTGCTTTAGTGAGATTTCGATATCTTTGCGGAACATGGCGTCGAACCAGATGTCCTGGACGCGTGGAAGCGTTGCGCCTAGGGTGCGATGCATAATGAGCCAGTCGGCATTGAGCTGCTCGACCCCGAGCGACATGAGTCGATAGGCTCCATAAAGGTCACCGATCTCTAGGAGCTGGCGCACGCCTGCTATCAAGCTCGCCGGACTCCACTCTCTGAGCACTGTCTGTACCATGCGGTCCGCCACGACAAGGTTATCTTCGGGCAAAACTCCACTCCTTGCCTCCATGATGGCCCGATCGGCCGCAAGCCCGGCCTCGGCCCAGGAGAACTGCGCGGCAGTAGCGTGAGCCGCCGCTAGCCGGCTCTCAAGTTCCGGTTTCGATGGATCGAGAGCTCTCCGGATGACGTTAGCGAGTTCGTCAATGTGAGCCTCTTGCCAATAGTTGCGACCCCGTCGCGGACCCAGCATATCGATAGGTTGCTTGTTGGTGACCATAAACGATGCATTGACGAGCAACGCGTTGTCATCATTGGCGTAGTCATCTGTTGCCCCACCGCGGGTAGTGACCAGCTGGGTTCCAAGGCCCATCGCCTCTATACCTCCGAGGTAGAAACCCTCTGCTCGATACGGGTGGACAAGGACCTGAGACTGGGCGATTAACTCGTCGAGCTCTGCACGTGGAAGGCTGTGCCGGATCAGCTCTACCTGCGCCGCCACCCTGGGGAAATGTTCAAGGAGGTCGCTGACAAGAGACTGGTCTTTGTAGTACGAGTCGATGCCCGACTCTTTGATCACCAGGGACAGCGATGTGAGTTCCCTGTTCGATAGTCGATCGAGAGATCTGATCAGAATGTCGACCCCTTTTCTCCAGATGCCTCCACCAAGAAAGAGCAACTGATTGGCCTTTTTGTCAATTACGGGCAGCTCAACGCGGTGGGTGCCGATTGGGACGACACGAACCTTGCTGGGGGTGACCCCTCCTTGTACCCAGCAAGACTTTACAAAGCGCGAGTGGACCCAAACTTCGTCGACCCCCTGGAGTGAGGAGGCCCATGATTCTGGGATGCCGCCATATTCCCACTGCTGAATCACGATGAAGAACTCGGTATCAGGTCTGTCCCAACGTGGTGGCCAGAATTGACGGATACAGACGTCAGGCGGACTGAGAGATTCACCAGAGTCGAATGGTGCCAACCCGAGAAGTCGACAGCTCGCCGCACAATCGTGATCGCTTTGATCCCATGACTCGACTCGGAGATGGTGGCCCAGTGCCCTGAGGCTGTCGGCCATGTTGAGATTCACGATCCCGTAGCTGTTGTCGAATCTCGTGTTTCCTTGGAAAAGGATCTGCATTACACTGCTCCATAACCTGCAGTAATGGACGGCAAGCTCTTGTGGTAGAGCGAGCTCCGTTTCGGTCTCGACGGGTGCATCGGCGGGTTCGCTGCGCTTCTTAACTAGCCGTCCACAGTGGTGATCCTAACGGTTCGAACACGGGAACCGCGTGGTATTCGCTGCGGCCTTGGAGTGGATAGTGGTGATTCACGTAGGAGGAGTGAAGTGAGACTCAAGGCTACACCACGTGAGCCGACAAGTGTTGAAGAGATTTGGGAAGGGCTTGATGCAGCGCGTGCACTACCTGACGCGGACGAAGAGGGGTGCGGCTGAGGCCGGGTCATCTGACAAGGGCCCGCAGAACTGGATGAGCCGCACTCCTTGCAGTCAAGGAGTGTCCAACGGCGTGATTCTCTCGTGCAGGTTGCAACCTCTGCGAGTTGACGCACCGAGCGGAGACCATCGAGAGGTTGCTGTGTTCTATCGAGGGGGGTGGTTGCGCTTTGGTTTGGCATGAGGTGTCGAGCACAAGGCCGCAGGGGTGGTGAAAACTGCCCGATAATCCGGCGGGTATCGTGTTCAAGTGGACGGAGTTGTCGCGTGAGTCTGGCTCGATTAGTCAGGTCTCATGCTGGGGCGTGGCCCGGGCCGATATGGGCCTGGTTGTGTGAGGAGTTCTTTCAATCGTTGGACGGCAACTGTTCGGCTCTACACATGCCTGGAGTGTAAGAAGCCCCCGGGGTTGTTCGTGAGGGCAGGGGAAACGAGGAGGTGCGATGCACGTTGCCATTGAAGGTTCAACGCGAGTCGATAACAGCTGTGGAATCTTCAATCTAGAGTTGGCCGGCGCATTGAGAGCTCGGGGCCATGACGTAGGGGTCATCTCACGGGATCAAACGATCAGAGAGGCTACAATAAGTGCGCAGACGATGGGGATCGAGCCGTTTGACCTTCAAGATCATGCTCCCGACGTGCATATTCGTCATATGTGGCCGCCAGTATTTGATCGCCCGCAGTCTGGAATGTTTTTGGTTGTCCAGCCGTTCGCACGAGGTGCTGTGCCAGCGAGCTGGCTGGTGGGTATGCGAACCGTGGACGCAGTATTGGTGACTTCAGCGCATGCCAAACAGTGCTGGCTTCAAGGTGGTGCGGAGCCGGGGAAGGTGTTCATAGTCCCGATAGGGGTTCGGCCGTTGGTCGATGTGCATGCCGATCCAAGAGAAGGCAAGTTCGTCGTTGGTTATGTTGGCCAGCTCGGCTTTGCTGGAGGAATCGATCTCGTTGTCGGAGCGCTCAATCGTCTGTCGAATCAGGAACTTGAACAGATTGAGTTCGTCCTCAAAGAGTTTGACGGAGGCTTGGGCCATCAGGACGAGTCGATCCTCAGACGTTTGCTGACGGAACATCCTCGTGTAGCCATGAGGAGCGAGATCATAGCTTCGGGAGGTGTTCGGGACGTGTATGGCCGGCTGGACGTCCTGGTTGCGCCGTATCGAACAGAGAACTACGGGGTTTCGATTCTTGAAGCCATGGCGACGGGTGTGCTGCCGATAGTAACTCGCGGAGGTGTGAGTGACAGTCTTGTAGACGACACGATTGCGTTGAGGCTCGATGCCAAGGTGGTGACGCCGAAGGGCTTCTACGACGGAATCAATGGCCCTTCGCTCGGGCGCTCCTGGGAGCTCGAAGTTGAGCAGGATGCGTTGGTCGCAACGTTTCGCGCCCTGCTCAGGCGTGAGGTAGATCTCTGGGTCACGGCGTCTGAGCGTCGCGCGCGTGCGCTAACACACAGTTGGGATGTCAGCGCACAACGGCTTGAGGAAATTGTGTCGACACTCGAGGCCGGCGCAGAGGCTACAGACTTTTTCACGTCCAGGGTTGACCGAGTGCAACAAGGTGGACCACCCGGTATTGGTGCACTCATCGATCTCGGTGACAGTCATGGTGCGCTTGAGCTTGCGAGGGCGACGCCGGACGCCGAGGACTTAGTTGGCCGTCTTGCGCGTCTCGCGGCCACATCGGCAGACTTGTGGGTCGGAGCAGCCCACAGATCTCTTATCCCGACCAGTTCGCAACTTCGCGCTTCATGGCATGCAAACGAGGGCGATCTAGCAGCGACATCGCGGGTAGCACGGTTCCTCGCACCGCTATTCGCGACAGCGAGTCGAGTGCTTGACGTCGGCTGTGGTGAAGGAGCGATGCTGCGGGAGCTACGGTATCTTGGGATTGCGGCTACTGGGATCGAACTCGATCCTGTTAGGGCGGTAGCGTTGCGTGACGAGGGATTTGAGGTTGTGACTGCAGATGCTGTCGAGGCGGCCGAGGCTATGGCGACGGACGCTATCGATGGCGCCTTCCTTGGCCACATCGTTGAACACCTAGAGCCAGAGGCTCTCGGCGTCCTGCTGCGATCCTTGTGGAAGGCCATGAGTCCGGGTGGCGTACTTGTCATCCAAACGCCCAACTTCGAAGTCGACGCCGTCCACGGTCGCGTGTTCTGGCTGGATCCGACACACCGACGTCCCTATCCTGTTGAGGCACTTGCTGCCATGGTTCGAGAGGCTGGATTTGAGGCGGACCCTGCGATCGGGGGGAGTCTTGCGCCGCTGGCCCCACTTGATGTATATCTGGTTGCCAGACGACGTCCCCGAGCTTCGGCTCCACTCCAGGTGCGTACACCGCGGCTCGGCATCATCGCGGTACCCGATGAGATCAGTGGCTTTCGCCGTGCTACTGCCCTGTGGGTGGCTGAACTGAATTCGGCAGGTATTCGCACAGAGGTAGCCGGTCTTGGCGAGCCGATGGGTCCCAGCGCCATAGTTGCTCATGATCTGCCACTCGTCTGGCTGGGTGAACCCATCGGCGCACCGCCCGCGTCACTGGTGCGTACCGCATGGGAGGTACACGGGATCCCTCACCGTCTGGTCGCCATTCTTGCACAGTATGAGCGCATTTGGACCTTCTCAAGCTTCTCGGCTGACGTGCTGGCCAGTGCAGGCGTCCCTAGTGAACGCATTGGAGTCTGGGCACCCTCGGTCCGACTCTGGGTCGATCGAGGAACGGTTCGCTTTGCGCGGTGGGATCATGAGGGTACCAGTGGCAGAGTTTTGGCGGTAGCAAATGACGAGCCTAGGAAGAACCTCGACGCTCTTGTACGCGCATTCGAGCGTGCGAGAGTCTCGACCGGGCGTGGGGTACTCGTCCTGAAAGTTCGAGAAGCCGCCACGATCAGGGCCCGCCTGGGTGGAACACTCGAGCGCCTTGCGGAAGCTGGTGCACTCGAGGTCGTTACCGGCTCGCTGTCGGCAGAGGAGCTAAAGAGCCTATATCTCAGTGCCGACGTGTTTTGCTTGCCAACCAGAGGAGAAGGTTACGGACTGCCCTTCGCGGAGGCGATGGCTGCTGGGTGTGCGATCATCGCCCCCGCAAGTGGAGGTCATCGTGACGTCGTCAATGAAGAGCAATGGCTCGTGCCTGGTTCGCTAGTGCCCATCCCAGCCGGATTGGCCCCCTACTTTCGAGGGTCGTCCTGGTTCGACGTTGATGAAGATGAGCTCACGGCTGCACTCGTGGATTCGCTGACCGACGAGGTCACACTTCGACTGCGCCAGGAGCGTGCGCTCGCCCGTGCTGAGGTGCTGGCCGGAAGCGGCCCACCTCAAGTGGAAGTTGATTGGCTACACCAAAGGCTTGGCTGAGCGGGCGATAAACTCAGCCGATACGGGTCGCTGGCTCAACGGGATCGATGCCGGGCCGTCGGCACGAGCGGTTTTGCCGTAGCCGTCGCTCAGTTCTTGTCAACCACCTGGGCACGTTTCGTAGCGTTGATCGCACTGGTGGCCAGTTGAGACAACTATGGAGAGTCGAGATGATCATGTGCACGGATCCTTTGATCTTCGAGAGCGCGCTAGTTATGCACAGTCGTGCAGACAATGGATCCACAATTCTGGCACTTGCTGCGTGGGATGGTTGGCTCTGGCCGTTAATGGACGAGCTATCTCGTTCTGCCAACTTGGTTGGTCTTTGCCAGGCGGCTCTAGCTTGTCGTACGTTTCCGTTGAGAAGGCTCTGCGAGGATGCGCCACTCGCTTGTGGACGAGTTGTCGGGCAGTTCGGCTGCACACACCAGCAACCCTCGGGCAGCGGGACGCTGGTTCAGATCTTAGCTAGGTGCTGATGGATGTCTACCTTCTCGATGGTACAGCGAGTGGTTGGCCGCCCTCCCTGAGAACCAGCTTCATCTAGCGTGCTGATCACCGCATCACCATCGACAAGCTGCCCGAAAAGGCTGTAGAGGGGGGGCAGTGAGATGCCACTCGGCCCTGAGATGATGAAAAACTGGCTTCCGTTGGTATTGGGTCCGGCGTTTGCCATCGCCAGACTTCCTCGTCGGTATTCACCGGGGTTAGGCAGTTCGTCACGGAACTGGTAGCCAGGACCTCCAGCTCCCGTCCCGGTCGGATCGCCACCTTGAACGACGAACCCAGGGATGATCCTGTGGAAGTCAATCCCGTCGAAGTAGTGGTAGCGAGCGAGAAAGACAAAGCTGTTGACCGTGATCGGAGCGCGGTTTGCGAAGAGTTCAAAGCGCATCGTGCCGTGACTTGTCTCCATGGTCGCCTCATACGAGGCGCCATCCTCGAGGCAGTACGACGGGCTGGCGTCGAAGTGGCGCACCTGAGGGCTAGAGCCATCCGCCTCGGGGCAGGGGTAGTTTTCCTTCTTCCGTCCAACCATGCTTTCACTCCCTTACTCTCATGCTGAGGCGCGCTACTTGGTCACCTCAATGGTGACGGTGTTGATTTTGTACGTGGTCTTGGGTGGGATACCGTTGTTGGCAGTGCTGCCGCCGGCATTGATTTTTGCAATCACCGACAAACCCTTGGTCACTTGACCAAAGACGCTGTAGGTGTTGCTCAGCTCCTTCTCGCCAGCGGTTCCGGACACCACGAAGAACTGGCTGCCATTGGTGTTCGGCGAGCCGCTATTTGCCATGGCGACTGTGCCGATGTGATAGGAGCCCGCCGGTGGATTCTTATCACCGAAGCTATAGCCGGGGCTCCCGATGTCGTTATTAGTCGGGCTCCCGCCTTGGATGACGAAACCTGGGATCACCCTGAAGAACGTCGTGCCGTTGAAGAAGTGATAAAGCGACAGGACATAGAAGTTGTTTGCAGATTTCGGGCCGAGGTTGGGCTCAAGCTTGATATCAAAGGTTCCCGCCGTAGTGTTGACCACGGCTAGGTAATGATCGTGGGGGTTGAGACATTCAGGCGGGTATCGCTTGAAGTGAGTCTTGCGTGGAATAGTGGCGCTGGGGTTGGGGCATCCGTCTGGGAGCAGGTAGCTCGCCACCTTCGACCCCGCCGTCGTCTTGTCGGTGGTCGATTTTTTCGGAGTCGGTTTGGTAAGGAGGTAGATACCAACAAAGACCACTATCGCGGCGATGAGGATGATGGCACCGTTACGGAGCATCCGGCGCCGCTTGGCTCGTGCCAGTTCTGCCTCTTTCAGTTTCTGTTGGTTCGCTCGAATTCGAGCCCGCTTTTCGCTTGGCACGTCAACACTTTAGTAGCATGATTACCGCTACTCCTCTTGGTCTGAGAGGATCGGGCTGGTAGATTGTTCGCGTGGCTCTCATAATTCAGAAGTATGGCGGCACATCCGTCGCTGATGCGGATCGGATCAGGACGGTGGCTGACTATGTCGCGCGCTCCAAACGCCGCGGTGACGATGTGGTCGTGGTGGTGTCGGCCATGGGAAAGACCACCGATGACCTTATACGACTCGCGGGAGACGTCAGTACCACAATCCCACCCAGGGAGATGGACATGCTCTTGACTGCTGGTGAGCGCATTTCGGTGTCGTTACTTTGTATGGCTCTCGCGGATCTCGGCGTCGCCGCCGAGTCCTTCACCGGGTCACAAGCCGGCATTATCACCGACACCGACCATACCAAGGCCAAGATCGTCGAGATAAAACCCGACCGCATCAAGGCGTCTCTTGCGGCTGGTGTTGTGCCGGTGATCGCGGGCTTCCAGGGGGTATCTACCGAACGGAACGTCACGACGCTGGGACGCGGCGGCTCCGATACCACTGCGGTCGCCATTGCGGCGAGTTTGGGCGCGACGGTCTGTGAGATCTACACGGACGTGTCTGGGGTGTTCACGGCTGATCCGAGAGTAGTGCCGAGCGCACGCAAGATCCCGCGAATCTCCTTTGAGGAGATGCTCGAGCTGTCCGCCTCTGGCGGGCGAGTTCTCGCCTTGCGCTCGGTTGAGTTCGCCCGCAATTACGGCGTCACGTTGCACGTGCGCTCGAGTTTCACATGGGAGCCAGGGACCTGGGTTGTTGAAGAGGAGGAGACGATGGAGCAGGCAGTGGTGAGTGCGATTTCCCATGATGCCACCGAGGTCAAGCTCACACTGTTGCGGGTCCCGGACCGGCCAGGTGTGGCAGCCCAGATCTTCCGTGTGATTGCTGATGCTGGTGTGAACGTAGATATGATCGTTCAGAACACATCGATCGAAGGCCATACGGATATCTCGTTCACCGCTCCGAAAGTCGACCTCGAACTCGCGCGTCGAGTGACCGAGGAGGTTGCCCGGCAGGTGGACGCTGGTGAGGTAGTGGCCGATGATGCGATCGGCAGAGTCTCCCTTGTGGGGGCTGGCATGAAGTCGCACCCGGGCGTGACGGCAACCATGTTTGAGACCTTAGCGAACAATGGTATCAACATTGAGATGATTTCCACCTCGGCGATCCGAATCTCATGTGTGATTCGCTCCGACCAACTCGAGGTCGCTGTGCAGGCACTGCATGAGGCATTCGGGCTATGAGACGGAGTGCTGGAACACTTGCCGTCGTGGGCGCGACTGGCCAAGTAGGTACCGTGATGCGCCAGATCATCGAGGAACGAAAGGTTCCATTCGAGCGTCTGCGCTTCTTTGCTTCGTCTCGCTCGGCTGGATCGACGATCAACTTTGGTCAACAGACGATCGAGGTCGAGGATGTGGATGTTGCGGATCTTGAGGGAATCGATTACGCACTGTTCTCTATCGGGGCTAGTGCCTCTCGGATCTACGCCCCCAGATTCGCCGCGGCAGGCGCCACTGTGATCGACAATTCCTCCGCATACCGTATGGATAGCGAGGTGCCGCTGGTCGTCCCAGAGGTGAATCCGGGGGATGCAGCGCGTCGACCATTGGGGATCATTGCGAACCCAAACTGCACGACGATGATCGCCATGCCTCCGCTGGCTGTGATCGACCGACTCTTTGGTCTCGAACGCGTCATTGTCTCGACGTATCAGGCTGCTTCTGGCGCTGGCAAGGCTGGGGTAGTCGAGCTGGACGAGCAGTTGCGACGGCCTGATCTTGTTCGATTGACCTTCGACGGTGCTGCGGTCGCGTTCGCACCACCGCAAAAATTCCCGGCCACGCTCGCGGGTAACGTTATTCCACTCGCGGGCGAGCTACGCGATGGAGACACCTCCGAAGAGGAGAAGTTTATCAATGAGTCTCGTAAGATTCTCGGACTCAAGGACCTCAAAGTTCACGCCACCTGCGTGCGGGTACCGGTATTCACGGGTCATAGCATCGCCGTTCTCGCGGAGTGCCGCGATCAACCGAGGGTGGAGCGACTCGTAGCTGAGCTGGATCAACAGCCAGGGTGCAAGGTCGTTGGTCTGCCTACCCCGCTGGCGTGCGCAGGAGCCGACGCTGTCCTCGTTGGGAGGATACGTCGCGATCGTTCCTCCGCCAACGGAGTCGCGTTCTTTGTAGCAGGAGACAACCTTCGCAAGGGCGCGGCGTTGAATGCGATCCAGATCTTGGAGCTTTTGTTGGACTAGATCCTCAAGGTTTGTCAAAGACTTCCCGATGCTTCCAAAGACGCTTGGTGACCCCAGCGTTGGAGAGAAAAACATGAGGGAATTCAAGGAGGATTCATGTCCCTTTCGGTGAACACAAACATCTCGGCTATCGAGGCGTACAATAACTTGAACGCTACCAATAACGCGATGCAGACCACTATCAACCAGCTGTCCTCGGGTCTTCAGATCCAAACAGCCGCAAACAATGCTGCCGGGTATGTCATCTCGCAGGGTCTTCAAACCCAAGCGAACGGTCTCGGCGTCGCAATCAACAACGGACAGGACGCCAACTCCGTGCTTCAGATCGCCACCGGCGCCATGAACCAGCAGATCTCGATCCTGCAGACCATGAACCAGTTGGCAACTCAGGCTGCCAACGCCGGTGCGTCGAATTCAAATTCGCTCAACGCCGACCAGCAGGAGTTTGCAGCCTTGCAGAATCAGCTCGATCAGATCGCAAACTCTACGAGTTTTGGCAGCCAACAGCTCCTCAATGGCAGCTTCGTTGGTGAGTCATTCCAAATTGGCGCGTACGCAAGTTCCGTGGATCAGGTAGTGGTGAGCATCGGTGCGTTGACGACCGGTGCGCTTGGGGTTGGCACTGGCACCGTCAGTATTGGCACCTCAACCGCCGCTCTCTCAGCGATGGTGGCCGTCCAATCAGCGATTAGCACCGTCGCGTCGGCTGAGGCCAACGTCGGTGCGGTACAGAACCAGATCCAGGCGATCATTGCGAACGATACGGTGAGCCAGCAGAACGTGACCGCCGCGAACTCGACCTTAGTGGATACGAATATGGCCCAAGCTATGACGACCTTCTCCTCGCAGCAGGTCCTCATGCAGGCCGGTGTCGCGATGTTGTCCCAGGCCCAGGCTCTACCGCAGTTGATTCTCAAACTGATTCCCTAGGCCCTACTCAGTCGCAAATGGGCCGTGGATATATATCCACGGCCCATTTTGGGTAATGCCATCGTCTACAACCATCCAGCAGAACCGCTCTAGCGCAACCAGGAGGCGATATGTCTTCGATATCACCGCTCACCAGTACGAGTTCGACGACGAACACGAGCTCTACCACGTCGTCGAGTAGCACGAATCCCTTCGCACCGGCGATCAAGTTCAATGGCGTCATCTCGGGACTCAACACCACTGCGATCATCAGCGCACTCATGCAGGCCTACGAGCAGCCTCAAGTTGATATCCAAAACCAGATCAACGCGCTCAAGACGAACCTGAACGACTACCAACAGCTCTCGTCGGACTTCCTCAATCTTCAAACCGCTGCCAACAACCTCAACTCGGCCTCGGACTGGCAAGTGACCTCAGCCACCACCTCCAATCCAGCTGTGGCGACCGCTAGCACCACCTCGGGGGCGACCCCTTCGACCATCAGCTTCAACGTTGACCAACTCGCTCAAGGCAACGTCGTAGCTGGTGCGAATACCGTTAGTTCGCTTTCATCCACGGTCGCGTCGTCGAACTTTTTGCTCTCGTCGAGTGCGGCTGGTTTTGGCGTGAGCTCCCTTGCTGGCAGCTCCTTGGCCGTCGGTACCCACTCCTTTGATGTCACCCAAGCGCTCACCGGTGGCACGGCGACCGGCACGAGCGCGCTCGCAAGCTCAGTTACCATCGGTTCTGCGAACGACACAATCAGTGCAACGGTGAATGGGACCGCCGAAACCTTTACCATCGCGAGTGGCACCTACACCCCCTCACAACTCGCTCAAGCTATCAGCACCGCTAGCACGGTATCTGGTACCGCATTGCTCAATGCCAAGGTGAACTCACGCGGACAGCTCGAGGTGGGAACATCCCTGTTAGGCAGTTCTGCCTCGCTCCAGATCACCGGTGGTACGGCGCTCTCTGCGCTCGGACTCAGCACACAGTCAGCCGCGTCGGTCGGTACCGCAGGGTCCATCACACTCGATGGGACCACGACCGCGATCAACAATGTTCAGTCGGGGACGACTACCAGTCTCACGGATGGCTCGGGTGGCACGATCACGATGGGAATCGGTGCCTTCGGCCTGGCCAAGGGTAGCTTTAGCGCCACTGAGGTCTCTGCCGGCAACGGGAGCCTCTCGTCAGTGGTGGCGAACATCAACGCAGCAAATACAGGAGTCACGGCTTCGGCGGTCCAGGTCGGGACGAACGCTTACATCCTCCAACTCGCCTCCAACACCACCGGCACGAGTGGTAACATCACGGTCGAGTCGGCACCGTTCTCGTCGGCTCTTGGGAGCTTCAATACCGTCACCGCCGGTCAAAACGCCGTCATCAGCGTGGGAGGCTCGTCTGGCTATGAGCTCTCATCGCAGACCAACACTGTTACCGGTGTACTGCCCGGGGTCAGCATCAACCTGGTTTCCGCTCAGGCACCCGGCTCGTCACCCGTTACCCTTTCGGTCACCCCGGATGGTACCAAGATGGCGACCCAGGTTCAAGCGCTCGTCAATGCCGCGAACCAAGCGCTCTCTGACATCAATAAGTATGCCGGCTACAACGCGGCTACCAAAACTGGCGGCCCACTCATGGGGAATGCAAACTTGAACGCCTTGACCTCTCAGATTCTCGGTGTCATCGCAAACGAGGTCGGGGCCAACGGCACCACGGCTGCGAGCGCAGGGATCACCCTCAACAAGAACGGCTCGATCGACTTCAATGCCTCGGCCTTTGCCCAAGCCTACGATGCAAACCCTTCTCAGGTAGCGTCGCTCTTTACCCAGGGTGGTACCTTGAGCGCCAGCTCTAACGCCTATTCGGGATCGGTCACGTTGAGTTACGCGAGCAACGCCACTCAGCCTGGCAGCTACGCGGTCGTGGTTTCCCACTCAGCGACGCAAGCGGTTGATACCGGCTCCGTGGTTGCGAGCGGAGCCATTACCGGCGCAGAAACCCTCTCGTTTACCTCTGGTGGTGCTACCGCGACCTATGCGGCGAGTGCCGGCGAGTCGCTCTCGAGTATCGCAGCAGGAGTCAATGCCTCGTTTGCCTCAGCTGGCCTAGCGCTCGCAGCGAGCGTCAAGACCACGTCGTCGGGATCGCAGCTCGTTATCTCGTCGCAGAACTATGGTTCATCACAGAGCTTTACCGTTGCGACGAGTGGCACGACGGGACAGTTGGGCTTGACGGCAGGCGGCACGACCTATACCGGGACCGACGTCGCTGGGACCATCGATGGGGTCGCTGCTACCGGCAGCGGGCAGTTCCTCACTGCGCCGCTCAACAACCCGACGTTGGCAGGGCTCTCGCTTCAGGTCACCGCTACTGGTATCACGAGTGCCACCAACCTCGGCAACTTCACCTATACCACCGGTATCGCTGGTGGGATGGGGACAACTGGGTACGGTGCGTCTGATCCGACCACGGGCTCTCTTACCAACACGATTACCAGCATCAATCAGCAGATCTCAAACTTGCAGCAACAGTACAACGCGTACACGCCGATGATTCAATCAGAGCAGCAAATGCTTCAGCAGGAGTTCAACAATATGGAGGTCCAGCTCGGATCTCTCAAAAATCAAGGCAGCTACCTGGCGGGCGAGATCGCTCAACTCCCCTAGAAAGGACTAGATATGGCTTACTCTGGTAGGCGAAGCTATGCCGTTAACTCGGTGGAGACGGCATCGCCGTCAGCTCGATTGGTGATGATGGTTGACCTTTTGGATGCTGCGCTTCTCCGGGCCGAGCGTGCCTATGAGGTTCATGACCTCTATGAGATTCACTGTGGGCTCAAGAACGCACAGGCGATTGTAGCGCTGCTGCGCGATAGTCTCCAACTCGATGTCTGGGAGGGCGCCAACGATGTCCACCGACTGTATGAGTACTCCCTTGATCGGCTGGTCCGCTCTAACCTCTACAAGGAGCGTGAACTGCTAGCTGAGGCGGAGGCGGTCTTGCGACCGCTGATGAATGCCTGGCGACAGGCCGCGGTGCTGGTTGGCCGTGATGGATGAATGGGTTGCCTATCTTGACGCCTACGAAGAGCATCTCGATGCAGTCGAGCGTTCGCTCGCCGGTGGCGGGGCTCTTGGGACTCGGTTCGATCGAGCCCAGCCGAGCACCCATCTTCCCCGCGAACTGAAGGCGCGTTCTGAGGCCCTCGTTGTGCGCACGCAAGAACTCAGCAATGAGTTACGCACGCGAATGGATGCCTTTTCGACCGTATTGCGTTACTCGCGGATGAAGGATGCGAGCCGAGTCGTGTTGATCGACGTTCTGGCGTAGTGCCCGATGATCGTGGTGGTCCGCCGGTATCGATAAATCTGCTCCCGTGGCTTTGGAGCCTGATGGATGCTGTTGGAGCCTGTCGGCAGGTGTGGTCTCGACGAATGCGTAGCTCGCCTGCGGAAGAAGGGCTGATGGCGCAAAGGCCCCTCTTGCGTTCGGTGCACGTGGTGACAACAGGCCAAGGGGCCACTGGACGTACAACCTCGACCCCGGCTGGGGTCTCTCGGTGTAGCCCCGCGACCCGGTAGCCACCGGACCAACCGAGCACGAGAGCCGTTAGAACCCTCTTACATTTCTCGTCGAACTAGCGAGCGTTTCGAGAAGTTATTTAAGTGGAGCTTGAGCCCAACCGAAGCTAACCATGCGAGCACGGATCGCTCGGAAGTGGGCTATGGATAGCTTTACTTTGAAAGGGCGGTACCGTGGGTTCTACCTCGATTCAAGCTCTCCAGTTTGCGCTTGATGGGTTGACGGCGCAGCAGCATGCGATCGCGAACAATCTGGCCAATATCAATACGCCAGGATTCCAGACATCCAATGTCTCCTTCCAATCATCATTGTCGAATGCGCTGGCCAACGGTGGTACCGCGTCGATCACACTCACTTCGTCGACGAACCCTGAGTCGCTCGACGGCAACAATGTATCGGTAGGAAACCAACTGGTACGACTGCAAAATAATGCACTCGCTTACCAGGCGGTATCGAACCAGCTAACCACTCAATTTCAAATCCTATCGGGCTCGATGGGAGGTCAGTTCTGATGTCATTGTTCGGTGCAATCAATATTGCTGGTAGTGGCGTAAATGCTGAACAGACCTGGCTCGACACTATCGGCTCCAACATCGCAAATGCCAACGACATCTCGGGTGTCAATCAGCCGCAGTATCAGGAGCAGGAGGTGTTGGTGGCGCCGAAGCCGTCGGTCAACTCCACCGGGATTCCCAACCTCACCAACTATGCACTCGGTGACGGCGTCCAGGTGACCCAGATTGTGACACCGAAACCGAACGGCGTGCTCAAGTACGATCCAAACTCGACGTTTGCGAACAAGCTCGGCATGGTCAAAGAGCCTGGTATCAACCTCGGTACGCAGCTCGGTAACCTGGTGAACGCCCAGTACAGCTATGAGGCTAACGCCTCGGTGATGAGCCAGGCGAAGGCGGCTTACCTGTCAATACTTGGGATCGTGAGCTGATGATTCCCGCGATCGGCGCGATCTCCTCGAGTTTTGGGGCCACCTTGCCTCCTATCGGCTCGAGCACCCCAAGCGCCTCTACTGGAACCAGTTCGTTCGGACAGATTCTAGGGAAGGCTATCGACTCCTTGCAAGGTACGCAGGCGACAGCGGCTACTCAGGCTCAGCAAGTGGCGACCGGCCAGGCGAACCTGAGTAATGCCATGGTTGCTTCCAGTGAGTCGTTACTCGCTACCCAGCTCGTGGTTGCGCTGCGCAACGGAGCGGTCAGCGCAATCAACCAAGTGATGTCCACGCAGTTCTAGGTCACCACCGTACATCCATCGATGCGACAAAGTGAATTTGGGTAGGG
Organism: Actinomycetes bacterium; assembly: GCA_021806545.1. Taxonomy (GTDB): domain Bacteria; phylum Actinomycetota; class Acidimicrobiia; order Acidimicrobiales; family Acidimicrobiaceae; genus Ferrimicrobium. The sequence goes on along the minus strand of JAJZXI010000001.1, from coordinate 32,363 downwards.
AGAAGGAATGGCGTCTACGGATACCTTGTCGAATGTCACCAAGAGTCTCAAGCGCTTCGCCGACGGCTTTACGACCGGTCAGAAGGCGGTTGTCTTGGTGGGGCTCGCGATCGTGGTGGCGATCGTCTTTGTGGTCTCTTCGATGACCTCAAAGCCAACCTACGGCGTTCTCTTTACCAATCTGTCGGCGTCAGACGCCGGTGCGATCACCGCGAAGCTTTCAAGTGCCGGCGTACCATATCAGCTTGCGGGCTCTGGTTCGGTGATTGAGGTGCCTCAAAACATGGTCGATCAGGAGCGGATCGCGATGGCTCAAGCTGGCTTGCCAGCGAACTCCACTGTGGGCCTTTCGCTCCTGTCGAAGGTCGGTATCACCACGTCACAGATCACGCAGCAGGCGGACTATCAGGCGGCGCTCCAGGGCCAGCTCGAACAGACGATTGAGGCGATCAACGGGGTTCAGAGCGCACAGGTCAATCTCGCGTTGCCACCTACCGATGTCTTCGCGGTTGGTGGCAATCAGTCGCCGACGGCCTCGGTGATCGTCACGCTGGACAACGGAGTGTCACTGTCCTCAACCCAGGTGCAGGCTATCGTCCATCTGGTAGCCTCGGCAATTCCTGGCATGAATGCTAACGGCGTCACCGTCGTCGATCAGAACGGCGACGTGTTGGCGGCACCCGGGCAGGGGGTGACGGGGACCGGGACGAGCTCAGCAACCCAGTCGTACGACAACACCCTTGAGGCTTCCCTACAGTCGATGCTGGATTCGGTACTTGGCCCTAACCAGGCGAACGTGCGAGTGTCGGCCACCTTGAACTACAACCAGGTCACGACGAAGTCGCAGCAGATCCCAACGGTCAAAGGTAAGCCCCAGTCGGCGGTTACTCAGTCCAACACCCAGACGCAAACGTTCACCGGTGCAGGAACGGTTGCAGGCGGCACCCTCGGGGCGATTGCGCCGGTGGCGGGCAACGGTACCAAGAGCAACTACAAGCAGACGTCTGCGAACAATAGCTACGCGGTTGGTCAGATTGACCAGACCACCGTTCAGGCGCCTGGCCAGGTGCAGCGCCTGTCAATTGCCGTGGCGGTCAACTCGAAGTTAAAGACCGGCTACTCCCTGGCAAAGATCAAGAGTATGGTTGCTGCAGCGGCTGGCATCGTACCAAAGCGCGGGGATACGCTGAGCGTGGTATCCCTGCCATTTGCCACCCAGACCGCGGCCGTCCCCGCGAGTCAGAGTCCATTCGGGTCTATCTTTTCGCTGGCAAAAATCGTTCTGCTGGTGCTTGGCATTATTGGAGCGATCCTCCTGATGGCTCGCTCGTCAGCGCGCACCGAGATCGAGCCGCTCTTTCTCGATGCTGGGTCGCCCACGATGGCGCTGGGACCTGGCGACGATACTACTCAGGTCATGCCAGCCCTGTCGATGCCGGCGCCCCAGCCCATTGTCGCTGATGACGTGCTCGACTATATCGACAAACAGCCAGACGATGTTGCCAAACTACTGCGCATCTGGATGGGGTCTCGAGGAAACAAGTGACAACCCAGGTCAAGGATCTCACTGGCATTCAAAAGTCGGCGGCGGTGCTGGTGCAACTTGGTACCGAGCTGGCAGCCCGTGTGCTGAGGTCGATGAGCGAGACCGAGGCGGTGGCGCTGACGCTCGAAATTGCCAAGCTGCCTAGTCTTGACAAGGAGACGATCGCTGAGTTGATGGAGGAGTTTGTCGAGTCGGTCATCGCTGTCAAGACCGTTGGCCAGGGCGGCATGGATACGGCCCGTGAGATTCTCGCGGCTCGCCTGGGAAGGAACGAGGCCGACGAGGTTCTTGCGCAGTTCTCCGGGCGCTCGATAGAGAATCCACTCTCTTTTCTCTCTCATGTCGAGTCCTTTCAGCTCGCCTCCTTCCTGCAGGAGGAGCATCCTCAAACCGTTGCCCTGATCCTGTCGCACGTCAACTCGACGATGGCCGCAGAGGTCATGGCGGCGATGCCCGACGAGATCCGTGCCGACGTGACACGCAGGATCGCCTTGTTGAGTCGCGTGGATCCGATCATCGTCGAACAGACCGCCGTCATCTTGCAGCGCAAGCTCGCCGGGCTGACCAAGGCCGGGCCGGTGGCGATGCACAGCGGTTTGAGTTCTGTTGTCGAGATTCTCAACAATATCGACCAGACGACTGAGCGTCGTATCCTCTCGGATCTCGACGCGGTAGACCCGGAGCTTGCGGATCGTATCCGCGAGCAGATGTTTGTCTTTGAGGACGTGCTCGCGCTTGATGATCGCACGCTCCAGCGAGTATTGCGGCAGGTAAGCCCGAAGGATTTGGCGGTTGCCCTCAAGGGTGTTGCCCCCTCGCTGGTAGCGAAGGTAATGGGGAATATCTCAGAGCGAGCTGCACTCGATCTCGAGGAAGAGATCGAAATTCTCGGACCGGTGCGCCTCTCTACGGTCGAGGCGGCGCAGGCCGGTATTGTGCGTTCAGTCCGCGAACTCGAGGCTGCCGGCGAGATCACGATCGCACGAGCTGACGAGGAGCTGGTGAACTGATGGATTCGCGATCCAACCAGCCGGAGGTGATCCGCCTTGATCTTCCCTCGGTCAACACCGTGCTCGAAGACATTGGTTTTGGCGCCTCGGTGCCGACGCGGTCGGCGACCCAGTGGCGTGAGGAGATCGAGGCGGTACGTGCTGAGGCCTTCGATGCCGGTGTCGAGCACGCTCGGGCCATGCTCGATCGAGAGATGAAGGAGGAGCTTGCACGCTCCCGCCTGAACAATGACCTCATCGATAGCGCGATCCGGGGTCTGCACCAGGCACGTGCGCAGCAGTTTGCCGTGGAGTTGGCCGACGTCATCGGCTTCGCACTCGAGCTTGTCGAGCGGATTCTCCGCACCGAGATAGCCCAACCACTGGAGCGAATTCGCCAGATCATCGAGGAGACGGCCGAGGCGGCCGCCACGCAGGAGACCTTCCTGGTGAGGGTGGCTGCGCAGAACCTGGATGCGGTGCAGGCATCGCTGCTGCCCCAGCTACTCGAGCGGGGGCTTGAAGCTGTGGTGGTCGTCGGCGAAGGGTTTGGACCCCACGATCTTGTGGTTGAGTCCGGCGCACGGGTTTTCGACGCACGCATCGCAACGGCCTTCGAGCGGGTGGTGAGCGAGTTAGGGAGTTGGCATCATGATTCCTGAGGTGATGCGTGAGCGCCTGCTCTCGGTGGTGGAACCCACTCCGCGAGGACGAGTGTGTCGGTTGGTCGGGATGCATCTCGAGGTAGAAGGGGTGGAGGCCGGCATCGGGGATGCGGTCGTAGTCGATCTCGGGGGATCGAAGACCTTGATCGCCGAGGTGGTTGGCCTCGACAACCAGCGACTGATCTGTATGCCCTTCAAGGAGATGACGGGTGTCCGGTATGGGAACCCCGCGTGGTCGCTCAAACGCCCGCCACTGTTCCCCGTCGGTCCAGCGCTGCTCGGCCGTGTGCTCGATTCCGAAGGACGTCCGATTGATCAACTTGGACCGCTCACACCCGATGACCTCGTCGTTATCGAGGGTCGTGCGCCATCCCCTATGGATCGGAGCTTGATCGATGAGCAGCTCTCCCTCGGAATTCGGGTTATCGATGCGCTGGTGCCGTGTGGTATTGGTCAGCGGCTCGGAGTTTTTGCCGGTGCAGGTGTTGGCAAATCGTCGCTATTGTCCATGATGATTCGCGGAGCCGATGTCGATGTGATCGTGTTGGCGCTCGTCGGTGAGCGAGGCCGCGAGGTCAAGGAGTTTCTCGAGCACGACCTCGGTCCTGAGGGGCTCGCCAAAGCCGCAATTGTCGTGGCAACCTCCGATGCACCACCGCTGCTGCGCGTGCGAGCGGCGCTGGCGGCCACCCGTGTCGCCGAGTGGTTCCGGGATCAAGGAAAGCGTGTGTTGTTGGTGATGGATTCGCTGACCCGCCTCGGCTTGGCACAGCGCGAGATCGGGCTCTCGGCGGGCGAGCCACCGAGCGTCCGCGGTTATCCACCGTCGGTCTTTGCGCTCATGGCGCGGCTCTTGGAGCGGGCAGGGACTTCGAGTCTTGGTAGCATCACGGGTATCTACTCGGTCCTGGTCGATGGCGACGACTTGAACGATCCGATCGCCGACTCCGCCCGTTCCGTGCTCGACGGCCATATCGTCTTGAGTCGTGCACAGGCCCAACGGGGTCTCTACCCGGCAGTGTCCGTGCTCGAGTCGATATCACGACTTGAGACCGCTATCCTCGATGAACCCAAACGTGCACTTGCACATGAGGCTCGGCGTCTCTTTGCCGAGCTCGATCAGGTACGCGACCTTATCGACTTGGGCGCCTACGTAGCGGGTTCGAATCCCAACGTGGACCGAGCTCTCGCGCTGGTTCCTCGCCTCACGCAGCTGTTCGCACAGGACCTGATGGAGCTCACCCCTGCGGATACGACCTGGGCGAGACTGTCTCAGGCACTGGGAGTCACGCCATGAACCTCCTAGGACGGCGTAGGGCACTCACGCTGCTCCTGCGAATGCAAGAGATCGAACGATGGGGACATCTGCTCGAGTTGCGTGTGGCGGTCGAACGACGGGCCAGCGAACTCCGTGCGGTGGATGATCATCTAGCCGTGGTAGAGGCGCGCTCGGAACTTGGCGCCCTTGGACCCGAACATCTGTCGTTGGCCCAGGAGCATGGCGAGTCCGCGTTGGCGGCATTCCAGACGATCGCAGTGCAAGAGAGGGTGTTGCTCGGGATTGATGCTCGCCGTCGGACACTCGAGCAGCTTCGATCGGCAACAACCGCCGAACTTACCCGTATCGAGGACAGGAGAGAGCTGGTTGAGGTCCTGGATTTCTTTGTCGCTCGACAGATCTTTGACCGATCCGAGCGGGGTGACGTATGAACGCAATCCCCTCCACCCTGCCCGCGCTCACCGACCTCTCCAACGCCTTTAACCAGTTGGCCAGCCAAACCGTTACCTCAAATGGCCCGAGTGCGTTTCTCCAGACGTTGAATCAGGTGCAGTCGACGATCGGTGCGATTCTCGATCCCAAGGCAACGACGACGACGAGTACCTCCGCCACCTTGGGCACCAGTGCGGCTCCGTCACTCGCGGCAGGACTCAGCTCTGGCGTGCCCCTGGCGAACGGCGTGACCGGCGGATCATCGCCCGCTTCCGTGAGTGCACCGGCTCTGACGGCCTCCGCGGCGATCGCCCCCAGTGCACCAAGCTCAGGCTCCACACCGTCACCCATTACCCAGGCACTCGCCAATGCACTCGGGGAGGTCGGTGTCCCCTACGTCTGGGGGGGTTCGTCGCCTACAACCGGCTTTGACTGCTCGGGCCTGGTCCAGTGGGCCTATGGCCAGGCAGGTATCGATCTGCCGAGAGTGGCCGACCAACAGCAACAGGTGGGGACTAAAGTGGCGTCGCTTGCCCAGGCCCAACCGGGTGATCTGGTCTTCTACGGGAACCCGGCGTATCACGTTGGTATCTATCTTGGCAATGGCTACATGGTCGACGCACCGCAAACCGGCCAGACGGTGCAGATCCAACCAGTCGGATCTCCAACTGAGATCCGCAACGTTGCGCCAACCGATGGGCCGGTGGGATCGGTCGCCGCTCCGAGTAACCTCGCGCCGGTCTTTGCCGCCGCGACGCAGGCTTACCACCTTCCACAGAACCTTCTCGCCTCGGTCGCGACGGCAGAGTCGGGAATGAACCCTTCAGCGGTTTCGTCGGCGGGTGCTGAGGGAATTATGCAGATCATGCCACAGACCGCCGCATCGCTCGGAGTCAACCCGATGGATCCGACACAGGCGATCTATGGGGCGGCTGAGCTGCTCTCGCAGAAGTTGGCGAGATTTGGGTCGGTACCGCTTGCCTTGGCCGCCTATAACGCTGGCGATGGGGCGGTCGAGCAGTATGGTGGGATACCGCCTTACGCCCAGACGCAGAACTATGTCAACGAAGTCATGGGATTGATGGGAGGCCAAAATGTCACCAGTGGCTAAATCTGCCAGCACACCGTTGCTCGCGGTTGTGCCGTCTCGCGCCAACGCGACCAAATCGAGTGGACGAAAGAACGCTCGTCATTCGGGTGGTGCGACAAAGGAGGGCGCAAACTTTCAACAGGTCCAGGCTCATCTGCACCAGCAGGCGCTGCGGAGGCAACCCCTGCCTACGGTGCCCACCACTGTACCCACTGCGGCCAATGAGGGTGGACCTGCGCAAGCTACTGTCCGTGAGGCGACTCTTCGAACGCCAACATCGCGACCAAAGCCCTCCCTGGCTGCCATTCAGCCAGCCACGCCAGCGCCTGGCGCTGAGATGAGCTTGCCCGCTACGATGGTGGGCGATCAGCGAGGGCAAGCAGCTCGATCGATTGCGCTCGCACCGAGCCGACCCGAGCCAATATCCTTGAGCTCGCCGGCCTCTCACCCAGGTAGTGAGGGCCAGACCAGTTCTGTGCCGGTTCCTTCGACAGCCCTACGCTCTCACCCAGGTAGTGAGGGCCAGGCGCTCGCGATCTCGAATGCCGTCGCCACCGCCGCCTCCGAAGGTGCACAAGGCGCTGCCCCAGTGACCGCGGCCCCGACGAAGCCGTCGATAGTGGCAAGGCCGAGCCACGTGCCCAACGCTCCCGTTGTGGATGTGAATCTGATGCCCGCACCCACCCGCAGCGGAGCGGGGAACACGGCTGGTGTCGGGCAGCGTGCAGCACTACGCCTCGGCGCCCAATTGAGTAACCAGTCGCCGGCGATCGGAGCCTTGGAGCATGCTCAGCAGAGTGCGCCCTTGGCCACCGCACCGGTGATGGCCACGACGGGTGAAGCAGTCGGCTCCACGCCCCTTGGCCAGCTCGGCGCCGTAGTGGCACAGGTGGTCAGAGAGGGTAATCTGCCGAGGACCATCACCATTGCGCTGGAGCCCAAAGACCTTGGGCAACTCCAGCTCCAAGTGACCTCGAACGGTGGCGAGATCCAGGTGCATATTCAAGTAGCTGACCCCTTGACCCGAGGTATGGTCAGTGCCCAGCTGCCGGACCTCACGAACCAACTGAACCGGGACCTCGGATTCGGTGAGCAACACAGAGGTAACCAAGCAGACCAGTCGAAGACATCGACGCCAGGTCCGGCGGTGGGAGTCGTGTCGGGCCATGAGGTCGTCCCGACTCCTTCTGTCAGCCACTCGATGGTCGACCTACGGTTATGACGACGAAAGGAGATTGAAACGATGACGTTACCAATTAGCGCGGTGGGGTCCGTTGGTGCCGCCGGCTCGACAGGCGTCGGCAATACCTCGAGCAACTCGATTGCCTCGTTATCTTCCAATGAGTTTCTCCAACTTTTGGTGACCGAGTTGACGAATCAGAACCCTTTGTCGCCGATGAATCCCACCGCGATGGTGCAGCAGACCTCGAGCCTATCGATGGTACAGCTGCTCGACAGCGTCTCCAATGAGTTACAGGCGCTCCAGTCTCAAGAGGGAGTTCTCAGCGCATCCAGCCTGATCGGCCAGACGGTGAGCTATACGACCGCTAGTGGCAAACAGGGAAGTGGCGTGGTCTCCGGGGTCGCCATGACCAGTGGCGGACTCAATCTCAACGTCAATGGCTTAGCGATACCGAGTTCGCAGGTCACAGCCGTTGGCAAGGTGATCGGAGGGTCGAGTAGCTGAGCCATATCAAAGCCATCATCGTCTCCGTGCCGACGTGACACCAAGAGTCGCAAGCGGTGTAAGTGTCCGAAATAAATCAACTCCGAGGAGGAAAACATGACGAAGTCTCTATCAGCAGCCATTACTGGCATCAACGCCGATCAGCAGTGGCTTGACAACATCGCCAACAACATTGCCAACTCGAATACGGTCGGCTATCAGTCGACCTCGATTCAATTTGCAGATCTGTTGTACCAGCAGTCCCAGGGCGCCGGAGCGCCGATCGTTGGGGTCCAGGGTGGCACCAACCCGATCGTGGTTGGCTCGGGTGTCCGGGTAGCCAGCACCAACACCAACTTCGCACAAGGAACGATGCAACAGACCGGCGTCTCGACCGACCTCGCCATCTCTGGGAACGGTTTTCTCGTGGTCAACCAGGGTGGACAGAACTACTACACCACCGATGGTGCACTCCAGCTTGACGCCGCCGGCCAGCTGGTGACCTCGACGGGAGCAATTGTACAGGGTTGGGCACCGAGCGCCAATGGCCAGATCAACCAGAACGCCCCGCTGACGGGTATCACGATCCCGCAGGGTCAGGTGGCAAATCCGGTCGAGACACAGAACATCACCCTTGGGGGGAACTTGGCCGCGGGTGCCACCAGCCCGGTGACGGTGACGACTACTGCCTACGACTCCTTGGGGAACCCAATCCCAATCACCTTTACGTTCACGCCATCGACCACCACAGCCAACCAATGGACTGTAACGGCAACGGTACCCACCCCGGGGTCGACGACCACGCCACCAGGGACCACCCCCTTAGATCTTGGCGGAGCCACCTCGCAGACGATCACCTTTGATTCGACGACTGGCCAGGTCAAGACGGTCTCAGGATCGACAACAGGGACCAACAACCTTGCTCTTAGTAACTTTCCCACCGGTTACAACCTCAAGACCCCATCCATGAACCTTGACTTCCCAGCAGTTGGCTCCAATGGTGCGGTCACTCAGTTCGCCGGTAATTCGTCGTCACTTGCGGTCACGAGTCAAGACGGAGCCGCCTCGGGAGCATTGACGGGCTTTAGCATCGGTTCGGACGGAACCGTGCAGGGAACATACGCCAATGGAACCAAGCAGATTCTTGGTCAGATCGCGAGTGCGATGTTCACGAACCCGCAAGGGTTGGCAAAGCAAGGGAATCTGCTGTACCAGGCGACGTTGAACTCGGGTGCCGCACAACTGGGCACCGCAGGAACAGGTGGCCGTGGCACGTTCGTTGGTGGATCGGTTGAGGAGTCAAATGTGAACCTTGGGAACGAGTTGACGAATCTCGTGTTGGCCCAGACCGCCTACCAGGCGAACACCAAGGTGGTCTCGACGACGGCCTCGGTACTCCAGGCGTTGGTGCAGATGGCCTAAATTCTCCTCCTTTGGGTCTTGAGCTTGTCGCGGTTTGTGCCGATGCTAGCAAAAGCACATGGGAGGTGCATCGTGATCGAGGTGACTCGGCTGTCAGGATCGACAGTAGTTCTGAATGCGGATTTGATCGAGAAGATCGAGGCGACCCCTGACACGGTGGTCACGCTCACTACGGGGGCATGCTTCGTCGTTCGCGAGTCGGTCGCACAGGTCGTCGAGATCATCATCGAGTATAAGGCCAGGATTTTTCACTTGAATCTGGCCAACCTCGAGCATCACGCGCTCGTGGTGCTGCATGGAAGTGAATTGGAGTAGACATGGATGTTGCAACCCCGGTAGGGATCGTATTTGCGCTCGTTGCCGTTATCGTTGCGATGGTGCTCGATGGCGGCAACCCGGCGTCCTTGATAGCACCGTCGGCGATATTGTTGGTCATAGGGGGCACGGTCTTTGTCTCATTGGCTGGGATCCGGTTCAAGGAGGTAGGTCGGATCGTTGGCGCGTTGAAGTCAGCGATCATGGCGAAGTCATTGACAGCGGAGGAGACCGTCGAGACGCTGGTCAAGTTCGCGGAGATGGCGAGGCGCGAGGGCGTGCTGGCGCTCGAGTCGGCGGCCAAGGATCTCACCGACCCATTCCTGCGCAGCGGAATCCAGCTGATCATCGACGGCGTCGATGGTGAGAAGATTCGAGAGATCCTCGAGGCCGATATCGATGCGATGCGCTCACGACACAAGGCCGGGGCCAAGTTTTTCAAAGATATGGCAGGTTTCGCGCCGACATTGGGTATCCTCGGGACCGTCATGGGCCTGATCCATGTGCTGGCTAACCTCTCGTCGCCCAACACGCTGGGCCCGGCGATTTCGGCGGCCTTTACCGCCACGTTGTGGGGTGTAATGACGGCCAACGTGATCTGGCTGCCGATATCGAATAAGTTGAGTCACCTTGCTGAACAGGAGCATATGGCAAAGCTCTTGATCGTTGATGGCGCTCTTGCGATTCAGAGTGGTTCATCGCCACGCCTCCTGGAGCAGCAGCTCATGACCTATCTTGCTCCGGCTGATCGGGCGGGCGGCGAGAGTGCAAAGCAGGGCAAAGGCAAGGCGGCCTAAGCGATGGGTAAGCGCGCCCAGGGCGAGGCGGAGGCTGAGAATGCCGAACGCTGGCTGCTCACCTATGCCGATATGATCACCCTCCTTCTCGCGCTCTTCGTGGTGCTCTTCGCCATGAGTAGCATTTCACAGAAGAAGTTCGATGAGTTCAAGACGGGGTTGCTCCAGACCTTCTCCCAGATGCAGCTTCAGTCAGCACTCAAGGGGGGATCGGGCCTGCTAGAGCACCGTTCGCTGATCACCCACCCAGGAGTTACCCCGGGTCCACCGCAGATCTCGATCCCCGAGACGGGCAGCGGGACCCCGGCAAGCACCTCAGCTCAACAGAGCAGCCAGATCGCGGCGAAGATTATGGCGGCGTTGAACCAGGCGAATCTCGCCTCCGATGTCCAGGTCGCTGTCGAGAAGCGGGGAGTGGTGGTTCGACTGCTCTCGGATAAGGTGTTCTTCAACACCGATTCGGCGTCACTTGGACCGGTCGGCAGCGAGGTAGTCAACGTCATCGGCAAGGTGGTCAAACCACTGCCGAATGACATCGATGTCGAGGGTTATACCGATTCCGCCCCTATCTATGGGGGTCCGTTCTCGTCGAATTTTGAGCTCTCGGCCGTGCGGGCCGTAACCGTCCTTGAACAACTGATGCGCACCGATGGAGTGAGCGCTGCTCGACTCTCTGCGACCGGCTTTGGCGCGACGCATCCGATCGTTCCGAATTCAACGCCGGCGAACATGGCACTCAATCGACGTGTTGACGTCGTCATTCTCAATTCGCAAACTACCAACCGACTCTAAGGAGGGACAACGATGGCGACAAGGACTGTTGCGCCAGATGCTATCGAGGAGAAGCCCAAAAAGAAGGGGAAGAAGATGGTGATGATCATCGTCCCTGTGGTCGTGATCCTCGCGGTCGCGGCGTATTTCTTGATCTTGAAGAAGCCAGCCAGACCGATCAAGGGTACCAAGACGGCGGCACTGGTGAGTATCTCGTATACGATGCCCACGATCACGACCAACCTCGATGATGGGCATATCGTGCAGGCACAGATGATCCTAGAACTGGCACCGGGCGATAACAAGGCCGAGGTGACCAAGGATCTTCCGGAGCTCAACAACGCTGCAATCTTGACCTTCGGAGGTATGGGTTATAGTCAACTCCTTCCAACCGCCGGGCGAACCCAGGCCGCAGTGGCTTTGACCAACGCGTTCAATACGGTGTTGCATACGGGTCCGAAGCCCTGGGATAGCGTCCAGTCGATTCTGTTTGCGAGCTTCATCGTGCAGTAGAGAGGAAAATTCTTCAGTCGAGGGTTCTACGGTCGATGAAGAACCCATGAGTGGGGAGACGATAGAGGAGCAGAAGCGGCGATCGGTACGACCGGTCGACTTCCGCCTGCCTAGAAGTTTTGAGCGCTCGCATCTGCGCGGCGTCGAGTTGTTACTCGAGAGCGCGTCAAGGCCGAGCGCAACGCTCATTGGCGCTGCCTTGCGACGTAACGTCAAAATCGAACTCGATACCATCGATCAGCTCTCCTGGGAGAGCCTGCTTACCGAACTGACCGGATCTGGTTTGGTGATCACCTTCGCGCTACACCCGCTGGCCTCGAAGGCGACGATCTATCTACCCGCGGCCGTGACCCTACGACTTATCGACCTGAGGCTAGGCGGTGATGGCGAGGGGGTGGAGATCGAGCCACGTGAGCTCACCGATCTCGAGCAGAGCCTGGCATCCAAACTCTTTGAGGATATGGTCGCCCAGGTGGCGAACGCTATCTCGACCCAAACTGCGGTCGTGCCTGACCGGATCCACACCGAGCCCTCACTCGAGTTCATCCAGGGCATCCCGCTGTCAGAGATGTGTGTGTGGGCGAAGTTTCGCTTCTCGCTCGGCGATGATCAGGGAAGCGAGCTCTCTATGGTACTGCCGTATTCGATGCTCAGGCCGGTCGTAGAGATGATCTCCTCGCGGGCGGTTGTCGTGCAAGAGAATGGGACCGACTTCCAGGCCGCGTTTGAGCGGCGTCTCCAGGATGTTCCGGTTGTTGCCCGCGTCAGGCTGGACTCCACGACGATCTCCTCGCAGGCCTTTCTTCGGCTCAAGCCGGGTGATGTCGTCGGGCTCGGGCATCGTAAGAGCCGCCCGATGTCGGTGGTGGTTGATCGGGTTGAGTTGTTCAAGGCGGTCTTGGGCCAGGCGGGTTCACGGGTTGCGGCGATCATCGTGGGTGAGGAGGATTGATGGTGGAGAACGAGGAGATGACCGAGTCTGCCCGACCGGAGGTCGGCGACAACTTGGCAGTACTGCGCAATGTGGAGATGGAGCTGACCGTCGAACTCGGCAGGGCGAAGATGGCCGTCAAGGCGTTGTTGAGTCTCACCAGTGGCGACGTGATCGAGTTGGACCGGGCTGCTAATGCGCCCGTCGATGTACTGGTCAATGGGACACTCGTTGCGCACGGAGAGGTCGTGGTGGTGGATGACGAGTTCGGCGTCCGTATCGTCGATGTTGTCAACTCCGAGGAGGTTGATAACCTCAGGGCGGCGCGCTGATGGGCTCCATCGCAACGGCCCTGTTGGCACTCGCCGCGGTCATCGGACTCATTGTTGTCATGGGGAGGATCGCGAAGCGACGGACCATCGGATCGCTTGGGTCTGAACGAGGACACGGTCCTCTCAAGGTGACACAACGGGTGGCACTGGGGCAGAAGGCCAATATCTTTGTGCTCGACGCTGGCGAGAAACGCCTGCTCATCGGTGTCTCTGGGACCCAACTAGCGCTGCTTGGTGAGCTCGAGGCTGAGACTGTGTCTCAAGAGCCGGTCGAGGTACTGGATCTCTCGAAGATTGAGGATCCAGAGCGTGAGCTCTTGGCAACTTGGGGTAGGACGAATAACGATATCTGGCATGGACGGCAGAAGGAGAGCGTGGTGGCTGGCATTCGTCGGCTGCTCAGCGGACGAATGGGCTAGTTCATGGGCTCAGTTTTTGCACCAGCGGTGCTCTTGGCCGCTGCCAAGCTTCCGAGCTTGAACATCAGTTTGCATGGCGCGGCCGGGCCCAGCGAATCACTGGTCATCATCCTCGTCTTGACCCTGCTTTCGGTGGCACCCTCGTTGCTCATCTTGCTTACCGGGTTCGTCCAGATCGTGGTGGTCCTGTCGATCACCCGAAACGCGCTAGGACTGACGGCGACGCCACCGAATCAGGTGCTCGCTGGTCTTGCGCTCTTTCTCGCGATCTTCATCATGGCGCCGACGATCAAGACCGTCGACCACGTGGCGGTTCAACCCTATCTGCACGGCCAGATCAACGCCGTGCAAGCCTATGATCGAGCGCAGACTCCGATCAAGACGTGGATGCTGTCCAATACCAGAACCCAAGAACTCGAGCTTTTTGCCAAGGTCAATCATCAGGGCACTGTGGCACCTACCAAGGTCTCGATGGATGCGGTGATCCCAGCCTTTCTCCTCTCGGAGCTCCACTCCGCCTTCATCATTGGGTTCGTCATCTTCTTGCCATTTCTCGTCATCGATCTCGTTGTCTCCTCGATCCTGATGAGCTTGGGCATGATGATGCTCCCACCGACACTGGTGTCGCTTCCGTTCAAGCTTCTGCTTTTCGTGATGGTCGATGGCTGGACTCTCGTGGTCCACGCCCTGTTGGTGAGTATGAAATGAGAAGCTGATGAACGATGGCCCAGTCCTTCAGATCGCCGGGCAGACGCTGTATCTGGCGGCAAAGCTTGCCGGTCCTGTACTGGCAGGTGCGTTGGCAATCGGTCTTGTCGTTGCCTTTATCCAGACGCTCACGCAGATCCAGGAGCCCACGCTTAGCTTCTTACCCAAGCTGGTGGTGATTGCACTGATCATCTTTTTGGCCGGGCACTGGATGCTGTCGGAGTTGGATGGCTTTACCGTCCAGATGTATCATGAGATCCCTTCCCTCGTTCGATCTCTCTGAGGTGGCCGAGATGACGAGGTGTGACCATCGGTGCAGGTAGCCTTCGATGCACATTGGCTGATCGGATATCTGCTGGCCTTCAGCCGGTCCATGGGCTTCATCCTGGTGGCGTTCCCCTTTGCGATGCCTGTCGTTCCCGTCACCGTGAGGGTCGCGATCGCGGTCGCCTTTGGGTTCGGCACAGAGGCTCCCCTGGTCCATGCGATGACGTTGCCACGCACCACGGGGGGGCTCATCGGTTCGTCGGCTGAGCAGTTGTTGATTGGGGCTGCTCTGGGTTTTTTTGCGATGCTTTTCATCTCACTTGGAGAATCGGCCGGTGGTCTCGTTGGCCTCTTTGGTGGATTTGCAACGCCACCGGCGCTCGATCCACTTTCGCTCAACGAGACCCCGGTAACCGGCGAGTTCTACAACCTGATGTGGATTGTTCTGTTCTTCGTCTCCGGCGCTGATGTGGTCGTCATCCACGGCTACTTTGCGAGCTTTGGCACGCCGAACCTCTTGCATCTTTCGTTCACGCTTGGGATACTTGTGAAGTCCGTGACGATCCTGTTCGTCTCGTCTCTGGAGGTGGCGTCTCCAATCCTAGCGGTGATGTTCTTCTCTCAGATTGTGGTGGGAGTGCTGACCAAGGTCGCACCTCAACTATATGCGCTCACCTTCATATTTCCGCTCCAAATTCTGCTGTCGTTCATTCTGATGCTGGTCGCGGTGCCGCTATTGCCACACCTCTTTGATGCATCGATACGGGATCTTCTCGCCGCGGAACGCGACCTATTGGGATAGGCGATGCCGAAGAACCAGGGTACCGAACAGCCAACCGCTCACAAGCTCGACAAGGCGAAGAAGGAGGGGACGGTCGCGCGCTCTGCGGAGCTCGCGACGTGGTTGGTGATACTGCTGTTTTCGCTGGGGGTACCTTTGATGTTCCATCTCGTGGAGGCGAGGATTGTAACCTTTGGTCACCTCGCCTTTGATGGCGGCGCCGCGGTGTCGACGGCGACGGCACTACGACGTCTTGAGACCGGCCTCGAGACGGTTGGCGAACTCGGGTTCATGGTGGCGGCGCCTATCGCGGCCTTTGTTGTGCTCATCAACGTGGCTCAGGTGGGGATACGGTTCGTACCCAAGAAGCTCAAACCCGACATCACGCACTTCTCCCCCAGAAAGAATCTTTCGCGAATTTTCTCGACAACTCCGGCTGTCGAGGCCCTCAAGTCCGTGGTCAAACTGTTGATCGTCGTGGTCGTTTCGACACTGCTGTTGTTGGGTGGAATCGATTCGTTGATTACCGTGTCGATCTCGCCGCTCGCGGTGGCGGCACAGGTCGCCTCGATGAGCGTAGAGTTGGTGCGCCTCACGGGGGTCCTCGGCCTCGCTATCGCTCTCATCGACTTTTCGCGTTCACGTACCCAGGTGCGAAAGCAGCTCATGATGACCCGCCAAGAGGTCAAGGACGAGATGAGACAGTTCGAGGGTGACCAGCAGACCAAAGGACGTCGCCGTCGCGTTGCCCGAGAGCTTTCGCGTCGTCGAATGATCGCCAATGTTGCGTTGGCTGATGTCGTGGTCGCCAACCCAACCCACGTCGCGGTCGCATTGCAATACGAGCCGAGCAGTCACCGTGCACCGATCGTGTTGGCCAAGGGCTCGGAATATATTGCGGCGACGATTCGTGAGCGAGCCCGCGTTGCTGGAGTCCCTATTGTGATTGACCCGCCACTCGCGAGAGCACTCAATATCGCGGTGCCGGTCGGAGAGTCCATCCCGGGTTCGCTGTTCCTTGTCGTGGCACGTCTGCTCGCCTTTGTCTATCAACTCTCGACGACGGCGCGTTACTATGAGTCGAGCCATCAGAGCAATCTTGACGAGATACCGGAGGATATCTTGGAGCGGGTGCTCAGTGAACTCGCCACCTAAGGGCGCAGCTATGGCGGCTCGGCAATCTTGTAATTAAAGGTCGGTCCCTTCGGTGACGAAGCGTTCAATACACGGAAGAGCCCTGTTCTCACGGATGACCAAGGTTCCAGAGGGAGGACCATGGAGAGTACCCGTCTTCGCCGTTTGGCGCTAGCGGTACCCATTGGCATCGCCGTGATTGTCGTGATGCTGGTCGTTCCAATTCCGTCACAGCTTCTCGATATTCTGATCACGGCAAACATCACCTTTGCACTGGTGGTGCTTGGTGTTTCTCTCCGCGTGACCGATCCACTTGAGTTCGCAGCCTTCCCATCGGTGCTCCTCATCGCCACGATGTTCAGGCTCGCCTTGAATGTCTCGGCGACGCGTTTGGTGCTCCTTCATGCCTATGCCGGCTCGGTCATCGAGAGTTTTGGCCACTTCGTGGTCGGTGGCTCGGTAGTCGTAGGCCTGGTGGTTTTTGCGATCCTGTTCATCATTCAGTTCGTGGTCATCACCAGTGGAGCTGGCCGAGTCGCCGAGGTCGGCGCTCGCTTTACCTTGGATGCGATGCCGGGTAAGCAGATGGCGATCGACGCGGACCTCAATGCCGGGCATATCGATGAGGCCGAGGCACGACGTCGTCGAGCGCGCATCTCCAAAGAGGCTGACTTCTACGGTGCGATGGACGGGGCATCGAAGTTCATCAAAGGTGATGCTATCGCTGCCGCCGTCATCACCGTGATCAACTTGATCGGCGGATTTATCGTCGGGGTCGTCCAGCATCACCTCTCGGTCACGCAATCGATCGATACCTATTCGCTGCTCTCGGTCGGTGACGGTTTGGTGAGCCAGATTCCGGCGCTGTTGCTTTCCATCGCCACCGGATTGGTCGTCACTCGCACCTCAAATGATGCGGACTTTGGCCTTGACCTGCTCCAGCAGCTGCTCAAGCAGTCGGTGGCTCTCCAGATAGCCGGGGGCATCATCGGCACACTCGGCCTGCTCCCTGGTCTGCCGAAGCTCCCGTTCCTACTCGTCGGCGGCGCGGTTTTCGTGATCGGATGGCGAGTGTCGAAGTCACCCGATCGCACCGAGGAGATCAAGACCGAGGCCCTGGCTGAGGTGGCGGCTCCCGAGACGGCTCAAGATGTCGTCGGTGTAGAGATCCTTGAGCTCGAGTTGGGCTTCGAACTGCTTGACGTTGTCGACCCCTCCAAAGGTGGTGATCTGCTCGAACGGGTCAAGGGGCTGCGCCGCAAGCTCGCTGGCGAACTCGGCTTCGTCCTGCCGCCGGTGAGGACGCACGATAACCTCGATATCGGCCCCACGGAGTATGTGATCAAGATCGCAGAGACCGAGGTCAGTCGTGGCAAGGTTCCACGCGACCGGGTGCTCGCTATCGGTGACAACCTGGATGCGCTGCCCGGTGAGGAGACGGTCGATCCGGTCTTCGGGCTTCGCGCCCGGTGGATCCCACCGGACTACAAGACGCAGGCGCAGGTACTTGGTGCCACGGTCGTGGATCGGTCATCGGTCATCGTCACGCACCTCTCGGAGGTTGTCCAGCACCATGCGGGCTCACTGCTCACGCGTCAGCAGACCAAAGAGATGCTCGATGCCCTCAAGCGCGTGGCTCCGGTCGTCGTTGACGAACTCAACACCGCCCAAGTCGCAATGGGTGATATCCAGCGCGTCTTGCGCGAGCTCCTCGATGAGCGGGTGCCCGTGCGCAATCTCCCGGCCATCGTCGAGGCCATCGTGGACCGATACCGATCCTCGAAGGAGCCTGACGCCCTGCTCGATGCGGCGCGGGAGGCTCTGGGTGGTTCGATCTCATCGGCCTTTGCCCAGGATGGCAGGTTGGCCGTGGTCTATCTCTCCTCTCAGCTCGAGATGCGCTTTGCAGAGAGTCTGGTGACGGTTGATGGCCGTCGCGTCCTTGGTATAGGGATGGACGAGATCATGCGGTTGCGTGAGGAGATTCGAGCCGCAAAGATGCGTGCGGAGATTGAGGGTCACGAGCCAGTTCTTGTGTGTATGCCTGCTATCCGCAGAGCGCTTTTCCAGACGCTACGCACAGGTGATGCATCGATCTCGGTGTTGGCCGTGAGGGAGCTTGCTCCCTCACTCAAGTTGATTCAGATAGGAGTGATTGGCGATGTCGAACCAGCTACGGTTTAATGGAAAGTCGATTGAGGAGGCCCTCGCCAAAGCGCGAGCCACACTCGGCGAAGGGGTGCGCCTGGTCGCGGCCGAGCGAGTGAGCAAGCCGGGCCTCGTAGGGAAGCGCATAAGTTTTACCGTCGTCGTCGAGCCACCGATGGCGCCCGTCTCGGCGCCCGGATTCGCGGCCGCACTGCGCAGTGCCCTGCTCACCCAGGAACCGATGCCGAAGACCAGAAACGAGGCCGATGTGTCCGACTATCGCAGCGTGCAGGATGACCTTGCACAAACGTATGGGCGAGCGAGTACGGTAGATTCCCCGCCGGCGGTTCCGAAGATCTTTCGACGGGATGGCAAGGTAGCCAAGCTTGCGACCATCGCTTCCCCGCAATGGTCAACGGCCAGTAGTCCCTCCTCGATGGACCCGTCAGCGATGCGTGTTGGCGGAGGGGTCGGTGGCTCTACGCCACCGACGTTGGGTGCTGTTGCCGTCGTTGACAGACTCGGAGAGGGACACGCGCCAGCCACCGAACGTGATGTTGAGGAGTGCGTTGGTGTCGTCGGTCCCCCTGGAGCGGAGCTAACCGAGGAGGAGCTGGTCGCGGCGGCTCGGCGCGCCATGAGTCCAGGTGCCTTTCTCCGTGATCGAATCGATTCGCTGGTGGTGGATCTCGCAGGAGCGGCACCGGTGGTTGACCTTCGGGGCCTCCCGTTTGTCGCTGAGACCGCAAGCTTGGCGCCCACGACCCACCTTGTCGCTATTGTGGTTCCAACGGCACCGGACCCGGTTGAACGCTTTGTAGAGATCTGTAACGAATTGGACATCGCTGGTGAACACCGCTTCGTGCTCGCGCGACGTCGTCGAGAGATTCCAGCGGCGATGCAGAGCTCTACGAATCTGGTAGCACGATCGGTGATGCAGAGCTCCCAAAATGGGGGATGCACCGGCGTGCTGGTGGACGCCGGACAGCTTCGCCTCCTGCGCGGATCTTTTCTTGATTCGATGATGTCGGTTGTGGTCGCCGTCGCTGGTACGGAGACGATTGCGCGCCTCGAGCGCGAGATGAGTCCCTGCGGCCAAGTCGACGCCCTCTGGTACCCGGGAGATGATGCGATTGCGACCCGGTTGGGTATCGCCCGCCTGCACCCCTCGGTCGCTGGGGACGATCGGTGAAGTTCCCGTGGCGGGTGAGGTTGACACTAGTCGGGGCATTCTTCGCGACGTATTCGAGCCTGCGCAACGTACTGGATGGCTATAACGGGTGGTCAACCTATCTCGAACACCTGCTGATTGCCCTGTTGGTGGTCTACGTTGGTCTCTCAATTCTCGCAACGGTGACCGCTTGGTATAATCTGCAAAACCTTGCGGAGCGGCGGCGGCGCCAGTCATGAAGCCACCAGGCTCGTGACCGCCCCTGGAGTTGGTACCCGCTTTGAACCGCGTCACCAGGAGTAGTTACACCAGAGAGTTTGCCGAGTCGCAGAGTCCGAACCCGAAGGCTGGTCTCGGGTGGTTCGTCTGGGAGCGCGAAGATCCCCGCACGAGGGGTACCGTCCTCTTGGCAATGGTCTCTCGTGTCGAATACGATCGTTCGCACCCAAGACGACCGGTGCACAATCACGTCGCCGACATCCTGACTGCGAGCACGCTGAGATTCGGACCGAGCCAGATGACGTGCGACGTCATAATGTCTCGAGAGGGTCCGCAAATAATCGTCGAGTGAGGCTGTTATAGCCCTTAATTCGGACTTGTTGTCACGGCAATTGGTTGGTGAATGCTGCAGTCTTTGCACACTAAGAGAGAGACTGTCATCGCCGATGTCGCTCTTATCCCCTGATGGCGACGGTGTGACCGTCGTGAAGGGGAGCAGCGCGTCGTTAGCTCCATCGCATTGATGGGTGATCTGCGATGAAAGTTGGCAAGAATGATGAGGATGATCACCTTGACAAATACCGCCAATCGCGCTATCGTTATGATAGTAGATCTCCTGAGAGGAGTGTTCCCGTGACGGCTAGCACAGAGCAGTCTTCTGCCTATGATGTGGGACGAGTCCGAGATTTGGCTGAAGAGGGAGCCCACGCCCGTGGTCCGCTTCTCGAGATTCTGCACTCAGTGCAGCAGGAGTTGGGGTACGTGGATGACACCGCTATCGCCCCGATTGCGGATGTACTGAACCTCTCTCGCGCAGAAGTGCTGGGTGTGGTCAGTTTTTACCGGGATTTTCGCCGACAGCCTCCTGCGCAGGCGACCATACGGCTGTGTCGGGGAGAGGCGTGTCAGTCTGTGGGCGCGGAGGGCCTTGTCGCTCACGCGTGCGAGCGTCTCGGGGTGGGAGTTGGTGAATCGAGCGAGGACGGCCGCGTCTCCTTGGATCAGGTGTTCTGTCTTGGAAACTGCGCGCTGGGGCCGTCGGGCGTGATCGATGGACGTTTGGTTGGTCGCTTAGACGAGGCGACATTGGACGAGTTTTTGGCTCCATACTTGTGAGTTGTTGGTTGGTAGCATGACGACAGTTTTCGTTCCGATCGATTCGGCTGCGCGTTCGGTGGGCGCCGATGAGGTGGCTGAGGCGATACGCCGAGCCGCCGAGGCCCATGAGATACCGGTCACCGTGGTGCGCAATGGATCGCGTGGGATGTTGTGGCTGGAGCCGCTCGTCGAGGTTCAGACGGATCGCGGTCGGTTGGCCTATGGTCCGGTGTCTGTTGAGGACGTCGAGGATCTCGTGCGTGCCGGTCTCTTCGCCGGTGCCGATCATCGGCTTTACCTGGGTCCGACCGAGGAGATCCCTTGGCTTGCACGCCAAAGTCGGTACACGTTTGAGCTGGTCGGTGTGCTCGATCCACTCTCGCCTGAGGATTATGAGGCTCATGGTGGGCTATCGGGGCTGCGTGCTGCGCTCACCATGGCGCCGGAGACCATCGTTGAGACGGTGACGGAGTCAGGACTTCGAGGTCGTGGCGGGGCAGGATTCCCAACCGGAATCAAGTGGGAGACGGTGCGAACCACCCCAACCGAGGACGTGAAGTTTGTCTGCGTCAACGCTGATGAGGGCGATAGCGGCACCTTCGCAGACAGGATGCTGATGGAGGGTAGTCCATTCAGTCTCATCGAAGGGATCATCATCGCGGGCCTCGCGACCGGTGCTACCGAGGGTTTTGTCTATGTCCGATCGGAGTATCCCGATGCCATTGCTACTATGCGCACCGCTATCGAGGTCGCTTACCTGCGTGGATGGTTGGGATCGAACATCCTCGGATCGCCGCACAGGTTCGAGCTGACGGTTCGGGTGGGCGCAGGCTCCTACATCTGCGGTGAAGAGACGGCAATGCTCGAAAGCCTTGAGGGCCGCCGGGGCATGGTGCGAGCGAAGCCCCCACTGCCAGCGCATTCCGGGCTCTTTGATCGTCCTACGGTGATCAACAATGTGCTGACGCTGGCCTCGGTGCCGCGTATCATTGCCGATGGGCCAGCGAGATATCAGTCGTTCGGGGTTGGGCGCTCACGGGGAACGCAGGTGTTTCAAATCGGGGGCAATGTCGCTCACGGGGGGATTGTCGAGTTACCGTTTGGAGTCACTCTCAGCACGCTGGTGGACGACTTTGGTGGCGGAACACGCTCCGGCCGGTCCGTTCGGGCCGCCCAAGTTGGCGGACCGCTTGGCGCCTATCTGCCTTCTGCCGCCTTCGACGTCCCGATAGATTATGAGAGCTTTGGGGCGATCGATGCCATGGTTGGACATGGCGGTGTTGTGGTCTTTGACGAGACGGTTGACATGGCGCGGCAGGCGCGCTTTGCCATGGAGTTCTGTGCCGAGGAGTCCTGCGGCAAGTGCACTCCTTGCCGCCTGGGCGCGGTTCGGGGCGTTGAGGTGATTGATCGCATCATTGCAGGTGATCAGCGTGAGGCGAATCTTGAGCTCCTTGAGGATCTCTGTGAGGTGATGGTGAGTGGCTCCCTGTGTGCGATGGGCTCCTTGACCCCGATGCCCGTTCGGAGCGCCCTTCACCACTTTAGGGATGATTTCCATCGGTCACCGGTTGTTGGCGTGTCTGATGCAGGTGGCCAGGGTACGAGTTAGTGAGCTAGAGGAGAAGTCCGTGACGTTACTCAAAGAGCACGATCTGGGGACTAGTGAGAGCAAGTCAGAGACCATCGTGCATGTCGAGATCGATGGTATTGATGTCAGTGTTCCAGCAGGCACGTCGGTCATGCGGGCAGCCGCCATCGGTGGTGTCGACGTGCCGAAGCTGTGCGCGACCGACCGCCTCAAGGCCTTCGGGTCTTGCCGGTTGTGTCTTGTCGAGATCGAGGGGGTTCGAGGGACTCCGGCGTCGTGCACGACGCCAGTTGCTGACGGGATGCGCATCTCGACCCAGACACCACGGCTCGAGAAGCTCCGTCGAGGAGTAATGGAGCTGTATATCTCCGATCATCCGCTCGATTGCCTTACTTGTGCAGCCAACGGCGACTGTGAGCTTCAGGAGATGGCCGGGGCCGTTGGCCTTCGAGATGTTCGGTACGGCTACGCCGGTGACAATCATTTCGATGCACCGGCTGACGATTCCAACCCATATTTTCGCTTTGACCCCTCCAAATGCATCGTCTGTTCGCGGTGTGTACGCGCGTGTGATGAGATACAAGGTACGTTCGCTCTTACGATAGCGGGTCGTGGATTTGGATCAACGGTTGCGACGGGTGGAAGGGATTTCTTCGATTCAGAGTGTGTCTCGTGTGGCGCATGTGTTCAGGCCTGCCCAACGGCAACGCTCGAGGAGAAGTCGGTTATCTCACTCGGTGTACCCCGCCGCACCGTGATCACCACCTGCGCCTACTGTGGTGTCGGGTGTTCTTTCAAAGCAGAGCTGCGAGGTGACCAGGTTGTACGGATGGTGCCGTACAAGGATGGCGGTGCGAATGAGGGGCATTCGTGCGTGAAGGGCCGTTTTGCTTGGGGGTACGCGACACACAAGGACAGGGTCCTCCACCCGATGATTCGAGAGGCGTACACCGACCCGTGGCGCGAGGTGTCATGGGACGAGGCCATCTCGTATGCTGCGACGCGTTTGAAGGATATTCAGAGCCGCCATGGCGTCGCTTCGATCGGGGCGATTACCTCATCACGGTGCACGGATGAGGAGGTCTACACCGTCCAGAAAATGGTACGAGCCGCCTTTGGCAACAACAATACCGATACCTGTGCTCGTGTTTGCCATTCTCCTACCGGCTACGGTCTGAGCCAGGCGTTCGGGACCTCTGCGGGGACGCAAGATTTCCGTTCGGTCGATCAGGCAGACGTCATCCTGCTCATCGGTGCTAATCCGACGGATGCGCACCCGGTCTTTGCATCGCGTATGAAGCGGCGTCTGCGCCAGGGAGCCAAGCTGATCGTGGCCGACCCCCGTCGGATTGACCTCGTGCGAACGCCGCACGTTGATGCAGCACATCATCTGCAGCTGCACCCCGGTACCAACGTTGCGTTGATGAATGCCCTCGCCCATGTGGTGGTGACGGAGGGGCTGGTGGATGAGTCGTTTGTGGCTGAGCGGTGCGAGGCCGATAGTTTCGCCGCCTGGGCCGAGTTCGCGGCTCGTCCCGAGAATAGTCCGGAGGCACTGGCCTCTGTCACGGGAGTTCCTGCGGAGGATGTGCGTGCCGCAGCGCGGCTGTATGCTACCGCGCCGAATGCAACGATCTACTACGGACTCGGTGTGACGGAGCATTCTCAGGGATCGACGATGGTGATGGCGCTTGCGAATCTGGCGATGGCGACTGGCAACCTAGGCCGAGAAGGGGTGGGGGTGAACCCACTTCGGGGACAGAACAATGTTCAGGGATCGTGTGATATGGGCTCGTTCCCCCATGAATTCCCCGGGTACCGACATGTCTCCGATGACAGCGTGCGGGCGATTTTCGAGAAGGAGTGGGGTCGTACGCTGGACAACGAACCAGGGCTGCGGATCCCCAACATGTTCGACGCTGCGATCGACGGACATTTCAAGGGATTGTTTGTTCAAGGCGAGGACATCGCGCAGTCAGACCCCAACAGCAAGCATGTTGCCAAGGCTCTGTCGTCGCTTGAACTCTTGATCGTCCAGGATCTGTTCATCAATCAGACGGCGGCTTATGCTCACGTGTTCTTGCCGGGAACCTCATTCCTCGAGAAGGACGGGACCTTTATCAACGCTGAGCGTCGGATAAACCGGGTTCGCCCTGTCATGCAGCCGCGCAACGGCAAGCACGAGTGGCAGGCCGTTTGTGAGCTTGCCAACGCTATGGGCTATCCAATGCACTACGAGAATAGTTCACAGATCCTGGATGAGATTGCGCGCACTACCCCAGCGTTCTCTGGTGTCTCCTTCGATCTGCTCGACAAGGTCGGCAGTGTTCAATGGCCGTGCAATGAGAAGGCTCCGCTGGGAACACCCGTCATGCATGTTGGCTCATTTGTACGTGGCAAGGGTCACTTCACGGAGACGCCGTTCGTCGCTACGCCCGAGCGTGCGAATCGTCGGTTCCCCCTCATTCTCACCACCGGACGTATTTTGAGCCAATACAATGTCGGCGCTCAGACACGGCGCACCGAGAACCTGCGGTGGCATGGTGAGGACGTGCTCGACATTCACCCCTTTGATGCGGAAGAGCGTGGAATTGCAGAGGGCACCCTGGTTAGCCTGGCTAGTCGGGTGGGTGAGACGAGCTTACATGCCCATATCACCGATCGTGTGCCTCAAGGGGTCGTCTACACCACTTTCCATTTCCCTGGTGACGCTGCGAATTTGGTGACGACCGAGTTCTCGGACTGGGCAACGAACTGTCCGGAGTACAAGGTTACGGCTGTGGAGGTCTACCCGAAGAGCGCGAAGGCTGCTCAACTCGATGGCGAACAGTCAGTGACGCATTCAGGAAACGTAACGGGCGAGTCTGTCGTGAGAATGGCCAACCAGATTGCAGATATTTTTGAGTATTTGGGTGAGCAGGAGGGCACAGCTCGGATCGTTAACCATCTCCGACGGTTCTGGTCGCCTGCTATGCGCGATGAACTGGCTCGAATTGCAGCCGGTGGCGAGGCGGCGCTGTCGCCGTTGGCGCTCGCGGCCGCAAAGGAGGTCGTGCCGCCGGGGGCGCTAGCACCGCACTAACGCAGATGCGGTATTGGGTGCGCGTGCGCTCGGGAGGAGTTTGCTTCACAGGCTGTCGCTACGCCGATGTTGTTCCATGGGTACGTAGCGCCGGATTGTGTTCCTTTTGGCTCGATAGCCGTGAGGCGAACGGCTGTGGAGGCTTCAGCGGTGAGAGGGCTCGAGGCCGAGGTGGTGAGCAGCTCTTGTGAGACTCCACGATCCGAGGATCCTGATCAGAAATGCAAAGACGGCTGATATGGTGTATGGCTCGCCTCGGTGTCCTCGTCATCGAGTAAGCCAAGAGCGGCTCCTTTCACCGGCCGTGGCGATCGCGACTCATTCTCGGGGGCGCCAGGTACGGCGCAGCCCTCAGAGGTGGTGGCGGTGCGTGGGCGAGCGTGGAGCTTTCGATCAGCTGGAGCCGCTCATGCAGCGGCTGGTGTCCTCGGTGGCGCTGGTGGATGGGAGTTGATCATCTGTGGGTATCTCACGACGGCTTCGCCGCGGTAGCGAGCTGGTGAAAGTGGTTGACGGCTTGGCCAAGGTTATCACGATGAGCAAGAAGCGCCGAACCTGAGACGAGGATCTGGGCGCCGTTCATGACGCAGCCGGCAATCGTCTCCTCAGAGACACCGCCGTCTACCTCGATTTTCACGCTTGGGTTGGTCGCTTCTCGTAAGGCAACGGCAGCGAGAATCTTCGCGTCCATTGATTCGATATAGTGCTGACCACCGAACCCTGGGTTGACGCTCATGATCATGAGGACGTCGAGTTCGTCCATAACATGCTCTACCGCGCTCAACGGGGTGGCTGGGTTGAGCGCGACGCCCGCCCGGGCTCCTAGGGACTTGATGAGACCTAGGGTGCGATGCAGATGTCGGGTAGCCTCTGCGTGTACCGTGATGAGTTCACATCCGGCGTCGATGAACTCACCCACATAACGCTCCGGATCGATGATCATGAGATGCACTTCAAAGGGGAGTGAGCTGTAGCGCCGACAGCTGGCGACGACAGGTGCTCCAATGGTGATGTTGGGGACGAAAACACCATCCATCACATCCCAGTGGATCCTGTCAACCCCCGCCTCCTCAAGCGCCTGGAGCTCCTCGCCCAGGCGCCCAAAGTCACAGGGCAGTATCGAGGGGGCAAGCTCAACGATGCGGTCATCGCTAGCGGGAGCGGATGTCGTGGTCATGGAATGGTCCTTTCAAGCAAGACGCCTCAGAATTACTCTCCGTTGGGGGGCTTGTCAGTTTGATCCACACTAGTTGACACAACGCCGGGATCGAGGCGATCTGACGCCGGTCAGCGCCTGATGGATGTCGGTACTGGTACGACGCCCTCGAGAACTGCCGAGGAGAGACTGCCGGTGGGCCGTTTTTGGCGAGGCCGTGTTGCGTTGCGCATGGCGAGCTGCCCGCACGCGGCGTCGATGGCCTGTCCTCGGGTCGAACGCACGGTACAACGTACACCACTGTCCTGGAGTCCCCGTTGGAAGGCCAACACGCGGTCACGTGTACTTCCTTGGACCAGGTAACCTGGTGTTGGGTTCAGCGGTATGAGATTGACATGCGCGCGCAGGCGTCGGGCAATGGTGGTGAGTTCGGTCAATGCCTTGGGGGTGTCGTTGAAGCCGTCGATCATCGCCCACTCCAGGCTGATACGCCGCGAGGTTGCTTTCGTCCACCCTTCGCAGCTGGTAACGACGCGCTCTATTGGGTAACGGCGGTTCAAGGGGATGATGCTGGAGCGATCTTCGTCGTTGGCGGCGTGCAATGAGACGGCGAGGGTGAGGGGCAAACCTTCGAGTGCGAGACGGTCGATACCCGGAACTACCCCAACGGTAGAGATCGTGATACGTCGAGCGGAGATGTTGAAGCGCTCGACAATCAGGTGTAGCGCGACAGCAACAGAGCGATAGTTGGCCAGTGGCTCCCCCATGCCCATCAATACGATGTTCGATAGTCGACGTGGCAGCGCAGCCTGCTTGGCACGATAGACCTGTTCGATGATCTCCGCAGGAGAGAGGTGGCGGCCAAAGCCACCCTGCCCCGTGGCACAAAAGCTGCACGCCATGGCGCAGCCGGCTTGTGTCGAGATGCATGCCGTCGCCCGCTGTGGGTATTCCATCAGGACGGTTTCGATCCTGTGCCCACCGTCGACCTCATAGAGCCACTTCCGCGTGGTTGCATCGTCGCTTGCAGTAACCGTAAGCTCCTTGAGGCTCAAGGGGAACTCATCAGCCAGCTCCATTCGGAGTCGGGCTGGAAGGGAGGTGATGTCCGTGACCGGTAACGCCTTGTCAAAGAGGCCCTCGAAGAGTTGGTCTGCGCGATATCGTGCTCCAAGTACCGATTCTGCGGCGGCGCGATCGAGGTCAAAGAGCGATGGCATGGCTATCAGGCTAGTCCCTTAGACACTTGTGGGTGCGAGGGAGACTGCTCCGATAGCTTGGACTAGCTCGTCGGGACGTGGTTAGCAAAACTTGCATCCACAAAGGTGGAGGTCCCCATCGGGTGATGATAGTCAACCAGGCCGTTGGTGATATAGACGTTCTGCATGGCGCCAAGCGTCGCGATTGGAGGCGCAAGGTTAGGAGCGTAGATGCTGGGCGGCTCTGACTTCAAGATCGCGGTGGACTCACCGGTCGCCTTCGCGATAATTGCAAGGTTTGCAGCGCTGGTCTGGGCCGAACCCTGCAGATCTTGTGCGCCCTCGGCGAGTGCGTCGAAGAAGCGCTGTGCAGCCGGCGTCTTGGCGAATGCACCACCGTAGATGACTCCGACCACCGCAGCGTTTACGGGTGCAGGTGAGACGAGAGTACCGTCCCTGGCAGCCAAGATCGCCGAGAGGAAGGGGGCGGAAGGGTAGGCGGCGACGACTGAGTGGTTGGCCAGGGCCGTTTGCATGTCTGGTAATCCGAGGTTGACGACGTTCACGTCAGACAGGGTGAGGTGGTATGGCTTGAGGGCTTCGGCAAGCAGGTAGCCTCCGGCCGCCCCTGCTCCGCCATCAATCCCGATTTTCTTTCCGCGTAGTTCGGAGCCAGTCAAGGTCTTGCCAGCAGGTATGACCCCATTAGCGACAACGAGGCCGTTGGCGGCTGGACCCGGGGCTTCGGCGGCCATGGACCCTACAACCTTAAAGTCCAGGCCTTGATGGATGGCGTCGAACATGCCAGCTGAGAATCCTCCAAGAACTACTTGGACGCGGTTGGTGGCGGCCAGTGTGGTGGCGCTCTGCCCAGAGGAGACGACGGTGAGATGCACGTTGATATGCTCTTTGGCAAAGTAACCCTTGGCCATGGCGATATACAACGGGTCAAAGAGGGGGATCGGTACATAGGCTACGGTGACGTTGGTCGTCGCGGTCGCATTCGTGGTTGATGAACCGGTACTGCCGCAGGCGGCTAGCACACTGGATGCCGCAATGGCGAGAGCCGCAAACCCTTTGATCCGGCGCATTGGTCGTGATCCTCCTCAGTTGGACATTCTCTAACCGAACCGCTCTACAAGAGCTGTTCGGTTGACACGATGTAACGATTGTTTCAGGCGATTATAGCAACGTAAACGAGCCCAAGCGCATGTTTTAGCGTGTTTTAGCCCGGGTGCGTTCAGTGTCTCAATCACGAGTGTTCCGGCCGCGCCACGGCATGAGCCTGCGACTGATCAGTTCGACGATCCCGGTGAGGATGACGCCAACCAGCGCAATGGTGATGAGTCCGACATACATCGCGTTGGGCTCGAAGAGTTGCCAGGAGTTCCAGACGAGATAGCCAAGCCCACTGTTGGCCGCGACGAACTCGGTAGCGGTAACGACCACCAGCGCGAGCGCAACGCCAACGCGGAGTCCCGTAAAGATTGCAGGAAGGCTGCCGGGTAACAAGACATGCCAAAAGAGACGTCGTCCCTTGGCGCCATAGGCGCTGCCAGCCTCGAGTAGCTGCGGATCAATCGAGCGAACGCCGGCCATAGCATTGATCTCAAGCACGAAGAACGAGACGGCGGCGACGGTAAGAATCTTTGGAGTTTCGCCGATACCGAAGATGACCAGCAGGAGAGGAAGGACTGCGATCTGAGGTACAGCGTAGAGCGCAGCAAACAGAGGCGAGAAGGCCGCACGCAGCGTGCGAAAAATCCCTAGCAATATCCCGACGCCAACCCCTACTGCGCCCCCAAGAATGAAGCCGATGAGCAGGCGCAGGGAGGTGATAAGGAGGTCGTGGGTCAGGATTCCGTTGTGTATGAGCGTCAGTGCTGTCGCGAAGATCTTGCTAGGAGGTGTGAAGATCTTTGCGTCGATGAGGTTGGTGGAGCTTGCCGCTTGCCACAGTATCAGGAGGACGATTGGTGTGGTGATACCTAATGCGAGGTCACGTTGACGAAGACGCCGACTTCGGGCGGTACTGCGTTCGATTTCGTCGCGGATGGGGTTGTTCGAGGTGGTCATCGGAGGTCCATCGAGGCCATGACCTCATCGTGGAGGTCACTGATAATGGTATCCTTGAGCGCGACGAAGCGCGGATCGGTCATGGTGTGCAAGCTACGAGGTCGCTCGAGATCCACCTCAAGGATTGTCTTGATCCGTCCTGGGCGCCGGCTCATAATCACCACGCGATCGCCAAGGAGAATAGCCTCGTCGATAGAGTGTGTGACGAGCAGCACTGTCTTGCGGGTCTCCTCCCAGAGACGAATCAGATCCTCTTGAATCAGGAGGCGCGTCTGCTCGTCCAGCGCTCCCATCGGTTCATCCATGAGCAGCACGTCGGGTTCGGTGACAAAGGCTCTAGCGATCGAAAGCCGCTGGCGCATGCCCCCGGAAAGGGCATTTGGGAAGGTGCGTTCGAAGCCAGCAAGACCCACGCGCTCGATCCAGAGCTGCGAACGCCGGTACCGCTCCTTGGTTGCAATTCCGGCCATCTTGAGTCCAAATGCAACATTGTCGAGCACGGTTAGCCAGGGGAAGAGTGCATGGTCTTGAAAGACGAAGGCGATCCGCGGGGACTGACGCTGATCGAGCGATCCTCGACTTGGAGTCTCGATTGACCCGACAATACGCAGGAGCGTTGACTTGCCACATCCGGATGGTCCGATGAGGGAGGTGAACGATCCTTGCCTCAGTGTCAGGTCGACCTCTTCAAGGGCGAGAATACCCTGGCCATTGGTGGTGAACACCTTCGTAATTTGGTTAGCGCGAACCAACCAGTCTTGCTCTTCCCCCGTCACCTTGTTGATCCTCTCACCCAGATTGGGAAGCATCCTAGCGACTGACTTGAGCACCGGTGCCCTTGGCTATCGGAGCGAAGGTGGAGAGATTGGTAGATCGCGGATTCACCGTTCGCCGAGCTTCTCCGAGAATCGGGCATTGGCTATACTGGCATCTGAACGTCGCGAAAGTCGAGGCGGGGGATGGTCCATAGATGTTAGTCACGTTGGAGGATAGATTGTGGAGCCTCTCGGATCGTCTACCTAAGCTCCCTGAGGTGGTGACGAGCCGATTGACAAAGTGGGCCTGGGTCATCGCGCTGACCGTCGCGATCCTCGTATTGCTCGATGCCTTTGACATCGTTAGTGCCGCCACCGCGTTCGGTGGCTCGTGCACCGGTGTTCTGCTCGGTTGTGTGGGTGGGTCGGCGCTCTCAAGCTTCTATGTCGCCGCCGGACTCACTGCCTGCTACGGTTTTGTCTACCTCTTTGGTGTTCGACCGCTGCGCGAACTGCGATATCGCGGATGGCAGATTATTTTTCGAGGGACGATTATTCAACTTGCGGCCGGTGTGGTACTGACCTTCTTCTTTGGACCCAACGGCATCCTGCTGGTGCTCGCCGAGGTGCTGTGTGGATGGTACCTGCTGTTCGCCATTCGTTCGTCGTTCGTATATTGAGCGCTCTCGATCCCAGAGATACGTCGCTTGGAGCGAGAACTGAACCCGTCATCGAGCACTGGGCAGCTTTCGTAACTCAAGCACTATTATTTCCTGTCCTTGCCCTGCGCGATGCACGGAGGTGGGCATTGATACCTACGGCGAAGGCTGTCTTCGATCTGTCAGGTTGTCGATGCAGGCAGGTAGACAGGGAAGACCAGCTGCTACCACACCGGTGGCTCGTTGGGGCCAGCGCTCAGTTCGCCCCGGCTTCGCCATCTCCTCGATGATGGGTCGATCCGCTCTCTGGAGAACAGGTCGGCGCTGGCACGCTGGCAAAGCTTGCGGGGGACAACGAAGCTACTGCACAGTACATGTCTGCAAGCGAAGGGGCGCGGAAACGGAAAGAAGTGATTTGGCGCTGCGAGTCATTCGAGGGCAGTGCTTGGGCGCAATTTGTTTGGCATGCGGCTGGGGCCAGCAACTCGCTACGTGCGCTGTGCTCCGGGCCAGAGCCGAACGCTAGCACAGGAGTCAACGAGCTAGAATGACAGGGATGATGGACGAGACGCAGCAGCGCCAGACGGCAGAGGATCTCTTGGAAGTGGAGCGAGCGATCGCGTCGCTCCAGACAGCGTTCGATGCGATTACGGTCCAGATTGAGTCGCTGCTCGAACCGAGGGGTGCGGATGCGGGTTAGGTTTTTTGGGGCTGCGAAGGCGATTGCTGGAACCGACAACGTCGAGATCGTTGCTGGTGCAGCCAATCTTCCCGAGTTGATTGAGGCTCTTGGTAACGAGTGTGGACCCGAGCTCGCAGCTTTGCTTCCTTACTGTCGCTTCGCCGTAGGTTCAGCCGTACTCGATGTTACGAGTACAATACCGGTCTCTGGCGAAGTAGTCGTCCTGCCACCTGTCTCGGGTGGAATCTAGTAGCCGTATGAGCTCTGTGAATCGCTGGCAATCCACGATCAGATTGACTGGTTTCGCGCCGGGTCTTGGTGGCGTTTCTGGGAGGGAGAGGTGACCACGACCTCCCCAGGCCGCTAGAGGATAGACACACCCGAGCTCGATTGCACAACACCTGTAACCGTGTTTGACCCTCACCCACGGTGCGTAGCCACCACCGCAACCCCGATATCCTGGTCCACCA
>JAJZXI010000045.1 GCA_021806545.1 Actinomycetes bacterium | reverse complement strand
GTTCTGCCCACACGTCCTTTGCGCCAAAGGTCGCGACCTCAGTGACAACATCGCATCTACTCGGATCACGTTTGGAGACAATCAACTCGGCGCCTCACCTGCTCGTCACTGCGATTGCCATGGCTCAGCCTCGCACCCCAAGAGCGCTCGTGTAGTACGGCGCACTGCCGTTCGTACTCCCAAGCGCCGTCCGCGGTGACTCCGAACCCAAAACGTCTTTCAAAGTACGGAACCACACGCCTATAGCGCTGGGGCCGAACGCGAAGAAGCGTGCTGGTGAGCTCACGCCTGGCCGCTGGTCAGACCGGAGGTATCCCGTGTCGACGTCCCGAAAAGAATCGATCGCGCCGCCGTGCACGCTCATAGCGATCGATTAGCTCTTGGCGCAAAAAGCGACCCTCAATAATGACATCCACGACAAGATCACTAGCTAGGCGCAGAAGATCAACATCCTTCTCATACTCCTCGCGTCGACTTCGTATGAACTCCTCACGCTCTTCAGGATCCTCGATGCTAGCGATTTTGTTGTAGTAGACGGCATTCACTGCGGGCTCAGGTCCCATCACAGCAATGGCCGCCGAAGGCAAGGCAATAGTGGCCTCAGGGGAGAAGCCCGGACCACACATGGCATAGAGTCCCGCACCATAGGCTTTGCGGACGATCACCGAGATTTTGGGAACCGTTGCCTCCGCAACAGCAGTGATCATCTTGGCACCGTGTCGGATGATCCCCTGTCGCTCAACTTCGGAGCCAATCATGAAACCAGGAACGTCAGCCAGAAACAGCAGAGGAATGTTGAAGGCATCGCAGTTCCAGATGAACCGAGCCGCCTTGTCCGCCGAGTCACCGAAAAGCACACCGCCCTTGGACATCGGATTATTGGCGATGACCCCGATGCTCGCGCCATTCAAACGGGCAAAACCCACCAGAATCTCCGTCGCGAAGAGCGGCTTGATCTCGAAGAAGCTCCCGGCATCCACGATAGCGTTGATGATCGCGTGCATGTCGTAGCCTTGCTGAGGCATGATCGGGATCATCGAATCGTCGAGCTCGACGATCGGGTCCATCACCTCCTCCAGTGGCGGACTGTCCTGATAGCTCGACGGTAGATACGAGAGATAGGCGCGCGCCGCGCGTAGAGCCCCTTCGTCATCGCCAACCAGGTTGTCGCCACAGCCAGAGACCGACGCGTGCATGCGCGCTCCGCCCATCTCTTCGAGCGTGACACGCTCGCCGATCACGACCTCCGCCATCCGCGGTGAACCCAAGTACATCGAGGCGTTCTTCTCGACCATAAAAACCACGTCGCAAAAAGCCGGTATGTAGGCACCGCCCGCCGCCGACGGCCCGAACAGACAACAGATCTGCGGAACCCGACCCGAGAGTCGAACCTGATTCGCGAAGATCCTGCCAGCTCCACGCCGGCCTG
This sequence comes from Actinomycetes bacterium, assembly GCA_021806545.1. GTDB lineage: Bacteria > Actinomycetota > Acidimicrobiia > Acidimicrobiales > Acidimicrobiaceae > Ferrimicrobium. Next base: position 16,907 of record JAJZXI010000045.1, on the reverse strand, counting down.
GAAAGAGCTCGACCTGGTCAGTGATTCGAGCACCAGCGGAGTCCACGAGATAGAAGATAGGCAGGAGTTCGTTGTATGCGAGTTCAGTGATGCGGATGATCTTCTCCACCGTGCGCGCTCCCCAAGATCCAGCCTTCACCGTCTGATCATTGGCCATAATCGCTACCGCTCGCCCATCGATCGTCCCGGTGCCGGTGATCACTCCATCTGCAGGTAGGCTCGGGTCACGCTCGTTGGCAAAAAGTCCATCCTCGCGGAACGACCCTTGATCCAACAACAAGGAGATACGCTCCCGTGCGTGAAGCTTCTCTGCTTTCTTCAGCTTCTCCTCAACGGATTTGGGCCAACCGTACTTGATCTGCTCTGCCCGTTGGGCTACCCGTTCACTCATCGCGTTCCAGCCTCTCTGCCAATCCCTTGGTCAGGTTAATCCCTGCGCCTCACGCGCACCTTGATCGGAGTCGACCCAAGCCTGTACTCCTCGCGAATCCGGTTCTCCAAAAACTTGAGATACGATGTGGTCAGAGGCTTCGTGACAAACAGCGTAAACGTCGGCGGCTCAGAGGCCCCCTGCACGATGTAGAGGATACGACCCTCTCTCGGAGGATTGGCACCCTGGAGAGAGCGCAAGAACCGGTTGAGTTCTCCGGTGGGAACTCGCGAACGGTACGCAGTCTGAGCCTCGAAGAGCTTCGGTAACAACCGATGAATCCCTTTGCCGCTCTGTGCGGAGATGCGCATCGGCTCGACGCCAGTGAGAAACGAGAGACGATCACTGACCTGGGCGTTGACCATCAGTCGAGCATCGTGGTCGAGCAGATCCCACTTGTTGAGCACCAAGACAATCGGAGAGCCCGCCAGGTCGATCCGCTCTGCAAGCCGCTGATCCCACCCCGTAACCCCAACGGTCGCATCGACAACGAGAATGGCGACGTTACAGCTATCGATAGCTCGTAAGGTACGCACCATCGAATAGTACTCCGTCGCCTCGGCATAGCGTGACCGCCGCCGCAGGCCGGCGGTATCAAAGAAGCGGACCGGACCCATTTCCGTCTCGATGACGGTGTCAATCGTGTCGACAGTCGTGCCCGGCCGGTCATAGACGACGGCCCGCTCCTGGCCAACCACGCGATTGAACAACGTCGACTTCCCTGCATTGGGGCGTCCAACGATGGCGACGGAGAGCTCGCGTTCCTCGGTGCGCTTGGCATCGGTCAGCGGTAGCTCCTCTTCGCCGTCTGACTCGTCACGGTCGTCGAAAATCGGCAATTCACCAGCATCGTCACTGGCAAACCCGCCGGTGAGTTCGCCAAGTGTATCCAGCAAATCACCGGTGTTGCGTCCGTGCATGGCTGAAATTGCGACTGGGTCGCCAAAGCCCAGCTGCAGGAACTCGTAAATCTGTGGATCATAGCGCTCGTGGTCGACCTTGTTCGCGACGATGAGAGTGGTTCCCTGTCGCCGATGCAGCATCTTGGCCACATCTAAGTCCTCGTCGGTGACCCCGGTACGGACATCGACCAAAAAGAGCACCACATCGGCCTCACGCACCGCGCGTTCTGCCATCTTTGATACCTTCTGGTCGAGAGCGTCGCCTTTGCCCAACCAACCACCCGTATCCATGAACTCAAAGGTCCGACCTCGCCAATTCGTCTCACCGACCTTGAGGTCGCGAGTTACCTTGGCCCGCTCCTCCACTACGGCCACCCTGCGCCCAACCATACGGTTGAACAGCGATGACTTCCCCACGTTGGGCCGCCCGACAATCGCCACTCTGGTGACATCAGCCATGGGATCCTCCGATCAATGGGAAGGCTGTCCCTTGCAGCGCTGCCGCCAACGATGCACCGTCGGTCGGCACGACCTCGACTTGCCGAGGCAGCTCACGAGCATCGAGCCCATCGATGAACCTACCTTCGCTCAGGCATACATCTGGCAGCAGCAGTCGATCGTACTCGACATCAGCGATAGCACGCCTGACATCCTGGCCGCTCATCAAGCCTGTCACTGCGATGTTACCTCCAAAGAACTCATTTCTCACCTCTATGACGTCTACCGGAGACTGTGCAGCCGCACGAAACACTCGGTCGAGGGCCAGCTTGCCGTAGGTGGAGGAGATGATGGCAACCGACACAGTGCCCGTGGACCGCCGCTGACCAAAGCCCTTTGCGCGGAATCTCACGGCACGATAACCCAATGCAGGAGCTCCGTCGATGGAGGAGAAGAAGCCAGAATGAGCCTTCGCCCCGGTTGCCTCTCGTTCAATAAACTCGTGTTCGAACGCGCGGGTGACGCCAACACCATTCTCAAGCTGCTCGAAATCGCCATAGATCTCGCGCGATGGGAGCTCGACGTCGCCCAAGAGGTAGAACTCGTCAGAGCAGTACATCATCGGGTGGCCCACGATCGAACGAGCGAGCGCGGCGAACTCCTCGACGGTGCCGATCGCTGCACGAGCTTCATCCTTGGTCATCGGACGCATCCTGGCCTCCTTGGTGAACTTCGAGACCCCAAGGGGGACGATACCAACCGATGCCAGTTTGGGGAAGCGAAACAGAATGTCGGTCAACGTCGCCTCGAGATGAGCACCATCATTGATGCCTGGTGCAAGCACAATCTGGCCATGCACCCGCACCCCTGCATCCAAGAGATGTTCGAGCCACCGCAGCGAGGTTGCCCCTCGTCGGTTACGCAGCATCTCAGCACGCAACAGGGGGTCTGTGGTATGGATGGAGACGTACAGAGGGCTGAGTCGCTCCGTAATGACTCGCTCGAAATCCGCCTCAGTAAAACGAGTCAACGTCGTAAAATTGCCGTAGAGAAACGACAGACGATAGTCATCGTCCTTCACGTACAGCGTACGCCGGAGCCCCTTGGGGAGCTGGTAGATGAAGCAGAACTCGCAGTGGTTATCACAGGTGCGTACCTTGTCAAAGAGCGCGTCAGAGATCTCCATGCCAACCAAGGTCCCGGCAGGTTTGTCAATGATCAGCTCTAGCTCCAGACCGGAACGCTCCACCGTCAAGATGGGATCTGGGCCGTCAACGAGCTGCTGGTAGTCGATAATGTCACGAGGAGGGACGCCATTGACCGCCACCAAGGCATCACCTACCAAAACTCCTCCACGATCTGCGGGAGAGCTGGGAGAGACACGAAGGACGATGGGGTGGGGCATACGAAACCAGCCTAAAGGCTGAAGGTGAGCTTTACTAGCAATCCAGCCGGTTTCGCACCCGCCTAGACTGGGGAGTCGTGAAGGTTGACAAGGTTATCTTGGCCTCGCCTCGAGGGTTTTGCGCTGGCGTTGAAAAAGCAATCAATGCGCTCGCGTGGATGGTGCGCATCTTTCCCCCTCCTGTCTATTGTTACCATGAGATCGTGCACAATCAGTTGGTGGTAGCGACCTTCACCCGTGTGGGCGTCATCTTTGTCCAGGACGTCACTGATGTTCCGGTAGGAGCTCCAGTGATGCTCAGTGCTCACGGATCCCCCCCAGAGGTGATCGCGGAGGCTCGTCGCCAAGGAGGGACCGTGATCGACGCGGTGTGCCCGCTCGTCACCAAGGTCCACCACGAGATTCGGACTCGGGCCAAAAAGGGTTATCGGATTGTCTATATTGGCCATCGTGGCCACGAGGAGGCGGTCGGCGCTGTCGCCGAAGCTCCAGCATCCGTCGACTTCGTCGAGACGATCGCTGATGTCGAGGCGCTGGCAATCGACGAACGTCCCGTTGCGCTGCTCGCACAGACCACACTGGCCGTGCCTGAATGGTCCAACCTTGCGGATCGCACCAAAGAGCGTCTCGGCGAAGTCTGGATGCCTGGACGCTCCGATCTTTGCTATGCGACCACCAATCGACAGGCCGCGGTGATCGAGATCGCCCCGCGCTTGGACGCCCTCGTCGTGATAGGGTCGGAGAACTCCTCGAACACCCGAGCCCTCGTCCGCGTAGCCAGCTCGCACGGGGTGCCACGCGTGTTGCGCGTTAACTCCGACGAGGAGCTCCCCGATGACCTGACCGGTACCGTCGGCATCACCGCCGGTGCTTCCGCGGCCGAGGACATCGTTGTGCGGGTGGTTGAGCGTCTTGACCCTCGCGATGGCGTCGAGACCGTACGTGCGGTCGAGGAGGATGAGTTTTTTCCCGCCCCGCCCGAACTACGCGAACTCCTCAACGGGCTCGCCTGCGCGGGAGCACTCCTCCTCGATAAAGAAGCTCCCGTCGATGTCGGCCTCCATGACGACGCCCGTGGTGCGCTCGCCGAGCTCAGCGTCGAACCGGCCTGGGTGCCGTCTCTGTGACGCGCATTGGCACTCGATAGTCTGGGGTGCTCGAGCCGCGCGGCTCCTTGTATCCAAATACGATGCTCAAACTCTCAACCACAACAGCGTTCAACCAGCTCCGCCGCCAACCCTTGAAGCGCCGCTCAGAATCCCAGACCTATTCCCACTGTCTTGTGCCTGCTAGCCCCACTCAATGGTTTGCAACCTAGGCCAAGGTTTGCAGAAGCATAACACGTTGATGCTGGGCCTCATTACGGAGTCGATTCAGCTCATTGGTCAAGATGTCGGTCAGCCGAGAGATCTCTGAGCGACGAGTTCTCCCGCCCGCCACCTCGCCGGTGCGCACCGACAAGGGGTAGATAGCCCGTCCAACCTCGATCGCAATGGCTCCTGGGTAGATCAGCTTTGCGCCGATCGGCATGGCTCGCTCCGATCCCGCGATCCCGACGGGGACGATCGGCACCTGGGCCTTCAATGCGAGGTACGCCACCCCCTCCTCGAGGTCCTCAACCACCGATCCCCTCCGCCGAGTGCCCTCCGGAAAGACGACAAGGCTCGATCCTGCCACAAGAGCTGCCTGCGCAACCTCCACCGCGCCGCGATCCGTGCCGCCGCGATCGACTGGGAAGCCGCCGAGTAGGCGCAACAGTTGGGCAATCGCCGGATTCACGAAGAGTCCCGACTTGGCCATGTAGGTCATCGGGTCACGGGTGACCGAGCCAACCAACAAGGTATCGATATTGGAACGATGCGTCGGAGCTAGAAGATAGGGCGGTGGTGGCATCGCCTCCTCATAGTGCACCGTGGTCAACCACGTGTAACGATTGAACCCCTCGACCAACCGTTGTGCACCCTTATAAAACCAACGTTCGAAGTTTGTCGGCGCTACATAACGCGACTGGTCCATCAACACCTGCCCGTGCGAACTCCGATGAGTTCGCGCATTCGGATCACGAGTTCGTCAACAGCGTCGTCGGAGTTGTCGACGATAAAGGCGTCATCGGCTATGACCAACGGTGCATGAGCTCGGATACTGTCCTTACGATCTCGCTCGAAGAGCTTTGGTCCCTCCTCTGGACGCCGTCTTAGACGAACCTCTTGGCGGGCGGCAAGAAAGAATTTACAAGACGCATGGGGCCAGACGACCGAACCGATATCTCGACCCTCAACGACACACTCGCCAAGACGCTCGATCTCGCGGCGCTCGAGGTCAAGAACATGGCTGCGGACCCGGGGAGAGGCCGCCACTTTTGACAGGCTCACCTGGACTACGGGTGAACGCAGCTCGTCGGTGAGCACCACACCGTCCACTACACCCAGTTGCCCTTCGACGGCGACCGAGTGACGGTCAAACCAATCGTCAACCTGAGCATCGTCTACCCCCGTGTCCGCCAAACCCCACGCTACCGCACGAAAGAAGACACCGGTGGAGAGCACCGGCAGGCTCATTGCCGTCGCGAGCGACGCAGCAACCGTGGATTTACCCGAGCCACCCGGTCCATCGATGGCGATGACCAACGGCTCCACTACGACAGGCATTCCTGAACGTGTCGCATATGCCTCATTCTCACCTTTCCGCAACCAGCTGCTAGGATAGCAGGCGTGGTGGCATGCCACGACGGCTTGCGCTCGGGCATTTTCACCGCATGAGGCTTAATCGAGAAAGGTGGTCCTGTGGCAAACTCTCGGTACGTAAAGGATAGAGGGCTGAGCCTAAGGATGGGTTTTACCATCTTCCTGCTCGGCTTGGTCTACGTCCTGTTCTTTGGCATTCTGATAGCCGTCGGGGTCGGCACCCTCGCTATCGTGATCATCGCTGGTGCCCTCTTGGTGGCACAGTTCTACTTCTCCGATCGCATCGCGCTCTTTGGCATGCATGGGCATGAGGTGACCCAAGAGCAGGCTCCAGAGCTCTATCAAATGATCGCAAGACTCACTACGCTCGCCGACATGCCCATGCCGAGAGTCGCCATCTCTGAACTCGACATGCCCAATGCCTTTGCGACCGGTCGCAGCCCACAAAAGGCCGTCGTATGTGTGACCCGTGGTCTCCTGCGCCGACTCCCACCCCAGGAGCTCGAGGCCGTCCTCGCACACGAGTTGAGCCACGTCGCGCACCGCGATGTCGTCGTCATGACCGTCGCATCATTTCTCGGCGTACTTGCTGGGCTCCTCACACGACTGATGTTCTACTCCGAGCTCTTTGGCGGCATGATGGGCGGTGGTGGCGGCCGCGGCCGCGGCGGCGGACGCGGCAACGGAGGTGGCAACATCTTCGCCGTCGAGATGCTTATCATGTTGGTCTCGGCTGTTGTCTATGCCATCAGCTTCCTCCTGATCAGGGCGCTATCACGCTATCGCGAGCTCGCAGCGGACAGAGCAGGTGCGATTCTTATCGGACGACCGGCCGCGCTCAAGTCAGCGCTCTTGCGCATCTCGGGTACCATGGGTCAAATTCCAACCCGTGATCTGCGCACCGCGCAAGCCTTCAACGCGTTTTTCTTCACACCAGCCATCAACCCTCGCAACCCATCCCTCGCTTCGGGACTCTTCGCAACTCATCCCAGCATCGAGAAGCGAATCGCGCAGCTTGATGCGCTCGACCGCGAGCTCGGGAAGGCCGAGTAGTGGGGTTCTTCGACGCCCTCATGGGTAAGTCAAAGCAGGTGAACGCCAACCTTGACTCCATCTTTGCGCTCTCGAGCGCCGCGATTACTCTGCAGGTGTCAGCGAATCTCGTCCCAACCAACCAGGCGGCTGTCGTGTTCAAGCCGGCCTCAGGAGCAGCGTTTGCCAACACTGAGTCAGAGTTCCAAGATGTCCTCAAGGAGATGAACGACGTCAAGGTATCCGTAACGACGGACTCCTTCCGCTACCGCTGGGTGGTCATTGACGGGCAAGACCTCGAGACCGTTGTGACCGCATCGCACGCCGTCAACCGTAGCCTCGAAGATCACGGGTTTTCGCCGCAACTCCTCTGCTCCCTCTACCCATTCACCGACACTACCGACCACTCGATGGTCTACTGGATCTATCTCTACAAGCGCGGCACCTTCTACCCATTCGTCCCAACGGGAAACGAGCGACGCGACAACGAGAGGGAACTCTCTTTGAAGGCGGTCGTGGGCACGGATCTGCCGATTGAGACCGACATGCAACGGTGGTTCCCGCTCTGGGAGATCCCGATCCATTCGTGAGCTTCGCAGCGTCGCTCCAACGCACTCTGGGATCTCCCAGTTAGAGGAGCCCACGAGTTGCGCCACCATCGACGGCGATGGCCTGGCCGGTGATGTAACCCGCCCACGAGGCACACAAACTGGCAACCGTCCGGCCGAAATCGCGGGGCTCTCCCCACCGCCCCATCGGAACGCGAGCCAGCATACGATCGAGATCAACACCGGCATCGCGAAGGTTCGCCAGGCGCTCAGTCCCGTGTAACCCAGGCAGCACCGAGTTCACCGTGACATCAAATCGTGCAAGCTCGAGCGCAGCAGCCTTGAGGTATGCCAACAAGCCCGCTCTGGCCATGTTCGAGGGCATCATCTGGGGATCCGGCTCCCGAACCACATAGGAGCTGATCGAGACAATTCGGCCCCATCGGCGTGCCATCATGAAGGGCGCCGCCGCCTCCACCAGCTCGATCATCGGCGCAAGCGCCGATCCGACAGCTTCGTCGATATGGGACGCACTCATCTGTCCAAAAGAGGCACTCGATGGACCACCGGCGTTCAAGACCAGAATATCGATATGCCCATGGATGTCGATGAACCTCTGGACGAGCTCGGAGGGACTGCCCGGCGCGGTGAGATCGACCGAAAAGAAGCGGACAAGCGAACCAAGTTCGCCGACCGCCCTCTCTCCAGCCAACGCATTGCGTGCCGCTATGGCCACCTCAACGCCCTCGTCGACCAGCGCCTGTGCAACCCCAAAGCCGAGGCCGCGTGAGCCGCCAATCACCAGCGCCTTCGCCCCTCGAATTCCAAGATCCATGAGTACCATCCTCACCACTGCGCACATCGCCACCGATAGCACCTCCCAAATCTAGCGCGACCTCGCTCGACCGCACGAGATCCAACATGACTCTCGTGGATCGTTACGCGAATCAACCAGCCCATCGTGGCCACGGCTAAACCGCCTACCAAGAGCAAAACCTTGGCCCAAACCGCAGGAACCAACGTCCGTCTCGTGTAGTATTTACCACACTACCTATTATCCATAAGCCAACGAATCAAGAGAAGGAACCCTCAGATGACTACCCAAGCACAGCTCGTGACCCGCGCCGCCGATACGCTCTTTATCAATGGAGTGATGTCCCATACTGGCCATGCCAACCTTTCGGCCCGACTCGAAGGCGAAAAGATGCTGCTCACCATCGACGGCCATGTCCGCAACTTGACCGAAGATCGCCTGGCCACGGTCAGCCTCGACGGCACCGTGCTCGAAGGTGAACTCGACCCGACCAACGCAGAGATCGTCGCCATGCACTCCGAGGTGTACAAGATCCGCCCTGAGGTTGGCGGTATCATCCACACCCACTCTCCACATCTCCTCGCCTTTGCGATGGCCAATGTCGCACTCCCCTGTCGCTATGAGGCACTCCTACGTTGGGGCCAGGCCACCGATGTTCCGGTGGCTCCATGGGCACCTCGTGGGTCACAAGATTCAGTATCTTCCATCATCGATCTCATCAAGGCAAATCCTGAGACACACGCAGTACTCCTTGGCAACCACGGTGTACTGGTGTTCGGTACTGACCCAGTAGCGACGGCGCAGCTACTCACCGTGCTCGAAGAGGCAGCTGAGGCCGAGCTAGCCGCCGTCAGTCTTGGGGGTGCGACCTCGCTGCCGGCAACTGCGCTCGAGGCGATTCGTGCCGCTATGGCAAGGGTGCGCTGATGTGCGAACCCAAGACGATAGATGTCTCCGCAATCGAAGATCGGTATCGAGAACTCACCGGCGTCGTTCCTCCCTCGATCGCCGAGCGAATCCGGCTCAACGTCCTGAGTGGGCGCGAGGCAAGCATGGTCCAGGTCGAAGCACTCCGCGACCAACTGATCATGAACAACCCACTTGACCGAAAGACCGCGCAGCTCATCCACTTCGCTCAGCTGCTGGCGCTCAAAGAAGAGGCCGCGTCCCTGCATGCAGGAGCCGCTAAGAAGGCGGGAGCGACACTTGCCGAATTCATAGGCGTCGTTGAGCTTTCGCTGATCACCGGCGGCCTACCGGCCTACAGTCGCGGCATTGCGATCATAGGAGCACTTTTCCGTGACGAAAACCCTTGAGGACCAGGCACGACTTACGAATGACGTCGGCTTTCGGCTCTCTCGTCTCGCGCGTCATCTTCGTGCTCAGTGGGGCGAACGGCTATCGGTGCTGGGACTCACCCAACCCCAGGCCGCCATCCTTCGTGCGCTTCGCGAGCGCCCGAACATCGGCTTGCGAGAACTCAGTCGGATGATCGGGGCCGATCCTTCCAACCTGCGCAAAGAGATCGAACGCCTCACCCGTGACGAGTACGTGCACACCCCGGGTGTCAGCCAACCGGGTCGCAAAGCAACCCTGTCCCTGACAACCAAGGGTGAAGCGATGACGACCGCGGTCGTCGAACTCAGCGTCGACCAAGCCCGCTCATCCTTCGGTCGTCTTGACCCAGCGGATCAGCTAGCACTGACGCTCGCGATAGCCAAACTAGAGGCAATCGTTGGGATCGGAGACCATTATGGCTCACCGAGAGGAGGCTGATCGTTCGCGACCCAGGGGGTCACCGACACAAAGAGCCTAGGGCCTATCTCGTTCATCAAACTCGCCGATCTCAACCGTAGCCGAGCCGAGCCGACGCAGGTCGTCAAAGAAACCGGGGTAACTCGTGGCGACTGTCTCGATCCCCTCGATATCGGTCACGCCGCCCGCAATAAGCCCAAGGATAGCACCAGCCATCGCGATACGATGATCCAGCCGAGCCGAGATGCATCGCCGCTTACCACGGAGCGATCCTGGACGAAGCCCTCCATGGACGACCAACCCATCATCAAACGTCTCGACGCCGACACCAAAGGCCTCGAGCAACCGAGCGGTGGCCTCAATTCGGTCACTCTCTTTCACTCTGAGTTCACCTGCATCGCGAAAGGCGCTGGTGCCCTCGGCAAAGGCGGCGCCCACACAGAGAATCGGAATCTCATCGATGAGACTGGGTATGGCCAGACCTTGAACCACCGTTCCCGATAATCGCGTACCCTCAACGACGAGATCACTGTCTCCTCGCTCGATCGCGGCACCCATCGTCCCCAAGACATCAAGAAAGCCACTGCGGGTCGGACCAAGGTAAACGCCATCAACCCTCAGGTTAGCCTCTGGTATCACCGCGGCAGCGACAACGAAGAAGGCCGCCGCTGACGGGTCACCTGGTATCGAATATGTCAGCGGTGACGGCTGTGCGGGTCCCCTGATCGTCACGCGATGGGCTCCGTCTGCGGTGTAGGACTCCTCCAGCGCTACGCCGGCTAGCTCAAGTAGCTCCTCGGTGTGGGGACGAGTCAACACAGGCTCGGTGACGTGTACCGGGCCATCGATACCCAAACCCGCCAGGAGCAGCGCCGACTTGACCTGAGCCGATGCGATCCGAAGGTCAACGGTACCAGATTTGAGTTTTCCTCCACGAACGACCACCGGTAGCATGGCATCGCCACCACGGCCCCAGATCGAAGCCTCCAATTGCCGCAAGGGGCCGAGCACCCGAGCCATTGGCCGCTGCCGCAACGAGGTGTCTCCAGTAAATACCGTAATGCCCGGTACCAACGTGGCGACGCCAATACCAAGTCGCACACCAGTGCCAGAGTTCTCCATGTCAACGACGTCTGCGGCTTCACGCAGTCCCCACAGCCCAGGACTGGTGATGCGGGTCTCGGCACCACCTCCAGTAACTGATGCTCCAAAGAGCTCGATCATCCTGGCGGTAGCGCCAACATCGTGGGCGGTGCTGAGATGCTCGAGACGCGACGTCCCTTCGGCCAGGAGCGCAAACAAGAGCGCACGGTGACTGATCGACTTGTCCGCAGGCGGCACCAACACGCCGCTGATCGCAGGTTCATTCGCAGTGATACGCGCCAGCATGCTTCGCTACTCGGGCAGGTCATCACGGAGGCCAACCGCACCACGAAGATACACGTGGTGGATCTGTCCGCGATCTCGGTCGTCCTCGATATGCATCATGACCCGCACGCAATGGGTCACCGCACCGACGATGGAGAGCTCTTGAGCACACATCAGCGGAACATCCCCGAGGCCCATCGCTCGAGCGGCGGCCGCAGGAAACATCGCATGCAGATCCGCCGTCGCAGTAAAGAGCAGGCTGATCAGCTGATCCTTCTGGATCCCATTGCGCTCGATCATAGCGCTCACCAGTTCACGCACGCTCTCGTCGATTGCGACCGTGCTGTCTTGTGCTACCGTCGTTGCCCCTCGGACTGCTCGAACTCCCATTCGTGACAGGCTAGCTGACAGAACCCCCGCCCCCTCGCAGGGCGATCAACTCCGCGCTGGTAAGGTCGCGTGAGGCACCCGGAGCGAGACTCGGATCCGAGAGTGGGCCGATTCTGGTTCGCACCAGCCGGGTAACCTCAAATCCGCAGCCCTGCATCATACGTCGGATCTGGCGATTCTTGCCTTGCTTGAGCACAATCCGAAGCAGTTGCGCTGAGAGCTGGCCCACCCGCTTGGCAACCAGAATCTCACCATCGATCTCGATCCCGCGGCGCAACGAGCTCAGCAGCTGCGACGTCACGCGTCGGTCAACCGCCACGAGATACTCCTTCTCCACGCCGCCTCGCGGATGCATGAGGAAGTCGGCCAGCGGTCCGTCGTTCGTAAGGATCAAGAGTCCCTCACTTGCCACATCCAGGCGGCCGACGGGGTAGATTCGGCCGCGACTTGGTACGAGGTCGACCACCGTAGGGCGACCTTGCGGGTCGCTGGCGGTTGACACTACGCCGATCGGCTTGTTCAACAGCTTGTACTCCAGGGTGTCCGCGATCCCTACCGGGGCCCCATCGACCAAGACCAGATCGCTATCCATGACACGCCGACCAAGTCGCGCAATCTCCCCATTGACCGTGACGCGACCAGCCTCGATCAGCGCTTCACAGGCTCGTCGAGATCCGTAACCCCTCACGGCAAGAGCCTTCTGCAGGCGCTCCCCTACCGACTCCGTCGTGACTCCTCAAGTACTTCGACCAGCTCAGCGGAGGGCACGAAATCGGCCAGCGCCGGAAGCTCGGCAAGGCTCGCGAGACCAAATCGCTCAAGAAACAGCGGTGTCGTCGTAAACATGATCGGCTCGCCACTCCTGCCTCGGCGTCGATCGCCCTCGATGAGCCCTCGATCCACCAACAGCCGAATCACTCCGTCTGAGCTCACGCCTCGGATCTCCGAGACCTGAGCGCGCGACACCGGCTGGAGATAGGCGACGACGGCAAGCGCCTCCATCGCCGCCCCTGAAAGTGTCGGGCTCTGATCCTCCGAGAGGTAGCGCCCGAGGACTTTAGCCAAGTCCGGAGCTGTCTTGAGCGCATAGCCGTTGGCCACCTTGACCAACCTTGTCGCTCGATCCAATCGGACGAGCTCCTCAGCGAGAAAGTTCACGGCCGCCTCCACGAAGATCTCGTCTAGAACGAGAAATTCCGCGAGTTCATCAACTTCAATCGGACCAACGCCCAGGGACAGAAGGCCTTCGATCGTCCGTGCTGTTGCACGGATGGAGGGTGTATGACCCTCCTCCTCGGATCCGAGCCCATCGATCTCAGCCAAGGGTGCGCACCATCTCTGCGACCAGGGCGAGCCGCTGACCATCGACGACAGCGACCTCGATATCGCTACCAACCTGGCGTAGGGCGACCGCGCCAAACGCATGGGCTTCAAGCAGTATCACGAAACTCACTATAACTTCCACTCCGGTCCCGTCGGCAATCATCGCAGAAAACGACGACATCCTCTCGAGGCGAGCCAGGAATGCCATACCGATCGCTACGACGTCAACCGAGGAGCGCACCAGTGGCGTCGGTTCCGCCTGGGTCGTAGCCGATGCGCGCGCGAGCGCACGGGCAATAGCGTCCCCGAGATCTGAGGAGGCAAGCACCACCGAGTGATCGGTCTCCTCGATGAGCTCCGATGCCTCGAGTGAGACTGGCAAAGACGCCGATGCACGCTCGAGACGCGTGCGCATCGCCTTAGAGGCCGAGGCATAGATCGCCTTCTCGACCAGCCCGAGCAGAATCCCCTCCAGCGCCCGATCCAACTCCTCATCTTCGATGACCTCATCATCATCTTGATCAAGCAGCCAATTCATCTTCATCCGCATCAGCCAGGTTCCCGCCACGACTTCCCGGCTGAGTACATCGATGTCTTCAAGGTCGCTGAGCTCGGCAAACAGTTGACCGAGGTGCAGATCCGCCACCTCGAGCATCTGGCTTCGCACCAACTCCAGCGTCTCGGTAAGCCGGTTCATCGCGGCACCTTCAGCATACGGACATGAACTCCGATCGGCTCGATCTCAAACGCATCTCCATCAACGACGAACCCATAGCGCTCATAAAGGCTACGCGCCCGCACCCTCGCCAGACACCACACCAGGCCGGACCCGGGTGAATTGGGCGCCTGAGAGAAACCGAGCAACGCCTCGAGGACCGTGGAACCGACGCCTTGACCTCGAAAGTCATCCTCGACGGCCATCCCCCGAAGACGCAGCGCCGGTCGATGTTCATAGGGCTCAGGCACCAGGCTGCCAACACCAATCACTCGTGACCGGTATCGCACGATTGCGTGAATCGCCTCCGGGTCCTCATCACCTGCAAACGAAGCCGTCGAGCGATCAAGCCCCGGCCGTAGGATCTTCGCACGCAGGTCTATCACCTCCGGCAGCAGTCGGCCCAGTTCAACCTCGTACCCCTCGGCCAACTTCATGGAGCGAGCGCCTGTGCCAGCAATGATACGGGGTGCACAACCTCCGCCTGCTCTGCGAGTAGAGAGCTGAGTTGGATCGCACAACCTGGATTCCCCGAGACGATGAGGTCGATCTTGGTAGCCAAAATGGCGTCGCGCTTGGCCTCACCGATCTCGCGGGCCAGCTCTGGTTGCATGATGGAATACAGTCCACCCGCCCCACAGCAGTTCGGGCCACCAGCGAGTTCGACCTTGAGACCCGGAATTCGCTCGAGCACCGCCAAGGGCTCCGCATGGATGCCCTGAGCGAAGGCCAAGTGGCAGGGATCGTGATACAGCACCGAGCGCTCCATCTCCCCATAGTGCGCAATCGACTCGAATCGTGACAGGTACTCCATGACGTCGAGCACGCTGCCGGCGAACCGGACCGCATCCACGTCTCCGTCAAGAAGATCGCCATAACCCTTCATCATCGCCCCGCATCCAGCAGAGTTCGTAACCACCGCATCAACACCAGGCACATTGAGCGCCTTGATCAGATGGGTGGCCCGTCGCTTGGCGGCTTGATGCCTACCGGCATGAGACTCCAGGGCACCACAACAACCCTGCTCCCTTGGCACGATCACCGAGATCCCTTCGGCGTTCAAAACCCGAACGGTGGCCGTGTTGACCTCCCCAAAGAGCACGGAGCTAATACAGCCGGTCAAGAGAACGACGCGACCTCGCTCGTTGGCAACCAGCGAGGTGTCCAATGCCAGGTGGGCTTGAGGATGAATAGTTGCTGCCTGCTGCATCACCGCATTCAATGACCCAAAGCGCGTGAGTGAGCGGCGCATGAGCGGTGCGCGGGTGCTCCACCGTGCAACAGCTTGCGTCGGCGCCACCAGAGAGCCTACCTTCGCCGCCCCGGCAAATGCCGTCGTCACCACTGCCCGGGCGACACCCACTGCCGGCGATCGGCCATCGTTGACCACACGGCGGGCAATGTCGATGAGCTGGTCGTAACGAACCCCTGACGGACAAGCCGGTACACACGCCTCGCACCCGATGCAGCGGTCGATGTGGGTACGAACCTTCAACGAGAGCTCACCCCGCGAGGCGGCATCGGTCAGCAGCCAGATCCTCCCACGCGGTGAGTCATTCTCCATGCCCGTAACCGCGTAGGTAGGGCATGCCGCCAAGCAGAAGCCACAGTGCACACAAGCGGCGCTCAGGGCCGTCATTGCTTGCGCATCAGAAGGTGTGATGGTGCTTGTATGATCTGTCAACGAAACCTACCTAACGGATCAAGAGCCAATGCAATCCGGCTGATGAGATCACCGGCACCCATCTGTCTAACGTCTTCTAATTCGCGCGGGCCACGCGTTTCCGGTGTGTGCAAAGCCCCAGCGGCCACCGGGCTTGGGTCAACGAACCACTCTTCGCTCGAGAGACCCTCCCCCACCCCGTGGTACGATCGTGCACGCAGCTCCATGCCAGCACCGAAGGACCTCACCCGAGCCTTGATTCGTTCGCATAACTCACCAAGTCCAACACCCGCCACCGACACCTCCGCTACGCCTGCGGTACTGTGGGCAACACTGCCAAGGTAGTGACTACCAAAGTCGTCTCTTAGCTCATCAAGAAGAGTAAGAAGGCGGGTACTTCGCGCCGAAATGCCAAGCGTTGCGCCGGAGACAACGGGACGCTGACCATCGATCAACGTCCGCCAATGAGCCTGCGACTCCTCTTGGTCAAGGGTCATCACCTCGAGACCCGACACAGACGCGGCGAGGCGTGCGACCCGCTGGGCGATCACGGATTCATCGCCCTCGATCAAGCAGGACAAGCTATCATTCGCGAAGTCAATGGCACTGAGCTGAACCCTGCCAGCGCGCAAGGCGACCACCACCTCCTGGACCCGATCGCTGGTCACCGAAAAGACGACCGTTCGCTGGGAACCCGGAAGCGGGCGTGTTCTAAATACCACCTCGGCAATGACGCCAAAGCGGCCCCGTGAATTCGTGAACAGCTTCGCCAGATCATAACCAGCGACGTTCTTGATCACGGTTCCACCGCTATGGGCGATGGTACCATCAGCGAGAACCACCGTCATGCCGATGATCTGGTCGCGTATCGGGCCAAACCGATGGATCAGACCTCCCCGTGCACCGGTCGCCACCATCGAGCCGACCGTTCCCGAACCGGGCACATCGGCGGCAATTCGCTGACCAGCGGCTCGAAGCTGGGTCTGCAGGCGATCCCATGGCACGCCAGCGCCAACCGAAACGGAAAAATCATCGACCCGATGCACCAGCTTGTCGAGACCGACCGTGCTCACCACCCTTCGATCGCCCGCCTCCACAAGGCAATTCGTGCCAAGACCTTGCACCTGGAGCCTGGCATCCCGCGGGAGCGAGCGTAGCCACACCGAAAGCTCGTCTGGGGTGCGCGGAACCATGAGCTCGTCCGCACGGTCGGACGGCCCTGCCGGAGTGGTTGGTCCTGGGTCGACTCTCGATTCCTCCGTCACCAGCGCTCCCCATGTCCTGTGACCTCGAGCGGATGTGGCACATAGCGACCGGGACGCTCTCCGCACAGCCGAGGCGTGGGTAAGAGCTTGCCACGATTACAGCGCTCGAGTGGGTCGAATGCAAAGCGCAGCCGACCAAAGGCCGCCAGATCCTCATCCGAGAACATGTCCGGCA